>NZ_ADHJ01000022.1:0-66650 GCF_000193415.1 Paenibacillus vortex V453
ATGAAATAACCGTGTCTAACTTTTGGGGGTAACTTCAGAGTCAGATCCGGTACAGCCTTTTTTTATTGACATTATATTGTGAAATTAATCACAATAATAAGTGAATATCTATGCTACTATAAAGATGTAATTAGATACTCCATTATGTTAGAGAAGGGAACGATTCATATGCATACCGATCAAGTGACGATAAATTTCCTCCGCTTGTGTTACCATTGTGATGATGCATGTTTATGCGATACGGAGGAACAATGCCTGGCATGCTGGAATGAACAGGAACTGACACCTGAGGATCAAGAAATGACAGGACAAGAAGAGACAACAAAATGGCTGAGATTGGCTTACGATTGAATGTGAATGGCGATGAGAAGGAAAATGAATAGATCAGGGTGTTTGAGTCCCACGAAGAAGCTGAAAGCTGACCAAGAGCAGAGACCAGCTTCTTTTTGGCGTTTTCAGAAAGGGACAAGTTCTTTAAAATTTCAATCAAACTTTCCACGACATATGAGTTAAATTGTCCAAGAAGAAGCATATACATATTTCAAGACAAGGTGGAGGGGGGAGCCGTATGGGATCGGGATCAGATTGGATGTTCGATTTTTTCGGCAGCGTAATGCCCGTGTTTTTCATCGTCGTCATCGGGATCATTTTGCTGTCGGCCGGTAAGGGAATCTTGCAGTGGAGTCAGAATAACCGACAGCCTTTGCTATCGGTTGATTCCAAAATTGTGAGCAAGCGAACGGAAGTGAAACACACGCAGCAGACAGATGATACGATGTCGAGCCGTACTCGTACCACCTATTATCTTACTTTTGAAGTTGAGAGCGGAGATCGGATGGAGTTTATTGTAAACGGTGAAGAATTCGGCATGTGTGCGGAAGGTGACGAGGGGCTACTGCGTTTCCAAGGTACCCGGTATTACGGATTTGCACGGCACCCGAAGGCACATCTCGGCGTGGTGAGGGGTTATGAGCATCCTAAATAAATGTCGGACTTGATTTTAGTCAGCTTCCTCCTGTGGTATATAATGTAGGAGAAAAAGGAGGAGCTGCGAATGAATTTTGAGAATAAAACAGTCGTGATTACGGGCTCTGCCAATGGGATAGGCCGCGGATTGGCGGAAGCCTATGCTGCAAGCGGAGCGCGAGTCATATTAAGCGACTTTAACGAGGAGCAGGGAAGCCTGGCGGCACACTCCTTGACGGAACAAGGACTGAAGGCGGCCTTCATCCCTTGTGACGTACGAAAGGAAGAAGATATTAAACGCCTCATGGCAGAAGCCGTTCAACATGGCGGTTCGATCGACATCCTGATCAACAATGCAGGAGTATCCCGCTGGAAATCTCCCTATGAGCTGTCTGTTGAGGATTGGGACGATGTCATGAATACCAATGCCAGAAGCTGTTTTCTTGCGACGCGTGAAGCCGCATTATATATGAAAAAGTCGGGTGCAGGCGGAGCTGTTGTCAATATATCCTCCACACGCTCCATCATGTCCGAGCCGAATTCAGAAGCCTACGCGGCTTCCAAAGGAGCCATTGTTGCATTGAGTCATGCGATGGCAATTAGTCTTGGACCTGATCGGATTCGGGTGAATTGCATTAGTCCGGGATGGATTGAGACCGGCAGCTATGACAATCTTCGCTCGGAGGACCACAAGCAGCATCCAGCGGGGCGGGTGGGAGTTCCTGCTGATATTGCCAAAGCCTGTTTCTATTTCACCGATCCGGATAATGACTTTGTGACAGGTGCGCATCTTGTCGTTGACGGGGGCATGACCCGCAAAATGATCTATGAGCCTTAAGCTGAATCGGATTGAACCCCAAAAAGGAGCGTCTCTATGGAGGCGTTCCTTTTTTTTGCGTTGTTCTTGCGGCCGCTGAGAATGTTGAACCACTGAGCAATTAGAGGACACACCACACTTCGATGAGGCTAATTCATCTCATGGATTGGCGTTATCGCTTCTGATGAGCACAGCATGGTGGAGGAATTTCGTTGTGGCCTTAGTGGAGGCTGAAGCCTTCGAGCATGATACAAATTCGTGATCGATTAACATTTTTGAAGATGGCCTGTTCATGTTAAATAAAAACAGTATGATGTAATTAATGTAAGTACGGAAGATATATAACCATTGAAACCGGAAGGAATGAGGGTATGGGGAAGTCGACGACAACCAGTGCAAGAATGGAGCGTTCCAATCGCGTGTCCGTGTTCGTTACATTGCTCATGTCCTATCTTGTCGTGCTGTTGATCCCGGTCATTGTATTCGGCGGATTGTATGCTCGTATTGAGAAGATTATGATCGAGAACGCGAATAACAGCAACATGGCGCTGATTGAGCAAGCCAAGCAGGTAGTGGACGGCCGATTGGATGAGATGCATTTGATTTCCCGGAATATCACGTCGAATCCAAGGCTGGACGCGCTGCTCAAGGCAGGCTCGCCTCAGAATGGCATCGAGCATTACAATTACTTCAGCTTTATGCAGGAAATGCAGCGTTACCGCAACAGCAGCAGCTTTATTACTGATTTTTATGTCTATTTAAGGGAGAGCAACACGGTTCTGAGTCCAACCTTAAAGACAACCTCAAGCGTTTTGTTCTCCGATATTTATGGATATGAAAATCTAACCTATGAACAGTATCGGTCGGATATCCTGCACGGCGTTCACTTTAACCGTTACTTGCCCGTGACGGAGGTCGGGAAAGGTTTGAATCAGAAACGGATGCTGACATATATGCAAACGCTTCCATTTGGAGAGAAGAACCATCCGAAAGGTGCGCTAATCATGCTGATTGACGAACGACAGATTACAGGGCTCCTGGAAGAGATCGTGAAGACAAATCATGGGACGATATATATCAAGGATGCCAGCGGACAAGTTATTTTAAGTGCCGGAGCAGCCTCGGTCAGCCGAGTCGGGAAGACACCGGAGGATCATCCGATGATGACTGTGTCGGCAATCTCGAAGAGAAGCGGGTGGGAATACGTATCCATCGTGCCCGAGAAAGTGTTCATGGAGAAGGTCAATATGGTCAAAAGAATGGCCGCCGGCGTTCTTGTGATCTGTCTGGCCGCCGGGGTAGCCGCTTGCGCGTTCATGACTTATCGGGCGTATTATCCGCTGCGTGACATTATCCGTTTTATTCGGCAGGCGCACCCGGCACGGGAGGGGGCCGTTCGCAATGAATATGATTTCATCAAATCGACGATGGCCGATTCCTTTGGCAGGCAGACGGAGATGAGGGAGCAGCTGTCCAGGCAAACGCCGGTCATCCGCTCCAACTTTTTGCAGCGTTTATTGAAGGGTAATGTGGACGCAAGTGATATGTCCGATCATGCCATGGCGTTCATGGGCATCTCGTTTCCGGAGCGGGGGTTTGCTGTTGCCTTGATCGAGCTCAGGGATGCCAGTGGATTTATTCATAACGAGCGCGAAAGCGAGTGGGCACTGATCCGGTTCGTTACCGGCAAGGTAGCGGAGGAAATCCATCCTTTTGCCGCTTACTCGGTGGAACTGGAGAAAAATCTGGTTGCTATCATATTAAACGTGCCCGACTCTCAGCAGTGCGGGCTAGAGGAATTGGTTGAATGGGCGGAGCAGGTGAAACAGGTCATCGAACTACGCTTCAAAACCGTGACAACGATCGGAATCAGCGGGATTCATACAGGCCCCGGATGTTTGTCCAGCGGTTATACCGAGAGCCTGAAAGCACTCGAATATTCCATATTTACAGCCTATAAACCGATCCTGTTCTATGATGAAATGAAACAAAAGACGGAGGTGTATTATGATTTTCCCATCGAGACGGAGGTCAAGCTCATTAACGCGATGAAGAGCGGGGATGTCGATAAAGCTCAAGACATTATTCAGTGCCTGTACAGCAACAATTTTATGGGCAAGTCCATCTCACCGGATCTGGGGAGACTCCTCTTCGCGAACCTGCTCAGCACAATGTTCAAACTGCTCAATGCTTTAAATTTGAAGTATGAGGACATCTTCGGAACAGCTGGCAAAACAATCGAGGATATCACCGAAGGCAGCACAGTGGAAGAGTTATATCAGGAGGTGAAGTGGATGTTCGGCAAGGTCTGCTTGTACGTGGGAGAGCAGAGAGGAGATTCCTCTTCACTGCTGCTGGAAAAAATCAAAATCTACATCGAAGATCATCACAACGATACCATGATCAGTCTGGCTTCCATCGCCGAGCAGTTCAACATTACGCCCCCGTACCTGTCGGCTTTCTTCAAGAAGAACAGCGGCACCAACCTGACGGATTATCTGGCCAAGATTCGGATCGAGCATGCCAAGGAAATGATGAAGGATGCCAAAAACACGATTTCACATATTGCCCGTTCCGTCGGTTATACCAGCGATGTGGGTTTTATCCGGGTATTCAAAAAATATGAAGGAATAACCCCGGGAAAATACAAGGAAACTCTGCATTCTCTACCATCCACCTTAAGAAATGATCATCTCAATTCTTAATCTCTGTTAACAGATCATGAATGTGTACGGTATACGATGAAGGCGCTTTGACCCTAGAATTTAAACAGGGCTGATTCACTTCGGTCCTTGGTTAAATCGGATGATCATTCAAACAGGAAAAAGGGAGGCGTCGTGATTTGAAAACAAACCAAAAAACGAGCGACAAGGCTGGCAATTTTCATATTAATCGTAGCCATGCTGGCTGGATGCAGCGGGAAAAGCTCGGGAGCTCAGAATCCTGCGGGCGAAAAAGGGCAGGAAGGAGCCGGTGTTTCTTCAAAGGGTGAGCCGGGTTATCCGGGACAGCTGACGTACTGGGTATCTCTTAACGCCAACGCATCGGCAACGATGCAGGATATGAACGGGATTGCAGCTTATCAGGAAATGGAGAAATTGACGGGGACCCGGCTTAAGTTTCAGCATCCCCCTGCCGGACAGGAGGCAGATGCCTTCAATATTATGGTATCCTCGGGCAATTTGCCAGATGTCATCGAGTACGGCTGGGCTAATGTATCCGGCGGACCGGACAAAGCCATTTCGGATGGAACGATCATTCGACTGAATGAGCTGATTGAAGAGCATGCACCGAATATATCAAAGCTGTTAAACGAGCATCCGGAATACAAAAAACTCATAACGACAGACGACGGCAACATTTACGTATTTCCTTTTATCCGCGGGGATGAGTATTTGCTGACCTATAACGGCATCATTCTCCGCGAGGATTGGCTTGAGAAATTAAAGCTGTCCGTACCGGAAACGATGGATGAGTGGCATGAAGTGTTAACCGCATTCAAAACCAAGGATCCAAACGGGAACGGGCAGGCCGATGAAATTCCGCTCCTGCTTGACTTGGATATGACGGCATTGAATCATGCGTTTATCGGAGCCTGGGGAATTACGACAGGGTTTTACCAGGTGGATGGCAAGGTAAGCTACGGCCCTATTCAACCGGAGTTTAAATCGTATTTGGAGACGATGAGCAAATGGTATGCCGAAGGGCTGATCGATCAGGATTACGCCGCAACAGATGCCACACTGAAGGATGCCAAGGTGACTAACAATCAATTGGGCGCATTCTCCGGATACATGGGAAGCAGCTTGGGCCGATATTCGGAGCTTAGTGCTGAAATACCAATCCGGTATGTGAAACTGTTGGGTGCTCCTAACGTTGTGCTGAAGAAGGGCGACACTCCGATCCTGGGGCAGAAGGATTCGCCATTTAATGGATTCGGGGCGGCGATTACGAAAGCGAACAAATTCCCGGTGGAGACCGTAAAGTGGCTTGATTATAAGTACGGCGAAGAAGGACATATGCTGTTTAATTTTGGCGTAGAAGGCGTCAGCTACAGCATGAAGGACGGGTACCCGGCCTATACGGACGAAGTGATGAAGAACCCGGATGGTTTATCCATCACCCAAGCGCTGTCCAAATATAACCTCGCCAGCTACTCGGGACCTTTTGTCCAGGATCGCCGGTATATTGAACAGTATTCCGCTCTTCCTCAGCAGAAAGCAGCCATCGAGACATGGATGAAGGCGGATAATAAGCGCTTGATGCCGATTATTTCGCCAACGGCTGAAGAGAGCACTCGTTATGCCTCCATCATGAATGATATTAATACCTATTACGAAGAGATGGTCAATAAATTCATTATGGGCGTGGAGCCAATCAGCGGGTTTGATCAATTCGTCCAGACGCTTCAGGGAATGGGCATTGAAGAAGCGCTTCAGATTCAGCAAGCTGCGCTCGACCGATTCAACAGCCGTTAAGTTGACGAAGCATGCCAAGGGAGAAGTCAGATTTCTCCCTTCCGGCGTGTTCGATCTTGTATCAGAGGAGGGCATTCGGTGCAGCTCAAGGAAGAGACCAACCGCGTTGTCATACGGAATAAACCAGATAGCTTCAAAATAAGAGTTGCAAAGGATTTTCGCCGGAATTCCATGATCTACCTGATGCTGCTTCCGGTTGTGGCATTTTATGCCGTGTTTCATTACGGTCCGCTGTACGGGCTGCAGATTGCGTTCAAAAACTTCTCGGCAGGACTTGGAATATGGCACAGCCCTTGGGTCGGCTTTCAGCATTTCAGCGACTTCTTTAACGGTTTTTTCTTTGAACGGGTCGTATCCAATACGATTTATCCTGGGCGCGTACGACCTGATATTTGTGTTTCCCGCCTCGATTGTGCTGGCGTTGCTGCTGAACGAGGTGCGGCATCGGGTATTTAAACGGACCGTGCAGTCCATTACGTATATCCCTCATTTTATTTCTGTGGTAGTTGTTGTCGGCATGCTGGTGGATTTTTTGTCCGTTGACGGATTGATCAATCAATTAGTGACGTATTTCGGTGGAAAACCGATTTCCTTCATGCGTTTGCCTGAATGGTTCCGAACGATATATACCTCGTCTGCCATCTGGCAGGGGATTGGCTGGGGCTCCATAATTTATCTTGCAGCCATCTCGAACATCGATCCATCCTTGTATGAAGCAGCGAAGGTAGACGGTGCCGGACGGTGGAAGCAGATGCTGCAGATTACACTGCCAGGCATCCTGCCAACGGTTATCATTTTGCTGATCCTGCGGATTGGTTCATTTATGGCGCTTCAGGACGAGAAGATATTGATTATGTATAATCCGGTTATTTATGAGACTGCGGACGTTATCGGCACTTACGTCTACCGCAAGGGGATTCTGGAGGCGAGTTACAGCTTCAGTGCGGCCGTCGGCATGTTTAATTCCCTCATTAACTTTATTCTGCTCATTGGAGCCAATTATCTCAGCAAACGCTTTACCGATACGAAGCTGTGGTAGGAAAGGGGGCCATCTATGCGAACTTCAAAATCAATCAGTGAGGTCATATTTGATGCGGCGAATGTGATTCTTCTATGTTTGCTGTCAATCGTAACGCTGTACCCGTTTCTATATGTATTGTTTGCTTCGATCAGTACGCCTGCCGAGTTCGTTCAGCATCGGGGAATCCTGCTGTGGCCCAAGGGGTTCTCGCTGGATTCCTACCGGATGGTATTTGAGAATCCGAACATCATTCGCAGTTATCTGAACACAATCTTTTATGTAGCGGTCGGAACGACGCTGAACATTCTGATGACGGCTCTTGGAGCCTATGGTCTATCCAGAAAAAACGTCATGTGGAAAAGCACCATTATGATGCTGATTGTCATGACGATGTTTTTCGACGGAGGGCTTATTCCGAAATACCTGTTAATGAAAAACATCGGCCTGCTGGATACGTACTGGGCACTGATTATTCCAAGCGCCATGACAACATGGAACTTGATTATTATGCGAACCGCTTTTCAAGGGGTCCCCGATGCGTTGGAGGAATCCGCGCGGATTGACGGCGCCAACGACTGGACGATTCTGTTCCGGATCATCATTCCGCTGTCGCTGCCGGTCATTGCGGTTATGGTACTCTTTTACGGAGTGTGGCACTGGAATAAATGGTTTGATGCACTCATCTATTTAAGGGACCGGAACTTGTTCCCGCTGCAGCTGATTCTGCGCGAGATTCTGATTCAGAACGACACCAACAGCATGATGACCTCAGTAGGCGGAGGAGACCGGATGCCGGTGGGCGAAACGATCAAATACGCAACAATTATGGTGGCTACGCTGCCGATTTTGTTCCTGTACCCTTTTTTGCAGAAATATTTCGTGAAGGGCGTTATGATCGGAGCCATCAAAGAATAGGAGGAATGTAAAATCATGTGGGAACAAGCCATTCAGGATGCGATCCAAAAGATCAAGAGCAATATGAGCCGATATCCGAAGAAATTTCCGCATATCACGGCGGAGAAGCGTTACGAGTGGGGAGAGAGCAATGACTGGATCGAGGGGTTCTACACCGGAATGATCTGGCTGAGTTATGAATATACGAAGGAACCGTTGTTTAAGGAGACGGCACTAGCGCACTTGGAGGATTATAAGCTGCGCTTACAGGAGAAGCGGCATCTGGATCATCATGACATCGGGTTCCTCTACCTGCCGTCTGCATTAGCGGCGTGGATCGTGGACGAGCATGAAGAGGGCAAACAGCTCGCTCTGAAAGCTGCCGACCATCTGATGCTGCGCTGGCGGGAGGAAGGACAGTATATTCAGGCATGGGGCCGGAAGGGGGACGAGAAGAACGGAGGACGCATCATCATCGATTGCATGATGAATATTCCGCTGCTGTACTGGGCCTATAACCAAACCGGAGATGAGCGATACCGGATTGTGGCTGTGGCGCATGCGGATAAGAGCCGCAGGTATTTAATGCGAGGGGACGACTCCTCGTATCATACGTTCTACTTCAATCCGTCGGATGGAACTCCCATCGGAGGCGGGACGCATCAGGGGTATCACGACGGCTCCACCTGGACGCGCGGCCAGGCTTGGGCGATCTACGGGTTTGCGCTGTCATACCGTTATACCCGTGATGCGAAGTACTTGGATACGGCTATACGAGCGGCACGTCTTTTTTATCAGCCATCTGCCGGAGGATAACGTTGCTTATTGGGATTTCGATGTTCCGGTTGAAGCGGATACACCTCGCGACAGCTCCGCATCTGCGATTGCAGCATGCGGCATGCTGGAAATATTGGAGCATCTGGAGAATGAAGATGGCAATAAAGGGCTATTGACAGATGCGGTCGAACGGTCGATGACCTCCCTGGCAAGCCGATATTCTACTCTTGGAGAGGAAGGGGAAGAAGGCTTGATCAAGCACGGTTCCTATTATGTCAGAGGTGGAATGGGACCGGACGATTATATGATCTGGGGCGACTATTATTATCTTGAAGCACTGCTGCGGCTGACCCAGAGGATACCGGGTTATTGGTATGAGAGAGAATAGGTAGATCAGCTACATGGAACATTGAGGGGATGTCGCGTCATATGCGGCATGCCCTTTTTGTGTAAAATATTTGAAAATCATTGTTCACAATATACTCATTGGCATTGTCGAAATGACTTTGTTATGATGAGGAAGATTCAAATTTGAGATAATGGTTTGGAGGAGATATACGTGTTGAAACATGTGAAAACTTCAGTTTTGCTGACCTTGGGTCTGCTGCTTGTGCTGGTGTTCCCGACAGCAACATGGGCCCATTCCAAGCTGGAAACCAGTACGCCTGCCGCGGATGCCAAGCTGACGGAAAGCGTCAAGGAAGTCAGTCTAACCTTTAATGAAAATATCGATGAAAACTTGAGTACGGTCAAGATTAAAAATGCGCAAGGCGAGTCGGTAGAAGTGTCGGAGGTAAAAGTAACCCAGAGTACGCTGCTGGGTACGCTGGCAGCACCTCTTCCATCCGGTTCTTACACGGTAGAATGGAAGATTGTTGGCGGTGATGGACATCCTGTTGACGGGACGTATGCCTTCGAGGTAGAAGTGCCGGAAGCGGAGACTGCGCCGGAAACACCGCCTGCCGATACCGAAGACACGCCTGCGGATGCCGGTGATGCGCAGGATGAAGGAACACCTGCTGATGACACGGCAGTTGACAACACCGATCAGACCGCGACTGAGGGTCAGCAAGCTGAGAACACTCCGGCTGCCGAATCATCTGAAGGTGGCGGATCTGCTATTTGGATCGCTATTATAGTCATCGTGGCATTTGTCGCAGGATATTTTGGAGTTCGAGCATCGCGGAAGAGAAAATAATGTCTTACTACTGGTTAAGTGAACCGTTCTTATATTTAGCTTATGCCGTTCTGGCAGGTATCACGGTGCTGTCCCTGGTGCCAAAAGCATATAAACCTGAAATTTCCTTGCCAGCCTGGCTGGGTCCGGTTTCAGCTGTGGCCATTATGGTGTGCGGCTTCGTCCCTCTGCTGCAGATTATGATGTTCTTCAAGGATGATATTGGGTTCTGGCAGTCCTTTAACAGTATTATGTTCAAGTTCAGTGAAGGCGAACGTTATGCCTGGATCCTGGTCCTCTCGATACTGCTGGCGGTCTTGACCATCATCGTCCGCCAAAATTCAGGCACGGTATTACGCTGGCTTATGCCGGTTGCCTTGCTGGGTATTGCAGCAGCCATGTCCTCGTTTAACCACGCAGCGTCCTTATTCGAAAGCGCAGGGCAGCTTGCATTTTTTGGCCATTTTACAGCGATGGCCATTTGGACGGGAACTTTGCTGATTACAGGGTGGTTCAGTACGGATCCAGAGCGCTGGGGTGCATTTCTGAGATGGTTTCATCCAGCAGCAATCGTCTGCGTTGTCATCGTGATCGGATCAGGTTTGTTCCTGATGACGGCGGTGACGCCGGATCCCGTGAACAGCTGGACGTTATCCTACGGACAGGCCTTGCTTGTCAAGCACATTCTGATCCTGCCGCTGCTGGTCTTCGCCTTTGTTAACGGTCATCTGGTTAAGCGCAAGCTTCGCCATGACGCAAGCTATCAACCGACGGCATGGGCGCGAAGCGAGAGCATTCTCATCTGGTTGATATATATTGCAACGGGGTATATGAACCAGCAGCCGGCCCCGCATGATGTCACAGATACGCTGGCATCCTACGGTCCTGCTTCAACCTTTGTCTGGTTCCATCCCGGGTTTACGATCGGTGAACTGGCATTTACATGGAGCTGGATAGGGATTCTTAGCCTGTGTATCGGGCTTGTCCTCTTGTGGAATGTCGTGAATGTATTTCGCAGGAACCGCGCGGCTGCCGGCGGACTCTTAAGTGGGTTAGGCGCTGTTGTGCTGATATACTGCGGTCTGATGTTCTCGGTTAATGCAGGCTGAACAAGCCGAGTGATTTGGAATTGAAAAAGGTTCTTGCTGTGTTTGCAGCAAGGACCCTTTTTTTGATACCCCAAAGTATATAAAAGGCTGGAGAAGGTGGTATACTGGAGGAACAACATAGCATATTTTTCCATATTTTAAAAGGATGATAATGGAGGATACATAGAATGGATATTCACAAACAGGTTCGCATGGCATCTCATTCCGATGTCTTCCGTTCTGGTTCAATTGAATGAGGAATTTAATGAAGCTCTAATGCCGCAGGAGGATGTGGAGCGAAGCTTGAAACAGGCGCACGAGATTGTGGCGATTGCTTATTTGAATGATGTTCCTGTGGGATTTGCCTGTGCGCAGTCCTTTCAGTCCTTCTGTTACCCTGAGCTTATGGGCGAAATTACGGAGATGTATGTTCAGGAGCGGGCGAGAAGACAGGGGCTGGCAGGAATGCTTATCGCATACCTGGAGGAACAGCTGGTTGAGCGTGGAGTGAAGACGGTTAAGGTGCTGACAGGTCACGACAACGATCAGGCGATCGGAGCTTATGCCAAGTCGGGTTATATCCAGGAAGATGAGGTTATGCTCGAGAAACGGCTTTAAAGAATCTAGGGTAATTTCATTTTTAGGAATGGAGTGGAGGTGAGTCTGATACTGTGTGATAAAGATCAGTATGTTGAAGAATTGATGATTCTAAAGACCATTGCAGAAACTCTGAATGAGAGCAACGACATGAAGCAAATGCTTCAGACGACGCTTGAACGGCTGCTGGAGTTAACCCATCTTGAGACAGGCTGGACTTTTCTGGTTGGTGATAAACCGGAGTATGATAAGATGGCGGATTTCAATCTCCCTCCAGCTCTAGCCAGGGAAGATAAAAAACCGATGCGATGTGGGGACTGCTTATGTCTTCGTATGCATTGGGCTGGAAGCTTAAATGAACCTGTTACGATTATTGAATGCGAACGTTTATATAACGCAATTGAACAGAGCTGGGGAGAAACCGGCAATTTGACCCATCATGCTACAATCCCCCTGACCGTTCAAGGAAAACGATTGGGGCTGCTGAATGTAGGCTCACCGGGCAAAGAGCATTTCAGCGCGGGTGAGCTGGCACTTTTACAATCTGTTGCTTATCAGATTGGGACTGCCGTTGAGCGGACGAGGCTCTCCGAGCAGAAGGAGAAGCAAGCAGTGGATAGCATATCTCGTTTTATCGTGGATTATTATGCCAAGGCAAGCAAGGTGACAAGATACCTCTGGAAAATTAATGACATGAACAAAATGTATACGGCCATTGTGGAGCAGCTTGCTCAGTCGTTTGACTGGCCAAGTGTAGCCATGATTACGTCTGACGAAAATGATGACTTGCATCTGCGCACCTTTCGGCAGAATGGCGTGACACACAATCTTAAGGAGCTTGTTCGTAAGGGCTCTAAGAAAACGAGCAAAAAAACAGGAAGCGTACATCGTGCGTATGAGGAACAGAAGGTGGTGGTTCATGAAGGTCCGGTTCGGATACTTCCGGGCGTACAGCCTTATATGTATACCGCAGCGCTGCCCTTAAAGCATCATGAGCGTATTTTTCAAACCTATGAGATGGTGGGCGTACTCTTCATTGGTAGGGAGAACCCGTCCTTTAGTGAATTGGAGATCCAAATACTGGAGGTGCTGGCAGAGCATATCTCACTTGCGATTGAAAAGATTTGTTTATATTATGAATGGCAAGATCTGCTATTGGTCGAAGAACGGAACCGCCTGGCGCGGGATTTACATGATTCGGTTAATCAAAAGCTATTCTCTCTATCACTGCTTGCACAAGGGGTTCGCGAGCAGACCCTGCATGAGAATTCGGATACGGCAGAAGCCATGGGTGATATTGGACAGTTGGCTCAGGAAACGCTGACCGAAATGCGGACGTTAATCTGGCAGCTGAGGCCTTCCGGGGAAGCGAAAGGGATACTGGGTTCTTTGAGGGATTATGCCGAGAAGCTTGGCATACAGCTCACGTTTCTCATGAAGGAAATTCCGGAGCTTACAAAGCAGGTGGAAGGGACGCTGTATCGAATCGGCCAGGAGGCGTTAAACAATGTCAGCAAACACGCGGGAACGAATCGCGCATGGATCAGAATGGAGAAGGTCGGTCCCCATTTATATATGAAAATTTCTGATCAAGGGCGGGGGTTTACCCCCAGTTCTTCAGAGCAGCATCACCGTTCGCTTGGGCTTACCAGCATGAAGGAGAGGGCAGCCGAGATCCAAGGAACCTTAAGCATTAGCAGTGAAGAAGGTACAGGGACAATGCTGACAGTCATGGTTCCGTTATGGACTGAGAAAGAGGTTGTAGATGCATGAAGATTAAAGTTCTCATCGTTGACGATCATCTCGTTGTATTAAGGGGCTTGCGTTATTTCTTGCAGACCCAGCCCATGATTGAAATTGTGGATCAGGCGCTGAATGGGCGCGAAGCTCTGGCTAAGGCAGAAATGCTGCAGCCTGATGTCGTATTGATGGATTTGATGATGCCGGAGATGGATGGAGTTGAAGCCACAAAACGGATCACAAGCGAATTTCCTCATATCAAGGTTATCATACTTACCAGTTTTGCCGACCGTGATTCCGTCCTGCCAGCCATCAAAGCGGGAGCCATTGGATATCAGTTGAAGGATATTGAACCCAAAGTGTTGGTAGAGACCATCGTGGCTGCCGTTAACGGGAATCGAATGCTTCATCCCCAAGTGACAAACCAGTTAATCGCTCATGTAGCAACAGACGGGGAAGCTGCCAAAGGGATTGATATTCTGACCAAGCGTGAACAGCATGTACTCGAACAAATTACAATGGGGCGGAGCAATAAAGAGATTGCGGTGGAGCTGCATATTACCGAGAAAACCGTAAAGACGCATATAACTCATATTTTAGGAAAAATGGAGGTGCAGGATCGAACCCAGGCAGCGCTGTATGCGATCAGGAACCATTGGTACGGCAAGTAAATATCAGACTATGGTCGTAGTGAGAGGTCTTATCTTTGGATAAGGCCTTTTTATAATGCTGGCATAAGACCAGCGCTGGACGTAACCCACTTCGAATTGCGGTTTAATGGAAATACAACAATCACCCATAGGGAGGGAATGAAAATGACGATTTTGGTCACAGGTGCAACCGGAAATGTAGGACGTCATGTGGTGGAAGAATTGCTTAAGGCCGGTCATAAGGTAAGGGCGCTTAGCCGCTATCCGGCTTCAGCTAAATTGCCTGCAGCTGTTGAAGTTGTCGGCGGAGATTTAAGTAATCCTGACACTCTGGTACCCGCATTAGAGGGGGTGAGCGGTCTGCATTTAATTACCACTGGAACAGGCTACGTTCCGCTTACGACAGGGAAAGAGATCATTGCAGCTGCCGAAGCAGCAGGGGTTCAGCGAGTGAGTGTATTATGGGACGGAAAGAAAGGTACGGTAGAGCATGCAGTTGAATCAAGCAATCTGGAATGGACACAGCTGCAGCCGGTTGAATACATGTCCAATGTGCTGAGCTGGAGGGAGTCGATACGAACGGAGGGGGTCGTCCGTGATCTTTATGGAGACTCGATCAGTGCATTGATACATGAAGGAGATATTGGACGGGTAGCTGCCGCAGCCCTGACGGAAGACGGTCATGCCGGTAAAATCTATACCTTAACCGGTCCCGAAGCATTATCCGTTCAAGATAAGGTTCGAATCCTCAGCGATCTTATCGGCAGAGACATTCAATTCATCCGCTTAACAGAGGAGCAGGAGCGTAAACGCATGGCGGAACTTGGAGTAGGGGAGGACATCATGGATTATGTCATCAACTGGCATATGAACCCTCCGGTCGAAGCCTACACCGTCAATCCAACAGTTGAAATCGTAACGGGCCGACCTGCCAGAACCTTTGCCGAGTGGGCGCAAGAGCATGTAAAATTGTTCAAAGTTTGAGGACTCCGTTATTAGGAGTTGGACCTCTGTTCAATCGATCCTGGTTTCACTGCGGTACTGACCCGGTGTGAGTCCGGTATTCCTTTTGAATACCGAGTTAAAGGAGTGAATGTCCTTATAACCTACCTTCTCGGCAATTGCACTGACTTTATCCGGGGTCGTTCGCAGCAACTCCCGGCTCATCCGAACACGTACGGTCTGTAAGTAATGATGCCAGCTTTGAGCGGTATATCGGCGGAACAAGCGCTGCAGATGGCGTTCGCTGAATCCGCTGATATGGGCAAGAACCGTTAGCGAAAGCTCGTGCATGTAATGTCTCTCCACGTATTGAAGAACATCTTGAAATGAATGATGTTGAAGTTCTGAAGGCTTTGAATGCAAATGCTCGATTGCCCGGCTGAATTCAATGACCAGCTGAAGAAGCAGAGTGTGCAAATAAACAGCTGACCCACGGATTGGCATGGCATTTTGTTCATAGAGGGAGTCGAACAGCTTCTCGAAACGGTCATGCTGGTCCATAATCGATTTATACCCAAGAGAGCCGTCCTGCATTCGTTGCAGAAAGGATGCTGTATCGGAATCTGAAGCAAAGGCAATCAGCTTGGACAGCAGCCGTACAGAGAATATGCAGTTGTTCACAATGAGCGGCTTCCCGTTTGCAGAAGTAGGCCGGAATACGTGGGACACGCCGAGCGGTATGTAGAAAATATGGCCTTTGCGGACTCGCTGCACCGTGTTCTCCAGATGATGAAAGCCTTCACCTTCCACAATATAAGCGATTTCCAAAAAATCATGGTTATGGTATGAGCCTGAAAAATTCTCCGCATTTCGATTCACGTACATCATGGTGTCATCCCGGAAAAAGCGATCTCCATAGTAGGTTTCCATCGGTCTTTTCATCATATATGCCCCTCCTGGACCATAACGGAAGAAAGTCCGTAATACCGCATGCACTTGTCCGTTATACCCATAATATTGAGATGATGTTCACTTATAATAATAGTTGAAATAGGCACGAATGTGGAATATTGCATTCCGGCAGAAGTCCTATAACCAAGGTGTGTGCCATAAATATGAAGTGAACGGAGGCTTGATTATGTTTAAGGTGACGGACTTGCGGTGTGAGTATCAGCATAACCCGATTGGTATTGGAGAGAGATGTCCTCGTATAAGCTGGAGGCTGGATTCGGATGAAAGAGCGGTCAGCCAAACCGCTTATGAGATTGAGGTTTCGAATCTTCCCAATTTCTCTGATCCTTACTGGACCTCGGGAAAAGTGGCTTCATCACAATCGGTTCATGTTGAATTGGAGGAGCTGGATACAAAATCTTGTAAGCGCTATAACTATCGCGTGCGCCTGTGGAATCAAGACGGGGAATTATCGGAATGGTCAGATATCGCATATTGGGAGACCGGTAAGCTGGAAGGGGAGCAGTGGGCAGGGGAATGGATTTCTGCACCCTTATCGTTGCTGCCCACCGACTCCCCGCATCTGCCGCTCCTCCGCAAAAGTTTCCGGCTGAATTCCTCCGTCAGGCAGGCACGAATATACGCAACGGCATTAGGGCTATATGAGCTGGAGCTTAACGGGCAGCGGGTGGGAGATCGTTATTTCACGCCTGGCTGGACCAGTTATAAGCATACGATTCAGACGCAAACCTATGATGTAACGGACATGTTAAGAACGGAGCAGAATGCGATTGGAGCATGGCTCGGAAATGGTTGGTACAAAGGGCAATTGGGCTGGCAGGAGAAGGGTGCCATCTATGGAGATCGACTAGCCTTGCTGTTAGAACTGCATATAACATACACGGATGGGAGCGAGGAGCTGATCACAACAGATTCAAGCTGGCAGTCAGCCAAAGGTCCGATTGTAATGTCAGAGATCTATCACGGCGAAACCTATGACGCCCGCCTGGAATTCGAGGATTTCAGCACACCGGATTATATGTCTCGCGATTGGCATGGAGTGGAATCGCTGGAGCATGGTTATGACATGTTGAAGCCTCAGATTAACGAACCTGTAAGAGCAATCCAAACGGTACGGCCAACTGAGTGGCTGGTTACGCCTAAAGGCGAGATGGTCATTGATTTTGGACAAAACCTGGTTGGATGGGTCCGTTTCAGTCTTACGGGGACAGAAGGCGCTGTGGTGACACTGGAACATGCCGAAATATTGGATAGCGAGGGGAATTTCTATACCGAGAATCTCCGAACGGCTAAACAAACCATCGGGTACACATTAAAGGGTGATGGCAAAGAAACCTATGAACCTCATTTTACATTCCAGGGCTTTCGGTATGTTCGATTATCCGGATTCACGGAGGAGCAGTTGGATCATGAAGCTTTTGAAGCCGTTGTGGTTCATTCGGATTTTGAAGAGACGGGGACCTTTGAGTGCTCCGAACCCTTGGTGAATCAATTGCAGAGCAACATCAGATGGGGGCTTAAGGGGAATTTCCTCGATGTACCCACGGATTGTCCGCAGCGTGACGAGCGTTTAGGCTGGACAGGAGATGCGCAGATGTTTATTCAGACAGCATCCTATCTGTCCAATGTGTCCCCGTTTTTTACCAAATGGTTATCCGACTTGGCTGCAGAACAGCGTGACGATGGGGCGGTTCCCTTCGTTGTTCCTCATGTGCTCGGCAAGGGTGACTTCGCTTCGGCCGCTTGGGGGGATGCAGCGGTTATATGTCCCTGGACGATCTATGTGAGTTACGGTGATCAGCGAATATTGGAACGGCAATATGAGAGCATGAAGCGCTGGGTTGCCTACATTCAAGGCCAAGGGGAGAATGAATATCTGTGGAATACCGGCTTCCATTTTGGAGATTGGCTGGGACTGGATGCGAAATCGGGTGACTACGTAGGTGCCACAGAGCGGGATTTGATCGCATCGGCGTTTTATGCCTATTCGGTTGAATTGTTGCGGAGGACCGCAGTAGTATTGGGCCAAAAAGAGGATGCGGCCCTGTACTCCAAACTGAAGGAGCAGGTGGTAGCCGCGTTTCGCAGGGAATTCGTGACCCCATCCGGACGCCTTGCGGCATCGACACAGACCGCGCATGTGCTTGCCCTTATGTTCGGATTGCTGGATGAAGCGGCAGAGAAACGGGCAGCAGCCCGTCTTTACACTCTGCTGGAAGAGAGCAAGTTTCACTTGACGACAGGGTTTGTGGGCACTCCTTACATTAGTCATGTGTTAAGTCAGCAGGGCATGCATGACGCAGCTTATAAGCTGCTGCTCCAGCAGGACTATCCTTCATGGCTATATCCGGTCACCAAAGGCGCCACAACGATATGGGAGCATTGGGACGGCATTAAGGAAGATGGCAGCTTCTGGAGTCGCGACATGAATTCGTTTAATCATTATGCGTACGGTGCGATCGGCGATTGGCTGTATCGAACGGTTGCCGGAATCCAGACGGTGGAGGAAGCGCCGGGTTATAAACGAATCGTGATTGCTCCCGTGCCTGGCGAGGGATTGACGTGGGCAGCAGGAACGATCGATACGATGTATGGAAGGGTCCGGTCGTATTGGAGATTGGGCAATGCTGGGGACTTCCGGCTGGAGATAACCATTCCGCCCAATACAACAGCGGAAATCCGTCTGCCTGGTATTTTTGACGGAACGAGGGTAACGGAAGGCGATGGGACGCCACTGCTTGAAGCCAAGGGCGTTCATTCCGCTTGCGATGGCAAAGCCGGCGTTGTGATTCAAGCAGGATCTGGTCATTATCATTTCTGTTATAAATTCACCGGTCATTCCAGTTAGGGATGAATAAAAGTATGAATCTAAAGCTCTGTACCGCGCTGGATTGCGGCACAGAGCTTTTTTCTGTTCAGGAATAAATCATAGGATAGAGGCAGTTCTCTAACCAATTTCATTTTCTTGTCACGAGGATGTAAGAAGTAGGATGTATGATACCCATAATGATATTAACAAAGGATGGGATCTGGATAGGGGACTAGCGGTCAAGTTATCGTTGACGGGAAGTCTATCTTCGATATGAAGGACGATGAGCTGACAGTCTTTCGGAGAAGGAAGATCGGGTTTATATTTTCTAGTTTAGTTCCAATCAGCTCACGTTCCAGCATCTCGAGCCTACGAGGCTCTGCTTCATTTTTTTGTTCTTTCAAATACTTCTGATAAATCGCTTCAAAATCGGTCATGGTACTCCTCCTTCGGAAATAGGGCAAGCTCACAAAAGAACGCCTCGAACAAGCTCCAATAGGCAGCATTCGAGGCGTTCTTCGCATAGAATCGATACGATGATTATAGTATTTAAAAGCATGCAAATAAATTAGGCATAAGCCTATGACAACCTGTTGTTCACCCTCCAATGCACCATCAGAATATTTTTCTGCTACTACTGTCACATTTATGGGCGAATGCACATACGATACAAAGTGATCTTAAGGAAGCGAGGGGAACTCTGTGGCAGTCATCAAAGCAAATTCGAATGATGTGGATCTTCTGGCAAGATTGCTCCGCGCAGAGGCAGAGGGTGAAGGCGAGCAAGGCATGCTCATGGTTGGGAATGTCGGCGTGAACCGGATACTGTCCAACTGCTTGGACTTTATGAACATCCGCAACATGAATGATATGGTGTTCCAGAACCCGGGAGGGTTTGAAGCAACACAAAAAGGCTATTTTTATCAAAGAGCCAGGGAGGCCGACCGGCGCCTAGCCCAAAGAGTTATCAATGGAGAGCGCACCTGGCCGGCAACCAATGCATTATGGTTTTTCCGTCCGGTAGGGGATTGCCCGCCTACCTGGTACAACCAGCAGAACACAGGCCGCTTTAAAGCACACTGCTTCTTCAGTCCAACATATGGCGATTGCCCGGCAGTTTATTGATCCACGTTGTACATCCGCATATTGCGGAAGATATACATTAAAGGAGGAAATTACTTATGTACTACAATCAAGGTGTGCCACCTGTGAACTTCATGAATGGAGTGCGTTATCCGGGAGTGCCTGGTCGCGGAACAGCAGGTTATACGGCCAACATTCCACCGGAGGTTCCAAGCGGAAGCCCGATCACTCCGGGAGGCACTGTAATGCCGGCCCCTCAATTCGAGCAGTCTTACGTTGAGAATATTCTCCGTTTGAACTTGGGCAAACAGGCTACCTTTTACATGACATATGAAAACAACTCGCAATGGAATGCAAAAGTGTTCACTGGCGTAATCGAAGCTGCTGGACGCGATCATATTGTCATTAGCGAACGTTCGACTGGACGCCGTATCATCCTGCTGATGGTGAACCTGGATTATGTCGTATTTGATGAGCCGCTTCATTACCAATATCCGGGTGTTATAGGCAACCCGCCGCCAACTTCAAGATAAGCCAACGGAAATACGAATAACCCTTGTTTACACCATGTAAACGGGGGTTATTTTATTTGGGCTCACCAGGCTAATATTCAGCGAAATGCGGTTTTTGTCCTAGGGAGATGCGGGGATTCATAGTAATCTTTTAACATTTTGAATGTTTATTCATAGAATATATGAATTCACCGGAAATGAGGGTTAATGGCTGAGAATCAAATTATAGCTTGTAACAACGCTTATTAATGTCATAAGACAACGTTTGACTGTGTATCGTAGTACTATATAATTACTTATATAGCTTGATTACGACGGAATAAGATAAGGAGATGAGACCATTGGGAAGTTGATGCGTTGTCCGAACACGTTGTTATGCTTGATGGCACCACACATTTTTAATAACCGAAGGAGGTGTTCCTATTCGTCATAGCATGCTGTATGGCGGGTAGGAGATCGATTGAGTGACCCCTTACCGAGTTGGATAAGCTTAACCTTGGTATTGTTTCTCGTCCTGTTAAATGGATTCTTTGTATCAGCTGAATTAGCTTTTGTTAAGGTAAAAAGCAGTCGGATTGACGCTTTGGTTGAAGAAGGACATAGACGTGCAAAATTTGCACAGAACATACTGAAGAATCTGGACGGATATATATCCGCTTGCCAGTTTGGTATCACCATCGTGTCCATTGGACTTGGATGGATCGGCGAAAGAACCATATCCGCCATGATCACGCCTTGGTTCAACGGCATAGGATGGAGCAATACGGCTGTTCATACCGTTTCCTTGGTGATTGCATTTATCTTGATTGCACTCATGCACATCGTATTTGGTGCCATGGCACCTAAGACGGTGGCTGTTCGCAAAGCGGAACAAATCACGCTGCTGTCGGCAGGTCCGCTGAGAATATTTTATACCATCATGTTTCCATTTATCTGGTTTGCCAACGGTCTTTCTAATAACGTTCTCCGAATATTCCGGATGAAACCTCGTGGTGGAGTCGCAACGTTCACACCGAGGAGGAGCTTCGGGATATGATGAAAGAGAGCAGTGAGAGTGGGATGATGGATAATACGGACATGGTATTGGTGGACAACGTTTTTGAATTTGCCGATACCACAGCTAGGGAGATCATGATCCCAAGGACAGAGATGATCTGTTTATACAATAATCTTTCATTGGAAGAAAATCTGAAAATTGCAAGCGAGGGGATGCGAACCCGTTATCCGATCTGTGACGAAGACAAGGATCATATCATTGGCTTCATTCACATCAAGGATCTGATGCGCGGTTACGTCCGTGACCAGCTTTCCCTGATTCGCCCGATTATTGCTGTTCCTGAATCCATCAAAATCAGCGAGCTGCTGCGAAGAATGCAGCGGAGCAAGACGCAAATTGCCATTCTGATCGATGAATACGGCGGGACTTCAGGCCTTGTAACGCTGGAGGACATCATGGAAGAAATCGTCGGAGAAATTCAAGATGAGTTTGACGAAGAGCGTCCGGGAATTGAGAAGGTGGGGGAGGATGAATACTCCATTGATGGATTGATGCTGATTGATGAAATTAATGACCAATTTGGTCTGAATGTGGATACAGAAGACTATGATACCATCGGTGGATGGCTGTCCTCACGTCTTGAGGTGCTGCTCCCGCATAAAGGTCAGTCTATCTTGTATGAGGACTATCACTTTGTGATTGAGGAGACCGAGAATAAACGAATCTCGCGCATTCGTCTGATCAGGCAAGAGCAGCAGCTGCTTCAGGAAGAAGCAGGCGCGTGAACTGGATATTAGAAGAAGCAACGACAAAATATGTCGTTGCTTCTTTTTATTTGCAGAAAAGTTTCAAAAATTATATCAAACCTTGAAGAATTAGATACTTTTGTGCTGACATCACGTGTTAAAATATGGATGTTCCTAATAAATAGAAAGAAAGGTGATGTTATGTCAAAAGTACGCAGTTCTAAACGTATGGCTTCAACTCTTGCAGTCAGTGTTCTATTAAGCTTATCTCTGGCGGGAGGGGCTTACGCGGATTCCGCTACTGACATTGCACCAGGTGCCTTAACTACACCGCCACCAGTAGAAATGAATCTGAATTCTTCTTTTAACCTCTTAGCCAACAAGTACCTGATTAACTATTATTCTACAATTAGCAAGGTAAATAGTACCCAGGTAAGCCTTAACGGATTTACAGGAGCAGGACAAGCTGTAGATACAATTGGTATTAATTTTGTCCTACAGAGATGGACCGGGTCGGCTTGGATAGATACTGGAAGTGCTTATGAAAACGGTTCAAACAAAACTTCCCTCAGCGGTATTAAAAACTTCAGTGTTCAGACAGGTTATTATTACCGGGGCAAGACCATTCACTGGATTAATGAGAATGGTACATATGAAGAAGCGACTTATTATACGAATTCTATATTAGCAGAGCAATAATTCCGGTATATAAAACAAAGAAGCGCACTTTTCTGAAGTGCGCTTCTTTAGTTTATCTGTGCATTTTGTTTCAATGTATGCTGTTTGCTATCTTAATTAATTCATCTCTTGAGAATAATCCGCTGATATTTACCAATATCTTGTCATTATCATGCAAAAAACGGAGATTCGTTTCGGTCAGGTAGGCCACAGCTCCTGATTTCAGTGTCAGTGTCTCTGTCACTTTCCCTCCAAGGCCGATGGATCTTTCGGACGACATGTCAATGAGATCAATGTAAAATACCTTTTCATCTGTATTTTTGTAATGAAGATGCAGATCCAAGAGCGGCGCGGTCTCACTTTCCGCGATTCCTGTTGCCTCATAGAACTCAAAGCCTTTCGGGATATACCCAATTTGAGGTATCTTGAATAATACACGCTTTTGTGACTCAATGAGGGATTCATCAGAATCAGCAAATGGAATATCCTCAGTTTCGACCAATTCGGCTGGTGGTACTGGATCAGCGTTATTTGGTATAGGTGTTGCATCCGGTGGCGGGGCAGTAAGAGCTTTGCTTGGATCGACGGGCTCTTTCTTACCGAATATCTGGCCCGTTATGCCGTTGCCCCAATCCACGATTTGTTGGTAAATGGGCGACACGGCTTGTGTAACTGTTGGTTGAGAGAATATTAAAGCCCCAATTAACATGGATGCAGCAACGATACCGGAAAACTGTAATCTGCGTCGTTGTTGTTTTCGTTTGTTTAACTTCTCGACTTGTAATTTGACTTGCTGCCAAGATTGACGTTTCGATTCGTTGTCAGTGGGGAGTGAGGAACATGAAGCTGCACGATCAAAGGCTTCGTCAAAGGCCTCATCAAACCAATCATCGTATTTTTCGTTGCTCATCCAATTCACCCCACTCTCTATACAGCATTTTCTTTACGGACTCTCTCGCTCGGAACAAGCGCTGCTTGACGATCTCTTCGCGTGTATTCAGCAGCTCGGCGATTTCCCTGTACGTCAGACTGTGTTTCCACCGATATTCAATCAATAACCTGTATTCAGGCTTGAGTTTGTCGAGGTACTGCTCAATGGATTCCTCCAGCATATTCGACTCCACCTGGTGTTCCACGTTCGCGGAGGAGACCGCTACGTCCTCTTCATTAATAAAAACACTATCAACATCCACTTGGTTACGGTATTTTTTATTTTTTCTTAAATAATTCATGGTTGAGTTTTTAGCGACGACGCGCAGCCATCCCCGCATCTTGCTTTCCATTTCGAAGTTAGGCTTGCTTGTAATCACTTTTATAAAGGACTCCTGAATGATATCCTCAACAGCAGCATGATCCCGTACGACATACAATATTTGTCCATATACGAGATCATAAAATTCATAGTAAATTTCTTCCTGAATAGGTTCGCTCAAATCAGCGAAATCTGCTGCAAGGAGGAGCTGTAATCGGTTGGACACGCGATATTCCCCTCTCTGGTGTAACCATCCTATTTCTCTCATCATTTTACAACATATCAGATAAAAAAGCCCTACAATTTCAAATAACAGCTAGACTCTGGTGATTGATGTTGGTGAAGTATGTAACGACGTATTCCTCAGGAATTCGACTCTTAAACAAATCGTCATTCTCGAGTAGGTTTGGGATATCTCAAGGGTACGCCCATCTCTTCATGATATGTTCGGTAATCTAAGGATATTAATCGAAATAGGATGCATCATTGCATGGAGGAGAAGCGTGTCGGCAGATAAAAAAGACTGGAAAAACAGGACGCCCTCTGCTGGAGGACGTCCTATAAGATCGAGTGAGGTATTTGAATGATGGCTAGTGCGGCTTACGCCCAGTTGCCATCGATGAATACAGGCTCTTCGGTGCCATCATGCGTGATTCCTGTGATGTTCAGCTCCTTGGAGCCCATCATGAAATCCACATGGGTAATGCTGGTGTTCAGTCCGCTGGCTTGCAGCTGATCAGACGTCATGGTTTTGCCGCCCTCGAGGTTGAAGGCGTATGCACTGCCGATAGCCAGGTGGCAGGAGGCATTCTCATCAAACAGCGTATTGTAATACAGGATGCCGCTTTCCGAAATCGGGGAACGGTAGGGAACAAGGGCCACTTCGCCAAGATAATGGGAGCCCTCATCCATGGAGACGAGACGCGATAACGTATCTTCACCTTGCTCGGCAGAAAAATCGACAATGCGACCGTTCTCGAACGTAATCGAGAAATTGTCTATAATATTACCTCCATAACTCAAAGGCTTTGTGCTGCGAACCGTGCCATTCACGCCGGTTTTAAGAGGAGCCGTGAACACTTCCTCCGTTGGAATGTTGGCAACGAAGTGTTCGCCTTGCTCATTATGGCTGCCCGCTTGGGTCCAAATATGGCCTTCTGGCAGTTCAATCGTGAGGTCCGTTCCAGGTGAGGTAAAGCGAAGCTTATGATATTTCTTGGCATTAAGCTCGTCGGATTTCTGCTGGAGCGTATCAATATGCGCCTCCCACGCGCTGATGGGGTCATCCAGATCTGCGCGTACCGCATGAAAGATCGCATCCCACATTTTGTCCACCTGCAGCTCCTTCGGAACATCAGGGAACACCTTGGCCGCCCAATCCGGAGAAGCAAAGGCAACGCCTGTCCAGCTCATTTTATCGGCTTGCTGATATTGACGGTACTTCGACATCGCAGCGCCATATGTACGTTGATGGTTGGAGATACGTTCAGGATCAATTCCGCTGAGCAGATCAGGGTTCGAGGAGAGGACCGTCAAGAATGCGGCTCCTTGCTCAGCGAGCTCCGTTACTTCCTCCGCGTAGTATTTCGGCGGTTCCAGAAATGCTTCATCCGGAGCCAACTCGTAACGTATTCGGCTGACGATCTCATCGCTATAGTTGACTTTCACTTGTTTGGCACCGATTTCATAGGCCTTCTTCACGATGAGGCGCACAAGCGGCGCAGCATCGATCATGGCGTTAACGACAAGAGTTTGCCCCGGCTGCACATTGGCACCGACTTTGACAGCGAGCTCGGCGTAACGCTCCAATTTTTGTTCAAAGCTTGACATACAAGGACCTCCATTCCTTTTATACTACCTTTAAGTAGCTTCATGCGCTTTCTTGATTATCGCACAATTTTTCCGTTTGTAAATCAACCTCAGGTCAATTAAAGGCAGGAAAAGTTTAAGAAAAGCAGCTACTTCGCATGAAATAGCTGCTTTGATCACGATATTCTTAAAATGCCCAGTTTCCTTTAAGGAATACCGGTTCTTCCTTACCCTCTGCCGTAACTCCGTAAATATCCATTTCGCCGGAGCCGATCATGAAGTCCACATGCGTCACGCTGGTATTGAGACCGCTTTGAATTAATTGCTCCTGATTCATCTCTTTACCTCCCTCTATGCAGAAGGCATAGGCACTGCCAAGCGCAAGGTGGTTGGAAGCATTCTCGTCAAACAACGTATTGTAATACAGAATGTTGGATTCGGAGATCGGAGATTGATGCGGCACAAGCGCCACCTCACCAAGATAGCGGGCACCATCATCCATGTTCAGGAGACGCTCAAGGGTCTCGTACCCTTGCTCTGCTGTGAAGCTGACTACTTTACCGGCTTCAAACGTAAGAGAGAAGTTGTCCACGATATTGCCGGCGTAACTCAAAGGCTTCGTGCTGTGGACGGTACCGTTAACCCCCGTTTTGAGCGGTGCAGTAAACACTTCTTCTGTTGGCATATTAGCCACAAACGAATGGCCGCGTTCGTTGATGCTGTCACCCTGCGCCCAGATATGGCCTTCAGGCAGTTCAATGGTAAGGTCCGTTCCTGGCGCAATGTAGTGGAGCTTCTTGTATTTCTTGGCGTTCAGCACGGAAGATTTCGCTTCAAGCACCTCAAGATGCTGGTTCCAAGCCTCAACCGGATTATCCTGATCCACGCGCACCGTGTGGAAAATCGCATCCCACAGCTTGCTGACCTGCTCCGATTCCGGTGCATCCGGAAATACCTTGGCAGCCCATGGCGCCGAAGGCACTGCAATCAGGCACCAGCTGAACTTGTCAGACTGCTGATAGGCGCGATATTGCTTCAGCGCTTCTCCGCGGGCCTTGTAGAAGTTTCCGATGCGTTCGGAATCAATGCCGCTGAGCAGATCCGGATTCTCCGCAAGGACGTGGAGGATAGCTGCACCGTTCTCCACCAATTCAGTCATTTCCCCGGCATACCACTTTGGTGCTTCCGTAAACACATCATCCGCTGCTTTTTCGAATTGAAGTCTGGTGACAGTTTCATCAGTCCATAGAATTTTCACCAGGCGGGCACCTGCTTCATAGGCCTTCTTGGCGATCAAGCGAGTGAACTCGGCAGTGTCAACAGGGGCATGAACCACCAAGGTTTGTCCTTCCTGTATGTTAACTCCAACCTTTACAGCCAACTCGGCATATTTGTCCAAGGATGTATTGAAATCGGACATTTGGAACCCTCCAATGAAATTTATTCTTTTCCACCATATTATACTAGATCAAGTTGCATAAGAAAAACAATAATCAGCGGCAATTAAAAGTGATATACTGAGTGTTGTGAGTTGTTCACAACGAAACGAAGGAGAGTGGAAACGTGTCACAAGTCCGAATCGAGCGTGCGGATATGAAACGGGATGAGAGCAATCAATTCGTGGGGTATACCGTATTTTCTATAGATGGACATGCAGCATCGTACGAGATCACATTCCTGAGCAAGAACGGCCGGGACTGGGATTACAGCCTGAATTTCGCAGGCGAGCCGGGAATTGAGGAGCAGTTTATGCAGCTTGATGAGCGGATCGAAACCGATGACGAGTTGTTTGATGATTTGCTGGATGCTGCGATTGATGCCAGCGAGTTCGGAGAATAAGAGCCGGTTCAATCGGATACTACTCAACATGAGATGAAAATGAAACAAACCGTGCACTCCCGGCAGATGAGGGAGCGTACGGTTTGTTTATATGTGCCGGCAAGAAGAGGGAATGCACACGGTTTAGCCGATCGTAATCCGGCCCTCCGGGTGACGGTACAGTTCTTTGTTGCTTTTGCGGCTAAGTGCGTAAGCCAGCGTAAGCGGACCGAGACGGCCCAGGAACATCAGCAAGGCGATAGTGATCTTGCCAATCGGCGACAATTCGGTTGTGAGACCCATGGATAAGCCGGCTGTTCCGAAGGCGGAGACGGCTTCGAACAGAATTCTTAGGAATTCACCCGATTCCGTTACGGACAGGAACATGGAAGCCCCCACCAACAGCAGCAATGACAGTATCGTTAGCGTAATGGAGCGGTAGACCAGGGATTGCGAGATTCTGTTGCGGTAGAGAACAACATCGCGTTTTCCCTGGATCATGGTAACCACTGCACCAATCAGGACCGCGAAGGTCGTCACCTTGATCCCGCCTCCTGTGGATCCAGGCGCAGCCCCGATGAACATCAGGAGGATCATAAAGAACTGTGACGACTGCTCCAGACTCGCGATGTCCAGGGTGCTGACGCCGCCGGAACGCGGGGTAATCGATTGGAAGATGGAGGCCATAATCTTGACCGGGTACGAGAGCGGGCCTAATGTCTTGGGATTGCTGTGCTCCAATAGAAAGATCATGACAGCTCCAATGACGATCAGCAGAGAGGTCACCGTCAGAACAACCTTGGAGTGAAGCGATATTTTTTTGGTTTTCGGGTACTCGATAAGATCAAAGATAACAATGAAGCCGATTCCCCCAAGGAAAATCAAGACAGCAATGATAATATTGACATAAGGATCCTCTACATAAGTGGAAAACCCGGAGAATGGCCCATGGATTTGGCCAAACAGATCAAAGCCAGCATTGTTGAATATGGATATGCTTTGGAATGTGCCAAAGTAAGCTGCATCCGAGAGCGGCATGATGGCAGAGAACCTGAATGTCAGCAGCAGAGCGCCTATGCCCTCTATAATCAGCGTATATACGAGGACTCTTCGAATGAGGTCCACAATGCCTTGAATTTGGTATTGTCCCATCGCTTCCTGAAGAATGATGCGTTCCCGCAGCGAGATTCTGCGATTGAACATCAATGCAATCCAGGTGGCAGAGGTCATAAAGCCTAATCCGCCCAGCTGAACCAGCATGAGCATGACAATTTGTCCAAAAACGGACCAATGGGTTCCCGTATCCACAACGGTTAATCCGGTCACGCTGATGGCGGAAACCGCTGTGAAGAGCGCATCAATCAGTGGTGTGGAGGTCCCGTCAGCTGTGGCGATGGGAAGCTTTAGCAGGATCGTCCCCACCAGCGTGATCGATGCAAAGCCGATCGCCAGAAACTTGGGCGGGGTCATTTGATTGCGCAGGTCTTTCTTTTTCATGCTAATTTTCCTTTTCCGAAAGTTTTAATTTTAAAATCATTTCTCTAATATAACACGAAAGGTGAATCATTTAACCATCATGAATTCAGAGAAACCGCCTATTCCCGTATTTATTCCTTTATTTATCGGCATTATTGCGATATCTTTCTCATCCATTTTTGTGAAATGGTCCAGCAGTCCGGTCTCTGTTCAAGCCATGTACAGACTCGTTATTACCGTTCTGATCATGCTGCCGTTTGCAGGAAAATATCTGCCCGCTGCGAGGTCATTGAAGCGCTCTGAAGTGCTGCTGCTGATCCTGTCAGGAGCCATGCTGGCATTGCACTTTTTGTTATGGATGGGCTCTTTAACATGGACAAGCGTTGCAAGCTCTACCATCATCCTGGCTCTGCAGCCCGTATTCGTGATGATTGGTGCCTACTTCTGGTTTAAGGAAAAAACATCACTCGCCGCAATCGGCGGCATGGCAATCGCGTTCCTTGGGGTGTTCCTGCTCATTGGCAGCAGCGGACTCAGCGGGAGTGCGGGGCATTTGACCGGTGATGTGATGTCTTTGCTGGGAACGGCAGCTGTTGCTGCACATATGCTGCTTGGGCAATTGCTGACTCAGACGGCTTCCGTCCTTTCTGTACAGCTGGCTTGTTTTTGTGGTAGCTGCTGTAATTCTGGCTGTCTATAACGTGGGCATGCATATTCCGCTGGCAGGGTATTCGGCGCGTGAGTGGGGAATATTTGCTCTATTGGCAGTCGTGCCGACCGTATTCGGTCATCTGTTGTTTAATTGGCTTATGAAATATGCCTCGGCCTCAACCGTATCGATGAGCGTTCTGGGTGAGCCTGTGGGGGCGAGTTTGCTCGCTTTCCTTCTGTTGAATGAATCGATGAGCACCCTGCAGGCAGGAGGGGGTGCCCTTGTACTGTTAGGGCTGGTGTTGTTCCTGAAGGTCGGAAAACCGAGAAAGGGGGCTGTGGAGGTACAACCCGAAGGGCTCGGATAGAGCTAGATTAATTTTTTCTATGGCCGAGTAGTTAGCCCGCAATTAGCGCACACTGAAGGTATCAATCACCCCAAATCCTGTAAGAAATGGATTTTGGATTGTAAAGGAGCATATGTGCGTGAAAGCAGTCACCTATCAAGGCAGACATCGTATCAAAGTGAAAGAGATGAAGGATCCGGCCCTGCACCGCAGCGACGATATACTGATCCGAGTCACAACGACAGCTATCTGCGGTTCTGATCTGCATTTATATAACGGTGAGATGAAGCAGCTTCATGATGATTACATTATCGGCCATGAGCCCATGGGAGTTGTGGTGGAAGCTGGCCCTGAGGTAAACAGAGTCAAGGTTGGGGACCGTGTCATTATTCCCTTTATCATCTCTTGCGGCAAATGCTTGTTCTGCCAGAATCAGATGGAGAGCCAGTGCGACTATGCTAATGATGCCAAGGATACCGGAGGTTTTTTTGGATATAGTGATGCATACGGCGGTTTCCAGGGAGCCCAAGCGGAGCTGATGCGTGTTCCATACGGAAATTTTATGCCCTTTATTATTCCGGAGGATGCCGATATGGAGGATGAAAAATTGCTCATGCTCTCCGATGCGCTGCCAACAGCCATCTGGAGTGTAGAGAACGGGGGAGTCAAGCCTGGCGACACGGTGGTTGTTCTAGGCTGCGGTCCGATCGGGCTGTTAACGCAGAAGTTTGCCTGGTTAAAGGGAGCGAAACGGGTCATTGCAATTGATCATGTAGATTACAGGCTGGCGCATGCAAAACGAACTAACCAGGTGGAAACCTATAATTTCGAAAAAATACCCGAAATTGAAGAATATATTAGAGAAATCACACATGGTGGAGCCGATGTTGTCATTGATTGTGTGGGGCTGGATGCCAAAAGAACCCCTATCGAAATGCTGGGCAGCATGCTTAGGCTGCAGGGCGGCTCTCTGGGAGCTTTCAACATGGCCGTCAGGATGGTTCGCAAGTTCGGGACGATCCAGCTGACCGGCGTATATGGGCTTGTCTATAATGCATTTCCGCTCGGCGAGCTGTTCGAAAGGAATATTACGTTAAAAATGGGACTGGCGCCCGTCATTCATTATATGCCCAAGCTGTATCAAATGCTGAAGGAGGGGACGGTCGATCCTTCGGATATCATCACGCACCGGTTACCGATGGAGAAGGCTGCCCATGGCTATGACATCTTCAATGAGCGGAAGGATGGCTGTATTAAAATCATTTTGAAGCCCTGACCGCTTGAAAATTCAATCATCACATTGTGCGTTCCGGAAGATTTGTTGCACTTCCGGGGCGCTTTTTTTATGGATAAATGGCATATTTGGCGTTGACAAGGAAGGAGGATGTATTCATAGTAATTAAAAGTAGAATCGGAGAGTAAGAGAGGAATCGGACCAAGATGGACACCAAGTCAGAACAGCTTCCTTCGCATATGGAGGGAAATTCGTATCTTCAAGGCTTTAAGGATTGTATTCCTACCCTGCTAGGCTATTTGAGCATAGGCTTTGCTGCAGGTGTAGTTGAGCGGACTGCAGGCTTCAGCCTGCTCGAAATCGCGTTAATCTCGCTCCTGCTCTATGCCGGCTCCGGTCAATTTATCGCGGCAGGAATGCTGGCGGCAGCAAGCCCGGTGATCTCGATCATCATCACGATTTTCTTCGTGAATGCCAGGCATCTGCTGTTAAGCGCAGCGATCGCCCCGTACTTTAAAGGTCTCTCCACCGGAAAGAGTTTCTTTATCGGCTCCCTGCTGACTGACGAGACATTCGGTGTTGCTGCCGCCAAGGCGACCGAGCAGAAAAGACTGGGTTATCAATGGATGGTGGGCTTAAATATTACAGCCTATCTGTTCTGGTGTGCGGCTAACGTTGCAGGGGGGCTCGTCGGCGAGTGGATACCGGACCCGGAGCAGTTTGGTCTGGATTTTGCTTTGCCGGGTATGTTTATCGGGCTGCTGGCACTGCAATGGCTCAGCCGCAAAAAATATAAATTGGACTTCATGGTCGTTATCATTGCGGTCATTGCAGTAGTGGCCTTCAGCACGATGATGCCGGGAAGCGCAGCAGTCATTGCCGCTATCCTGGTTGCGGCTACAGCGGGGATGGTGATGGAACGATGGAAATAAGATGGCATATTGCAGCTCTGATTATCGGCTGTGCGGTGGTTACCCTTATTCCAAGAGTTCTGCCGCTTATGATTCTCAGCAAGCTGCGGATTCCGGATATGATGATAAGATGGCTGGATCATGTGCCAATCGCGGTCATGGGCGCCCTGTTGGCCCAGGAACTGCTCGTATCGGACGGGCGTGTCGACCCTGCCGGTCACTTGCTTGAGCTGATTGCGGCTGTTCCCGCCTTCCTTACAGCTTTTCTAACGAAAAGTCTGTTTGCTACGGTCATTGTGGGTATTCTGACTTTGATTGGGCTGCGCATATTGATTTGAATTAAGTGAAGCATGGTTTATAAGCTGTTCTCTCTAGCCAATCGGCGGGGGGCAGCTTATTTTGGTTGTCAAATTTCCCTGCTTCATGTGCCGTCTGCCTGTTATTTGGTCAAATGTCAGGGGACAGGGGTCCGTGCGGAATGCGTAAACAATGCATATGGTGTACTAACCCATGATGTGTATTGAGATCACATATCAAGATAGGCAGAAGGAGGAGACAGGGGATGATGCCGACGGTTACGATAGTCATACCTTTCTATAACTGCCAGTATATACAGCAAGCTTTGGAAAGTGCGGTACAACAAACGTACCCTGCTGTGGAAATCATTGTGGTGGATGATGGGTCAACGCAATATTCCAATCTGATCGCACCCTATAAGAACAGAATCTACTATATGGGCAAGAGTAATGGCGGTACAGCCAGCGCATTGAATCATGCCATTTTGCATGCTTCGGGCCAATATATCGCCTGGCTCAGTTCAGACGATCGTTTTGTTCCTCAGAAGATTGAAAGACAGATGGCGTTTATGCTGAGCAGGGGTCTCGACATCAGTTTCACTGGTTTCTCAGTCATTAATGAGCACAATCGGGTGACAAGACCGTACGAAGGGATTCCAATGGCGAACAATGCGGATTTGGCCCGTCAACTGGTCTATTCCAATCCGATTAATGGATGCACTGTCATTATGAAGAAAGACTGGCTTCACAGGGTAGGGCTGTTCAATGCGCAGCTTCCCTACACACATGATTACGATCTCTGGATTCGGCTGTTGATGAACGGGGCTTCGTTCGGATTTCTGCCAGATATGCTTACGATGTACCGTGTGCATTCCCAGATGGGCACCATTCGGCATAAAGCAACGATTGCCCGGGAATATGAGATGGTAAAAAATAATTATCGTCACGTACTTGAGCACTTGGCTCAGCATGGCGGTTAATGGGGGATACCATGAAAATACTGCTAGCAACTCACTGGTTAATCCCTCATGTCGGCGGAGTATGGAACTTCATGGAGCAGCTCAAGAACCGTTTGGAACAATTAGGTCATGAAGTGGATCTGCTCGGTAACAGTCCGGATTACAAAAAAATCCATATTGTCAATCGGGGGAAGGAACTGGCCAAGGAAGCATTGCTTCCTATGCTGGAGTCAAAGCTTAACTCGCAAACGGCTCCGGGATTGAATCAGCATTATGCAATCCGCCATTACGAGCTTGAGCGTTATTGCATGGAGCTGGCTGCTGCTTATTTCGGGCTGCAGCAGTACGATATTATCCATACGCAGGATAGCTTCTCGACACGTTCCTTGGGCCGGGTGAAACCGGGGCGGACACCGCTCGTATCCCACGTACATGGCTCTGTGGCGCGAGAAATGATGGATCACTTCCGCAACAACCCCTCGAAAGGTGTCGATGAAAGAAGCCCGGCGTGGCGCTATTTTCCTGCGCTTGAATATCATGCTGCCATGTCTTCGGATCTGACCATTGCAGCCAACCATTGGTCCAAAAATATTCTCATGACCGATTGCGGTGTACCTGACCATCGAATTACGGTGTTTCAGTATGGGCTCGATGCTGCGGCCTTTCAAGCAAAATATAATGCCGGAACACCACTCCGGCGGCCGCCGGGCAAGAAGGTGATTATCTGTCCTGCTCGATTGGTATACGTGAAGGGGGTCCATGTCCTGCTCGATTCCCTGGCCGTTCTGAAGCAGATGCGAAGCGATTGGGTTTGCTGGATCGTCGGGGATGGCGGTATGCGGGGGCAACTGGAAGAGCAGACGGTAAGAGCCTCACTTCAGCATGACGTGTTTTTTCTTGGCGAGCACAACAATGTCCCCGGCTTACTGGCGCAAGCGGATATTTTTGCACACACTTGCATTCAGGATAACCAGCCCTTCTCGGTCATGGAAGCACAAATGGCAGGTCTGCCAAGCGTTGTATCCACGGCCGGAGGGTTGCCGGAAATGGTGACTCACGGTTACACAGGTTTGATCGCACCGCGTTGGGGATGCGGTAAGTACGGCAAAACAGCTGAGTCTGCTGTTGGAGCGGGAGGATTACCGAAAATTTCTTGGTCAGAATGCGAAGGCATTCGCTCAAGATCATTGGTCCATGGATCTGATGGTCCAAAGGACGCTGAACGTATATCACGGTGCTATAGCTCAGAAATCATCTGTATGAAAAGGGGGGGAGCCCATGAATCAGCAAGCATTTTCCGTGATGAGCGATTTGTACAACCGAATTTTTGTCAACCAGATCTCAAATCCGGAGATTCTGGTCGACTATGTGGTATGGAATCGGATTCTTCAATCGCTGCCGAAAGATTACAAGCTGCCCGATGAGCCCGTAACGTACATTTAAATCCTGATGTAAAATGGCAGGCCAAGGGATTATCTTGGCCTGCCATTTCGCTGTACTTGAGCTGGCTCGACATCCATATCGAAGTTTCGTTCATTTAGGTCAAATACATGCCTTGGAACAAATAGGTCCAGCGATAACGGTTGCTGATCCAGATATCAATGTCCGGCATTTTCACAGCACACACATGCTCTATGTTCCAGTCCGCCATTTCGATCTCTTTCACAGGCTCATGATTGACAGCAAGCACATGGAAAGGCCCGACACAGATCTGCTGCAGGGAATCTACCAGCTCCTTGATATCTTCATAGCTGGAATCGGTCCGAATAAAGAGGATTCGACCTCCGCTTTCCAGTGTCTGCAGAAATCTGGCGATCCTCCGGTCATATTTTACCTTGATCTCAGGATAAGCTGCCAGATGGGGAGGGAAGTTGTTAACCACGTAAAAATCATGATTCAGATATAGATCGTACTCTCGATCCCATACATTGTACAGCTCATCATTGGCCTGGCTAACCGTGTGGAGGTTCGGATAAACCAGCATGCCTTGAAACCGGTTGCGAAGCATCCTTGAAATTTGGGGCAGCACCGGGGTGCCCATCCAATCGATTGGCCCGGCAAATTTGCGCAGCCCGTGTTCTCTTAGCTCAATGCCCGGCAAACAATTATTTCCCAGACTGAATATGGCATGATAGGGTCCCTTGATATCCTGCAGGCTCAACATCTATGGTCACCGTCCCTTTCTTTCGGATCACTTCCACATACTATTAAATGCGAATCCGTAAGAAGCGGCTTGGACCGTGGAGTCAAGAAATACACAATTGGATGATCGTCACTATGGATATGCCCTTACCTGATCAGAAGTAGTTACATAACCTGATATTAATGATGCTGCAATTGCCTGGGAGGGAATGATATGTCCATCTATCGTTTAGATGCAGTGGAGTACGGCCATATTGATGCGCGATATATACAGTCCGTGGATCTCACGATAACCAATGCAGGGGCAGAAGAATTTGATGTCCTTATTCACGGATATCACCTATACGGGGTCTATTATGTTGGCCTCGTTCATGTCGGGGCAGGTTCGACGGTCTTTGTGCCCAATATCACGAACCATAATACCGCATTCAGCCTGCTGCTCGTGACCAACATTAACTACACTCACTCCACGCTGATTACCGTCCATGCCAAGAACCAGGGACAGCTTGTAGCCGTCTACTCAAATTCTGATTTTCAAGCCATCGAATAATGGGGAGGGGTACGACATGAAGGTGCTGTTCGTCTACTACGTGCCAAGCGGGGGCGTTGAAACATTAAACAGACAGCGATGCCGTGCACTTCGACTTGCCGGGATCGAGGCGCATTGTCTGTATTATGCCTGGGGATCCGGCATGCAGAATGCCGCTGATTTCCCGATCTATGTAACCCGCAATGATATTGAAATCAAGCATATTCTGGATTCCAACGGCTTTGACGTCATTGTCGTGACAACAGATCATGCGAGCTTCCCGCGATTTCGAATGCTGGGCTTCAAAGGGAAATTCGTGCTAGAAATCCAGGGTTATGGACCTAAGAGTGTTGCGCATGCGCAGCTTACACAGGCAGCGCCGTACGTCAACGAGCATGCCGCTGCGCTGCTGAATCCCAGCACCCCTCATATTGCTGCGTTATTCCAGGAGCTGTATCCGCATAAGCCGCAGTTTAATTTCAATAATTGTTTTGACAGCCAGGAGTTCACGTACAGACCCTATCCAAGGTCTGCAAGCCCAATTATGGCATGGCTAGGGCGGATTGAGGATAACAAGAACTGGCGCGAATTTCTTCATATCGGTCATCAGCTTAAACAGCATGTACCGGATCTGCAAATGTGGATGTTCGAGGATATTCAACTCAGTCAGCCGCTAGAGCGTGAACAGTTTCTTGCACTCATTGAAGAGCTGGATCTGTCGGAGCGGTTAACTCTTCGATCCAACGTACCGCATGCAGAGATGCCCTACTATTATTCCGTCATTGGCGATTCCGGCGGATTTCTATGCTGCACCTCGAAGGTGGAAGGCGCGCCGTATTCGGTTCTTGAAGCGATGAGCTGCCGCTGTCCGGTGCTGACAACCGATTCGGATGGGGTATCGACATCGGTGTATCACAATTTGACAGGCAAGTTCTATGTGCTGGGAGATATTCAGCATGCTGTTGCCGAAGCGCTGGTGCTAATGAATGATCGTTCCCTGCGCGAACAGATTCGAAGTCATGCCAAGGGACACGTCGAACAGAATTTCAACCCGCATAGCTATGCGATCCATTTTGCGGGTCTGCTTCAATCGATTGGCATGTGATCCTTCAAGCCGCATGCGCTAAAAATGCACGAAAAACAGCCTAATTGCCCCTGCTTGCAAGGGAATAAGGCTGTTTTTCGTATGAATGCAAAAGTCGCTTGCTGCCCTAGGATGTACGCAGCCAGTGACGGTAGGTTTCTGCAATCCCTTGTTCCAGACTATATAACGGATTCCACGCCAAGAGCTCCCGGGTCCTGTCGTTGTTCAGGCAGCTGTGCAGAATGTCCCCGTTCTTTGCAGGCATATAATTTACATCGATAGGATCAGGATGCAGCCTGCCGATGACATCGACAAGCGTGTTGATGGTACGGCCGCTGCCAGTGCTTACATGGAGCACATGCTGATCGCCTTGATGGATGGAAGCGAGATTGGCTTCCACGACATCTTTTACATAAATGAAATCCCGGGTTTGCTCACCGTCGCCATAGATCTGAAGGGGAATGCCTTGGCGAAGACGATTTCCAAATACCGCCACTACGCCGCCTTCACCCTTAGCGGTCTGGCCTGGACCGTAGACATTCCCAAACCGAAGGATGGTGTACTTCAGTCCGAAGAATTGGTGATAGAGACGAATATACTGTTCGCCTGTAATCTTCGATTGTGCGTAGAACGAGATGGGCGAGACCGGATCATCCTCTGTCAGTTGAGGTTTCTCCAAATCCCCGTATACGCCTGAAGTTGAAGCAAATACAATTTTACGTACGCCTGCCTTACGGCAAGCTTCAAGTATGTTTATGGTGCCCATGATATTGGCATCCGCATCCAGCGGAGGCTCTTTGATCGATCGCTGCACATCGGCCTGGGCCGCCAGATGAAATACGACGTCCGGTTTAAGCACGGAGATATACGCTGTTGTCTGCTGACTGTTCACGTCGGCCACATGCAAAATTGCCTCGCTATGAAGGCGACCTGGGTCTCCGGTTGTCAGATTATCAATAACATGGACCTCATAGCCTTGGTTCACGAGTCCATTCACCAGATGAGAGCCGATAAAGCCCGCTCCGCCGGTCACAACCATCTTCATGGATTATACCCTCCAGCCTTTTGATTGGGATGCTTTATCCTACGTGACACTGGGGGTTCATGCATTGGACAATTGACGGGGGTAGCCGAGGAATGGGCGGATTAGATTGGCGTTTACATTCCTGTTATAATGAAAGCTGTCAATTAACACTACATTTACAAAAGAGGGAATGCAGCATGGAACGTAGCCTTGAGCGAAGGTTGAAGTTAAGTACACTCGTGTTTATAACGCTCTTATTGAAACTGATCCTGCTAAGGGTATTTCTATTTAACGGGGTTGCCTGGGGGAAGGTTCTTACCGATGCGCTGTCAGTGCTGGCACTGATCAGCTTAGTGGAGCTGATTCTGCCGTTAAGAGGCAAGAAAACGGTATATATCGTCCTGAATGTGGTCCTGTCTTTCATGATGTTTGCTTCCGCTGTTTACAACGTTCACTTCGGTTCCATACCAACGTATACCGCACTCGCGGGCATTGGTCAGGTGAACCAGGTAAGAGCCAGCATAACAGCGCTGCTTGAGCCGGAGCACTTTCTGTTCTTTCTGGATTTGGTCGTGCTCTTGATCATATGGGCGGTCAAAAAAGTCCGTTCACGTGCAAGAAGAGGACTGCATTTCGGTGGAGAACGTTCTTACTCGGCATTTTATGCTTCGCGGGGACTAGGTATGAAATGGCGACTTTCAATGGTCGCTGTCCTTATCATAGCGGTCGTGTTGTCCGGATTCATCATTCGAAAGGAATGGGGAATCGAGAATGAAATCGTTCGAGCAGAGCAAATGGGATTCATGAATTACCAGGTGTCCGCTGTTGTGCGGAACTCACAGGAGAATCGCGCGCTGGCGGAAGGGAACTTGCAGGATACTATACTGAGAGCCCAGCAGCTGCAAGCGACCTATCCATACGTTAAGCAGGTGAAGGACAAGCCGGATTATTTCGGTGCGGCCAAGGGTAAAAATCTGATCATCGTTCAGATGGAGTCTCTTCAGAACTTCCCGATTGGTCAATCTCTGAACGGGCAAGAGCTGACGCCGGTAATGAATCAGCTTGCCGATAGCGGCTTTTATTTCCCGCATGTCTTTCAGCAGATTGGACAAGGCAATACATCAGATGCCGAATTTGCAGTGAATACTTCGATTTATCCGACGGGTACGACGGCGATGTCTACCGGGTTCGGAAACAAGGAGCTGCCGGGACTGCCAAGGATCCTGAACGAGCATGGGTATGATACCGGCACTTTTCATGTGAATGACGTGAAGTTCTGGGATCGAAGCAAAATGTATCCGGCACTTGATTTTCAGCATTACTATGACAAGCCCTATTTCACGAATGATTATTATAATGAATTCGGGCCTTCGGATGAAGAGTTGTTCCGCGTAGGGTTCGAGAAGCTGCTGGAGAATGAGCAGCAGAACAAGCCGACCTATGCCCACTACATTACGGTGTCGAATCATTCTCCATACAACGTCAAGGATGAATTCGCGAAGATGACGCTGCCTGCAGAGCTGGAAGGAACTCATCTGGGCAATTACCTGAAGTCGGTGAACTACTCCGATTATGCGCTGGGAACGCTGGTTGACCGTCTGCAGCAAAATGGAGTGTGGGATGACACCGTGCTGGTTGTGTATGGGGATCACTTCGGTATCAATCCGGCTGAAGCGGATGCCAATCTCATTTCTTCAACGCTGGGCATTCCTTACCATGAGCGGGTCAGCCGGTTTAACATCCCGCTTATCATGCATGTTCCCGGCATGGATGAAGGTCAGGTCATAGATCAGGTCGGCGGACAAGTCGATATTCTGCCAACCGTGGCGAACCTGCTGGGCATATCGCTTGATCAAGAGGGCTTTACAGCTTTCGGGCAGGACTTGCTGAATGTAGATCGCAACGTGATTGGCATGCGTTACTATTTGCCAACGGGATCTTTCTTCAACAATGAGATCCTGTTTGTACCCGGGGATGGATTTGAGGATGGAACGGCGGTTTCTTTGAAAACGCTGGAGCCGGTTGCGGATATTACGCCTTACCGCAGCGATTATGATTATATTCTCCAATTAATGAAGCTGTCTGATGAGTATGTGAAGATGCTGCCTAAGCGGGCACCCTGATACGAATCAGAATGGATAACGAGGTAGAGGATTGTTTCATCAGCCCTGTGACGGGGCTGGCGAAGCAGTCCTTTTTTTACTATGAGGAGAGGCTTCCATCTTGATTGTTGTGTTCCGGGATCTGTGATATTATTACTCATATTGTTAACCTATAATTAATAATTTTTGGTTGACAATGAAAACGGAGAGGGGACCTAATCATATGATTACTCAAATTCATCGTGATTGGCTGAAATTATCAGATCAAGTTATACAAGGGTACGAAGTAACTCCGGAGGAAGCACGGGCTATTCTGCAGAGCGAGGATCAGGAACTGTTGTCTGTTATGCAGGCTGCGTATCGCATCCGGCGGGAGTATTATGGCAATAAGGTTAAGCTGAATATGATTGTGAATGCCAAATCCGGTCTGTGCCCTGAAGATTGCGGGTACTGCTCCCAGTCCATCGTATCAGAAGCACCGATTGAAAAGTACGCATGGCTTACCAAAGAAAAGATTCTTGAAGGTGCCCGTGAATCGATTCGCCGAAAGGCCGGAACCTATTGCATCGTTGCTTCTGGGCGCCGCCCTTCCAACCGGGAGATTGAGCATGTCATTGAAGCGGTGAAGGAGATTACGCAGACGACCAGTCTGAAGGTCTGCTGCTGCCTGGGCTTTTTGAATGAGGTGCATGCTCAGAAGCTTGCGGATGCCGGGGTGCATCGATATAACCATAATCTGAATACTTCTAAAGATAACTATGAACATATTACAACCACGCATACATATGATGATCGACTGGACACGGTGAGGCAGGCAAGCACTTCCGGCATGTCCCCATGCTCCGGAGCCATTTTTGGAATGGGAGAGAGCCTGGAAGAACGGGTGGAAATTGCGTTTGCTCTAAAATCGGTCGGGGCGGATTCCATTCCGTGCAATTTTCTGAACGCAATCGACGGAACTCCCCTTGAAGGACGCAAGGAACTGACACCCATGATGTGTTTGAAGATTCTGGCTATGATGAGATTTGTTAATCCGACGAAGGAGATCCGGATCGCGGGCGGGCGCGAGGTCAATCTGCGCTCCTTGCAGCCGCTCGGTCTTTATGCAGCGAATTCCATATTCATTGGTGATTATTTGACGACAGAAGGGCAGGCTCATACGGGAGACTGGGGATTGATTGAAGACTTGGGTTTTGAAATAGAAGAGTGTGCATTGTAATCATGTATTGACTTTTATTCAGACAGCACATACTATATACCCGTGGGGGTAAGATTTTGTTTGGTTCACCCACCATGCATCAAGATGATGCACATGACTTTGATGGGGGAATGCTACGTGCTGATCGCATTAGCCGTCTTTATGGTTTTCCTATTCGTTCTATACTACCGGAGGTATGTACCTATAACAGGCTTGCGGTTCATGAAGTGCAGCGATCTTCGTCTTGCACAAAAGGAATGCCCTGAACTCAAATTGCTCGATGTTCGCGATGTGTCCGAGTTTATGGCAAATCCGTGGAAAGAGACCATTAACATCTCCCTTGGAAGACTGTCTTATGTTTGGGATCAGGAACTTAAAACAGATGATTCCGTAGTCATCGTAACACCGAAGCGCTCAGCTGGCTTTCTGGCGGCGCGCAAGCTCAAGAAGGCGGGTTTCACTTCAATATTCTATTTGCAGGAGGATTGCACGGCTTGCAATTCCCTGCAACGCGCCTCCATGAACTAGAAAAAAATCCGATCGGCAGACCTCTTGCTGATCGGATTTTTTGTTATGCTGCGTAAGGAAAAGAGCATGAGGTTATGGCATCCAAAGGACCAAGACCTGTTCAACAGGCATAATCTCTTCTATATTCAAGAAGAAGTGGTGCTCTGTCCACTTCTTCTTTTTTTGTCCAATTCTGATGGTTCAGAACAGCAGCAGGGGGATAAAACGGAAGATTTTAGGGAATCGTAGGGGTGAAAAGGTATGTCCCGCTTGTCCATTCCACCTTCTAGGGAGGAAATCACCTATGTATCATCTGTACAGCCATAATGATCTGGATGGCATCGGCTGCGGCATCATAGCCAAATGCGCCTTCGGCGAAGGAATTGATGTCCGATATAACACCATTCACGGATTGAATCAGCAAGTCGCAAGGTATTTAAACCGGACCTCCGTTCAGGAGCATCCGTACGACGTGCTGTTTATTACGGATTTATCGGTTGCTCCCGACATCGAGAAGGAATTAAACGTGTTTGTGGAAGAAGGAGGACAGGTTCAGCTTATCGATCACCATAAAACTGCCCTTCATTTGAATGATTACATATGGGGACAGGTGGTTGTGACGCATCGAGACGGCAGAGCGGCCTCGGCAACCTCATTATTTTATGAATATTTGATTGAGCATGGACATCTGAGCAGGAGCGAAGGGATGGATCAATTCGTGGAGCTTGTCCGGCTCTATGATACATGGGAATGGGAAGAACATCAGAAGATTCAGGCGAAACGGTTGAATGATCTGTTCTATATGCTGGCCGTTGATGAGTTTGAGAGCAAGATGATCCAGCGTCTTCGTGAATCGGAGGGCTTTTTCTTCGATGAATTTGAAGAGAAAATTCTGGACATGGAAGAGGATAAAATTGAGCGTTATATCCGCCGCAAGCAGCGTGAAATTATTCAAACCTTCGTTGATGAATACTGCGTAGGTATCGTATACGCCGAGTCCTATCATTCCGAGCTTGCCAGTGAGCTGGGATCCGTCTATTCTCATCTTGATTATATCGCCATATTGAATATGGGCGGGAGGAAAATGAGCCTGCGGACGATTCATGATCATGTGGATGTATCCGAGATTGCAATTCGGTACGGCGGAGGAGGTCATGCTAAAGCATCGGGATGCACGATAACGGAGGAAGTATATCAGCTGTTTGCGGCCGATCCGTTTGAACTTGAACCGATCCGTTTAGATGCCTCACGGAATCAGTTCAACATTAAAGGTACCGAGTCCGGTGTTCTGTACGAAAGCTGGGGCGAGGATATGCTGTTTGTATATGCCCGCGCAGGAGAATGGGTGGTGGAGTGGAACGGCGATCCGCTGCCGTTTACATTCCGTTCGTTTGACGAGGCAGAGCGGCACATGAAGCGCCAGTATGGTGTCTGGCTATCCCGGGACGATGTGTTTGTGAAGATGCTGAAGGAACAATGGATGCGGAACCGTTCCCATGAACGTCCTGGTTTGCCGCCGGATTTGGATGAAGAGAAGTTAATGGAAGATATGTGACCCCTAAATCCGCATGAAGGATAGCAGAGATGCATGCGTGTTACGTTGTGTGCAGACAGGAGGAATGTACGGTGAAGAAAATGATCGCCGGCTGGGCCCTTGCCCTTCTTACGGCAGGCATTCTCGCTTGGAGTCAGACTGTGAATCATTCGGAGCCCTCGATTCCATCCGCTGTTCACAGCAAAGAGCTGCTGAAGGATACCCCTGTGCCTTGGTCAGCTACCAAGAATACCATCCGATTGAATACGTCTGATCCAGTAAGTGCGGCGGTACTGACCTCCAAAACGCTGTGGCTGTCCACGAATGAGCACAGTCGCCCGCAGAGCGTTATTCTGGTGGATTCGGCCCAGTGGCCCATAGCCGCTGTCAGTGCCGATCTGACTCAGCTGAGCCAGGGGCCGCTGTTGTTTGTGGAAGAGGAGGGGATTCCCAAGGAAACGCTGGAGGAGCTGCGCCGCTTGAAGCCAAGGGGAGCGGAGAATAACAAAGGGATTGACATTATCACGGTCGGCCCGATATCGGAAAAGGTTATGAAGGATCTGAACGGACTCGACTATAAGGTCGACCACATAGATGCAACGGAGCCGGCAGAAGCAGCAGCTGCTATTGACGAATACGCAGCAAAGGTAACGGGATCCGTTCCAACCTCCGTCATCATTGGATCGATGGAGCGCCCGAATTATACGCTGCCTGCGGTAAGCTGGATTGCGCATATGCCCGAGACACTACTGTTTGTCAGTGAGAAGGACGTGCCTGAAGATACGGTGAAGGCGCTTCAGAAGCGAAATGGGCAGGCACATATCTATATCATCGGCCCGGAGAAGGTGGTATCCCACAGCGTGGAGGAAAATCTCCGGCAATATGGCAACGTGATTCGAATCGCCGGGGATGATCCATACGAGAATGCCATTCACTTCGCACAGTACCATGATCCCGGAACGGGGTTCGGATGGGGGATACGCTCACCGGGCTACAGCCTCTCCTTCTCCATCCCGGATTCTCCTATCTTGTCCATTGCGGCTGCGCCATTGTCCCATATGGGTAAACATGCACCGCTGTTATATACGGAGCGGGATGGGGTTCCCCGTTCCATCATGAAGTACGTAGAGTCAATACAGCAAGCGTATGACAATTCGCCAATGGAAGCACCCTATAATCATGCCTGGATTATTGGAGATGAGAAGACCCTGACGACCAAACTTCAGAGCGAGATCGATGAAATTCTGGAGAACGCTGCCCCATAGCGATTCCTTCCTTAAAGATGAATTCAGGATATTCGGGGGCAACAGCGATTGGAGGAATGTTTCGTTCCTCGGCGTCTTTATAAAACACAAAGGGGCCTCCCGGAGTCAAGTGACTTTTGGGACGGCCCCTTCTATGTGGATGAAGCGATCGCGCAATGCGATACGTTCATCGGTTAATCTGTAGCTCGGCTATTGCCGGTTGTTATGCATACCATCCCCATACGAAGATGAAGAGCGTTCCGAAGATCGTGACAAGTCCAACAAACAGAGCGAACGCAATGTTGATATAAACGGATTTCTTGTCATCACTTTCGCCAACGTGCATGAACAGCATGAGCTGAACGGCAGCCTGCAGTATCGCGGTGACCAGCAGGATGGCAAATTTCGAAGCTGTCGGCATATCCAACAGAACCACGAGTGCAACAGCTGAAAGGACGAGAGACGATATATAACCCGCTACATGCTTAATAGGAAACAGCTGTTTAATCATGTCACATCAGTCCTTTCAGGTATACAAAGCTGAATATGAAGATCCACACAACGTCCAGGAAGTGCCAGTAGAGCGAGAAGATAAAGGACTTGTTGGCTGTGGAATGATCCAATCCATGCTTTTTAAGTTGAATCAGAATGGCAGTTCCCCACAGGAGACCAAAGGTAACGTGAGCTCCGTGAGTCCCAAGCAGTGTAAACAGGCTGGACGCAAATGCGCTGGTAGAGAGTGTAACTCCTTCATGCACATAAGTGAAGAATTCAAAGATCTCGATACCAAGGAATCCTGCACCCAGCAGCAGGGTGATGACCATAAAGATCATCATCTGCTTTTTCAGACCCAGACGCATCGCATGAACAGCCAATCCGATGGTGAAGCTGCTCGTTAAGAGCAGGAAGGTCTCAAGTAGAACCGGTGTTATTTCAAAGATTTCCGCTCCGCTCGGACCGCTGGCGAAGCGGTTCACGAGAACGAAGTAGACGGTAAACAAGGTAGCAAAGAGCGCAATTTCAGCTCCGAGGAACAGCCAGAATCCGAAGATACGATTGCGGTTTTCCTCTGTTCCATATTCCAGCGGCTGAGTGGCATCTATTTTCATACCGTATCACCCCGCAGTTTCTGTTCGGTTTGAACAATCTCTTCAACCGGAATGTAATATCCGTGATCACGGTCAAAGGACATGGTAGCCATTATAATCAGCACCGCGACACCAGCCACGATGGATGGAATCCACCAGCTGAATACCAGGAAGAAGCCAAGGAAGAAGAAGGCAATACCCAGTATAAATGGTTTTCCGGTGTTGCTAGGCATGTGAATCTTCGTGATTTTCTCATCTGAGAGCGGTTCGTTGTTTTTCTTCGAGAACCAGTAGGCATCACGGCCTTTTACTTGTGGTGTGACAGCAAAGTTATATACAGGAACCGGGCTTGGCGTTGACCATTCCAGAGCGCGTGCATCCCATGGATCGCCTGTTTTGTCGCGCGGCTCGTAACGTGTACTCCAGTAGATGTTGTATACGAGAATAACAAATCCGATTGCCAGACCGACCGCACCTACCATCGACAGCATATTCAGCGGGCCAAAACCGGTTTCAGCTGAGTACGTGTACGTCCGGCGAGTCATACCCATCAGTCCCAGGAAGAACATCGGGAAGAAGGTAACGTTAAACGAAATGGCAATGAACCAGAAGGCAATTTTGCCAAGTTTCTCATTCAGACGGAAGCCGAACACTTTAGGGAACCAGTAATGGAAACCGGCAATGACGGCAAATACGGCACCTGGAATGAGCACATAGTGGAAGTGGGCAACCAGGAACATCGTATTATGATACTGATAGTCGGCACTGGCCATCGCCAGCATAACGCCGGTAACACCGCCGATCGTAAAGATCGGAATAAATGCCAGTGAATAGAGCATCGGTGTCGTAAAGCTTATTCGGCCTTTCCTCAGCGTAAAGAGCCAGTTGAATATTTTGACCCCGGTCGGCACGGCAATCGCCATCGTTGTGATCGAGAAGAAGCCGTTGACCATAGCGCCTTGACCCATCGTATAGAAATGGTGGGCCCAGACCAGGAAGGACAGAGCTGAGATGATAACCATACTGAAGACCATGGAACCGTAACCATACAGGTTCTTCTTGGAGAAGGTCGATATAATCTCACTGAATATCCCGAATGCAGGTAGAATAACGATATATACCTCAGGGTGACCCCATACCCAGAACAGGTTGGCCCAGAGCATATCCATACCGCCGTTGGACATCGTGAAGAATTGTGAACCAAACACGCGGTCGAACATCATAAGCAATAGCGCAATCGTAAGTACCGGGAAAGCAAAGATAATGATGACACAAGTGATCAGCACAGACCATGTGAACATTGGCATGCGCATGAGTGTCATACCTGGTGCACGCATCTTCAGGATCGTTACGATAAAGTTAACGCCTGTAAGGAGCGTACCAATCCCTGATATCTGCAGCGCCAGAGAGTAATAATTGTTGCCAACCGTCGGACTGAACTCGATACTGGCCAGCGGGAAATAGGCGGACCAGCCGGCATCCGGCGAGCCTCCAATGACAAAGGAGATGTTGAACAGCATCGCACCGGCGAAGAATAGCCAGAAGCTGATTGCGTTCAGTTTAGGGAATGCTACGTCACGGGCACCGATCTGGAGCGGAATGATAACATTCATCAGACCGAAGATAAACGGCATGGCCATAAAGAGAATCATAATGACTCCGTGAGTTGTAAATACTTCATTATAGTGCTGACCCGTCAGAAATTTCATCTCCGGTGCAGCGGTCTGCGCACGCATCATCAAGGCGTCAACGCCGCCGCGGAACAGCATGATCAAGGCACAGATGATATACATAACGCCAATTTTTTTGTGATCCACGGTGGTCAGCCATTCCCGCCACATATATCCCCACTTCTTGTAATAGGTCAAGCCGAAGAGGATTGCAAGCGAGACGAGAACAATACTCACCATGGCGCCGTAAATTAACGGATCACCGGTAACGAAAAATTCGTCCCATTTCATAAGAGCCTAGCTCCTTTCTGGATGTATGAAGTAGATCGGGTGAACAACGTTTCACTCACCGATTTAATGTCCATCATGTTGATGATTTGGGCTTTCTTCAGCCGGGAAGTTCGGCAGCGGCTCGTTCGGATCCACGTTCGTTTCGCTGTCAAATTCCGTTTCTTCCGTTGTAGCAGGATCCGGGTGGACGTCTTTATGGTCCTGATGCTCCTCATTGCCATTGACATCACCGCCATGGTGATGATCTTCGGAAGGCGGCGGGCTGAATTCAAGGTGCGTGTTGGAGAAGCTCATTCGACCGACATGCGCGGTTTCCAGCAGCTTCTTAAACTCATCTTCCTTCAGCTCAGGAGCAGTTTCCTTGACATCTTGAACCCACTTGTCATACTCGGTCGAAGACATTGCAAGCGCCTCGAACTCCATGTGTGCGAAGCCTTCGCCGTTGAAGTTCGCGTTACGGCCCATCATGGAGCCCGGTTCGTCGGCAACCATGTTAAGCTTCGTAATCATGTCGCTCATCGCATATTTCTGGCCATGAAGCTGAGGGATCCAGAAGCTTGAGATTGTACCGAATGAGTACAGACGGAATTCAATCGGGCGATGTGTTGGAATGTTAACGTAATTCACCGTTTCGATTCCTTCTTCCGGATAGCTGAAGTGCCATTTCCAGTTCGAAGAGGAAGCGTAGATGACTAGCGGCTCTTGGTTTTCATAGCCTTCCGGCACATTCTCCACGGCCACCGTCGTTTTGACGGTCACAACCGAGAGGACGGCAACAATCAGGATCGGAATGGCGGTCCATAATATTTCCAGCCATTTATTGCCTTCTTCATGTGGCGGTTCGTAACCTTCGTTGGATTTCTTCGCTCGATATTTGGTGAGCATGAAGATATAAAGCGCATAAACTACGGCCAATATTCCGACCATCATGAGAATGGAGAATATGATTGTATCGGATAGGGTTCTGGCAGCCGGTCCTTTCGGATCCAATACCGTGAGTGAGCTGCATCCCGATAAGAGCAAGGTGAAGCTTAATAACAATGCAAATAACGGCCCTCTTTTGTTCATGATGTACCCCTTTCCTTGAAACGGCTTCGTTCAAATGTTTCTAACACATCTATAGTAGAAAGTTCTGATTGGCTTTGCAAAACACATAAAATTGTATAATTTACATATAAATCCACATTCGTGTCAATGTGTGTAATTTTATGTGTTCAATTTGTTACAAAAGGATTGGTGTGTGAGGCAAATCATTGTAGTGGTGCGGTTTAAGCGCAGTTCATACTTTGTTCAAATATTCACGAGTGTTACCAGTTTCGTCACAATTCCGGGCTGGTTTTTTCCTTTAATAGCCAATCTGGAGACAGCATAAATCCTAGTATTTATAAGGGTTTAGAGGTGTATGTATGTTTTTTCACAATGATAAAAGGAGCGATTTTTCATTTCCAGGATACCTATTTAACCAAGAGGCATGTATGTTCCTGTGCTATGATATAACCAAAAATTGGAACCGTTTTTTTGCTGGAAGCCTTCAACTCGTTGGCCGAAAGTGAGGGGATGATGTGCGATCGTTCTGGATATGGCTCTTTTTTCTAATATCAAGCTAGGTATGTGCCTTCCTGCCTGAGGTTCAACATGTTAATTCTGACCCGTTGCCTTGGAGATTGGGGAGCAGCTCTATTTTCTTCACAGCTTATTTTATAGCGCTGTTATGCCGGGCAAGGCCTGCAATGCTATTTGTCACACTGCTCGTTGCCTCGCTGTGGCCGATCGGCACAGATGCTTTTAATTCCTATATTCTCCTGGTTTTTTCCATTATTGCGGGAAAAGCGGCCTATCGGCTTCCGGCCATTCAGGCCTGCGTCATTGGTATCGTTCTGGTTGTCGGTGCTATCATGCCGGATTTGTTAGGCTACCCCGGCTTTCCATCGCCGTTCCTGGTTCTATATTCGGTTACTCTCGCAATTGGGCTTGCTTTATTCCGTACCGTCTGGGCCCGTTATGAAGAGTCTTCGGTTCGGATATGAAACGCTGCTCAGCGAATATCGTAATATGAAACGCCGGATGAATCGAATTCGAAGTGGATTGAATTATTTGAATTCAGAATGCAGGACGAAAAAGCCGCAAGGACGAAGGTACGCGAGGGGCGAGCTGATCTCGCCGTCAAGCTGATACGTAACGATTACAGAATCGTTGCAGCCGTGGATAACCCGTTTGTCCAACTGGCCGAACAGCACGTCCGGACAGTCTATAATCGAGAACTGCAGCTTCAGGCTACTGCAGCTGCCGCACCCGATGAAACGCAGTTTCGTGAACATGTACAATCGTATTTACAGATGCCCCCTTTACGCGTGCTTGGTGTACAGCTCTTTGATAGGCTATTTTGCAAATGATGGTGGTATTTATGATATTCCGTTATGGCTCCGGGTTCGATTTAGGTGACGGCTACAGCTTGCTGTTGATGGTCGTTGTGATTTATACGCTGACGATCGTAGCCTTATCTATGCTCATGGTTGGTATCCTGCAATCCCCGGAGCAGTTTAATACACTGTTTCCGTCAATCATTCCGATCATGCCCCTGATCAGCGGGGTCTATATGCCGTCAGGCACAATCACGAATCCGTTCAGGTGAATACAGGGCCTTCTCCCATGGTTGATGACCATGGAAGGGGCCTTTTCTTATGGTTATGTATGGAGACGGATAAGCTCGGCCAGCTTGATGAGTCCGCTCTCCAGTTGATTGCAGGAGGCATAGGCATAGGAAAGACGAAGATGCTGCTGGTCGCTGCGGTCATAGATATTACCGGGGTTCAACAGGATGCCCTCCTTCAGGGCTTGTTCAAATAAAGGACGTATGGAGATAGGTTTGGTGACGTGAAGCCAGATGTAGAACCCGCCTTGCGGTATGTTCCACTGGGCAATATCGTGGAAATATTGCTTGAGAATATCGAGCGTAAAATCTCTGCGACTCCTGAGCTCCGCTCGGATCTGCATGAGATGCAACTCATACATCCCGCTCGACAACCACTCGGCGACTGCGTGCTGGGAAAGTGCGCTGGATCCGTAGTCGGTTTGCATTTTGATATCGGACAGCCGGTCGATTACCGGCTCGGGACCCACAATCCAGCCGATGCGAAGGCCGGGGCCAAGCGTCTTGGACATACTTCCCATGTAGAGCACAAGCCCCTGCTGGTCCAGCGCTTTCAGAGACGGCGGAGAGGGAGCATCAAACCACAAATCCCCGTACACATCATCCTCTATGATGGGCAGCCTTTCCCTTGCACATATTTGAAGCAGCTCCGTTCGCCGCCTGGAAGACATCAGCGTTCCGGTCGGATTATGAAAGGTAGGAATCGTGTAGAGCAGGGCAGCATTGTGTTGGCGCTTAAGTCTCCCGATCGATTCCGTTCTAATGCCGCGCTGATCCATAGGAATCCCCTGCAGAAACATGCCTGCAGACTGAAACACATGAATCGAGTTCAGATAAGAGGGGTTCTCTACAAAGATGGCGGACCCCTGGTGCAGCAAGCCTAATGAGATGAGCTGCAATCCCTGCAGTCCACCGGAGATGATCAGAATGGATGACGGGGTGGCATGAATTCCTTTCTTTTTCAGATAGTCACTAATGATTTCTCTTAAGTAGAGGCTCCCCTTCGGCTCGGAATATCCCAAAGAGAGTTTGCTGGCCATGCTGCCGCTGAATATCTCCCGCATCTGGCCAGTGGGAAGCAGCTCCGGCGAGAGCTCTCCTGTACCGAGCCGGATCATATCCGGATCGGTTTCCGAACGGTTGATCTGCTGGATCATATGAATGTTCGGCTGGTAGGAGCCGGATTTCACATACTGATTCCAATCTGGCGGAGGCGTGGCGGCTAATAAACTCCAGGTATTGTTGGCGATGACCGTCCCTTGTCCAACCTTGGATTGAATCAAGCCGTCCGCGGCAAGCTCGCCCAATGCATAAACGATGGTGCTTCGGTTTACCCCAAATTTGGCAGCAAGGTCTCTCTGCGTCGGAATCCGGGTCCCGACAGGCCATTCCCCGTTCATAATTCTGTTCTTCATGTAATTGTAGATCTGCTGATGCAGCGGTATGTCGGAGGACTTGTTTAATTTCCATTCTTCTGTCATAGGAAACTCGCTTTCGCCACGTATTTTGTTCATTATAATTCATTGGTTGGGTTTCGTGCCAACCAATTGGTTGGAGACGCTGCTGGGATCGACCCTTACAATGGTGAAAATATCCGCAGGAGGTTAGGTTTCATATGATAGGCGTTATCCTTCATGGGTTCATCCTGGCACTAGGTCTTATTCTTCCATTAGGTGTGCAAAATGTGTTCGTATTTAATCAGGGAGCGGTTCAGCCTCGCTTCGCTAAGGCGCTGCCCGTTATCATCACGGCGGCTCTGTGCGACACGCTGCTTATTTCCTTAGCCATTTTGGGCGTATCCGTGATCGTTCTGGAATATGACTGGATCCGAATGGTGTTGTTTACCTTCGGGATCGGATTCCTGGTTTACATGGGATTCGTAACATGGAAGACAAAACCTTCGGAGCAGCAACAGGAAGCTGCTCGTTCGTTTACGACGAAAAAGCAAATTGTTTTTGCCATATCCGTATCACTGCTGAATCCGCATGCCGTGCTGGACACGATGGGGGTTATAGGCACAAGCTCGCTGCAATATTCAGGTACGGACAAGGCCATATTTGCCATTGCATGCATTATTGTATCCTGGCTGTGGTTCCTGGGCCTTGGTATTGCCGGCAGGTCGGCGGGGAGACTGGATTCGTCGGGTAAGCTGTTACCCGTGATGAACAAGATTTCGGCATTGATTATGTGGGGAACAGCGGTTTATCTGGGGGTTGGTTTGATGGGCGTGCTGTGATTTTTTCTCTAAAGACGTTTATTCCTTTGTCCTTGGCATCTCGTAACCTTTATAATGAGCCTAATTCTAGTCATGATCTATCAAAAAAAGGAATAAGGACGGTGGGTTATGGAATACAGGTTGGTAAAGGCTGACCCTAAGGCGTTCTCGAAATATTTTGCTACCTATTACAAAAATATCTGGTTTAGACCGAGCTGGGCGGAGTTTGCCAAGATTCTATCGGATTCGGACGATGGCTACTGGGTACTTTCAGGCGATGACAAAGCCGCGGGAGTTTATTTGAACAACGAATCTATCGGACTAGTATTCGGAATACCGCCATATTCCATTACCTCTGAACTGATCAGAGAGGTCAAGAACCATGCCCTTCAATCTTGGAGTTTGGAGGAGCATGATCTTCATGCATACAATGTCCTTGATGAACAGGAGTTTGCTTTTCGGGAAGCGGATTTTGTACAGGTTGAATCCAGGCAGTGCATGATCCGGCCGACCGAACAGCTTGAAGCATCCTTCGATGTTAACTATATTGCGAGAGTACCTGCAAGAAAAGATATCTCTGAACTGGTTGAAGTGTTTAGGAAAGCTTATGCCAATGGTCCGGACGAACGGGAAGTCGAAGTCTATATGAATGATACAGTCCATTATTTTGATCAAATAGATCCCAAGCTGCTGCAGGCATCCTCTCTAATATATGATCGAGCATCTGAAGAAATGGCAGGTGTATGTTTGATTTCCTTATGGGAAGGGTTGCCCCTTGTCTACAGCATTGCAGTAACAGCTGAGCATCGAGGCAAAGGTTTGGCAGGCGCGATGCTGGAGAGGGCATTAACCGTTCTGGAGCCGCAGCACCCCCTGCTGCGCCTCTTTGTCACTTCGGGAAATCGAGCTGAGCAATTGTATAAGAATAAAGGCTTCCTCTCGGGAGGGAAATATCACCATTTGAAATACACCCTCAAGTAAGAATTCATATATGGTAATGGTTTGGAAGTACGGTAAACTAGGGGTAGCTTGAGTCCAACTTTGATGAAGGAGGTATGGCGATGAAGATTTCGATTGGCGGTTATTCTTTTTTCAATACGTTCCTAGAGGGAAAGATGGATGTGTTCGGTTATCTGGAGACGGTGAAGTACCGGTATCGTATGGATGCGGTTGATCTGTGGAATGGTTTTTTTATCGATCGGAGCGACCCCGTATACAAACTTGCTGATGAGAGCTACATTCGTAAAATTAGAGAAGCGCTCGATGAGAAAGAGATGAGGGTGGTTAATTTTGCTGTAGATGGAGCACATCTATGGGATCCCGACCCGGACATCCGTCAGAAACTGTATGAAAATGCGCTTGTTCATCTGGATGCAGCTGAAATCTTAGGGGCTGAAACGGTGCGGATCGACACAGGCGGCAGTTATCAGGAATCGGAACCGATGTCGGACGAACAATTCGAATATACCGTCAAGCGCTATCAAGAATATGCGGATCGTGCTGCGGAACGGGGGTATCTCATCGGTCCTGAAAATCATATGGGCGCGTCCCTCTTGCCGCGAGAAATGAAACGGATTGCGGAAGAGGTCGATCATCCGGCATTCGGCTTTCTGCTTCATCTTGGCAGATGGAAAGCAGATGAGACTGCGGGGGATGAGATGGTTGCGCCATGGGCAGTACATACTCATTTTGATGCGAGGACGGTGCTCCTTCCTGATGCGGAGGACAAGGTACGGAGTTTGCTTGCAGGTGGATACCGTGGTTACTGGGGTGTGGAATACAATGCGCCGGGAAACCAGTATGTGGAGATGGAATGGATGACTGGTGCCGTTAAACGAATCGTGAGTCTTGCCAGCAGGGTTGATGAGGTATGATGCAAACCTTGAAAGGCTTGATTGCTGGCGGACCGAGGGGGCGTTATATGGCAGGAAAAAATGGAGTTGAAACACGCAGCGGACATGAGGGGCGTTATTTATTGGAATAGTGGGAGATATCGCGTTTATAACGCCGTATAACGTTATGGGTGTCCGTAAGATTGTAAAAGGTGCTCTTTTGGCCTCTATAGCAGCGGTCTGGTCCGTTAGATTCAGCGGGAGGTCGAACGAGAACATAAGTCATAATCTACCTGCCTAGTGCATCACCAAAAGCCGATTCCATTTAGAATCGGCTTTGCTGTGTTCACGGCTCCCGGCAGCATGAGGATACTCTGAAGCCGACTTACTTGCTCCGTTTAAACGGGTTGTACAGTTTATGCCGCATTTCCATGCCATCCATCGTGACAAGGCCCGAATCAATCTCATAGAAGCGAGTGAGGAGGTTGATAATGGTTGTTTTCCCAAAATAGTTACCTAGTAAAACTATCCGCTTCAGCCTTATCAAAGGAAAAGAGGCTTGTGAAGCTCACATTACTTAAGAAAAACTTTAACTTTTCTCTACTTTTCCTTAAACTATATTTTTTAAGCTGGATAGACAAAGTTAGAGGGAGATGTTGAAGTTGAAGAAGGGTTTGATATTGCTTGTTATATTCCTGCTGGTCGGGTGTGAGTCCATTCTAACGGACGCCCCTAATGCGAATGAAGCGAAGAACAAAGATGGGCAAGAAGCGAATGCCGATTCCGCCACTCGAAGTGACAACCACTCCGACGAGAACGATTCCAATATAGAGACTCAAACAATCCATGTGACAGCTGAGCAGGTGACCCGGGGAAATCTGGTCTTGGTTAACAAGGAACATCCGCTTGATGAGGGAGCGGTTCCAACGGATATCGTGAAGTTGTTTCAGGAACAAGATTTGATGAATGGTTATGTGCTTCTGGACAACACGATCCGGTTATCGCGCAGCGTTGCGCTGCAGTTCCGTGAGATGGTTGATGCGGCCGGTGAAGACGGAGTCCATCATTTCATGATCAGCAGCGGGTACCGGGACACCGAAGAGCAGGAGGTGCTTTACCGTGAAAAGGGTTCGGATTATGCCTTGCCTCCCGGCTACAGCGAACATAACCTTGGTTTATCCATGGATATCGGATCGACGCAGATGTCGATCGATCAGGCGCCCGAAGGAAAATGGCTGCAGAAGCATGCGTGGGAGTTTGGATTTATTTTGAGATATCCCCCGGATAAGACCGAGATTACAGGCATCCAGTACGAACCATGGCATTTTCGTTATGTAGGACTGCCGCACAGCATGATCATGAACGATCTGGGTTTGACATTGGAGGAATATCTTGATTATCTGAAGAATTCATCCAGCTACAAAACAACCGTTGAAGGGAAAAAGTACGAAATAACGTATGTGCCCGTCACAACGAAAGACATTGCGCTTGAGATTCCGGCAGGAAGCGAGTATGAGGTATCTGGAAACAATATCGATGGAGTCATTGTAACGGTGAACCTCAGTCAGGATGATGGGGAATGAAGCAGCCGCATAAATGGATCATTCTAGGGCTGTATGTCGTATATTTATACGTGCTGGTCAAGGTGATCTTGTTCAAATTCGGTTCCGTGGATGTCTCATTTCTGTGGCAGCAGCTGCAACGGGCGATGGATAATCCCGAATATATGCAGGCGCGATTGCAGTTTGCCAACTTTACGCCTTTTGAATCGATTAATCAAAATATGAAGCGGCTGCCGAGCCCGCACGATGTCATGAACCTCTTTGGTAATATCGCTATATTTATGCCGAATGGCATATGGATTGGTTTAATGATAAGAAGCAAATTCCTCGGGTTCTTCGGTTCGTTCCTGATTTCCCTGGGGTTAAGCCTGGGACTGGAATGCTCGCAAATTGTGTTTTCCATGGGAAGTTTCGACGTAGACGATTTAATTCTCAATACGGCCGGCGGTGTGCTTGGATACGGACTGTATGTGATCTTCCGGTCGATCTATGCAGGTCTGTCGGTATTCACTGCTGGAACGCCGGGCGATCTCCATACGGTGAACAAGTCCAAACCATAAATTAGACGTAATCCATGAGTGACTTGGATTTATATTGGAAACTATACCGGGAGTAATTTTAATGATAGTAAACATGTTGATTGGGAGTCGCAGGGAACAGTTATGGTTCAGAGAGCTGTTGCGGTGGTGCATGAAGATCGAGTGTCACAAGTTGTAACAATTATCAAAAAAGAGCAGCCGCGTGTATGACGTGACTGCTCTTTTTATGCTATTTTAGTTGATTGTACAGGGCTTCCGCCCATTGGGTATGGAGCCTATGCTCGGGGTCTAGGATTCAAGGGCGAGACGATTTTTAACGTATTGTTATCAAACGTGCCCATAAACCAATCAGGTGAATCCGTTTCGCCTACAGCCTGAGTGCCGCGCCAATATCGATTCGAATATCAACATATCTGGCAAAATCAAGGGAGATGGATTGGCGAATCCGCTGGCGGTACTCATCATACGTATCCTCAAATGTGCGCTTGGTTCCCTGATCATCCGGATAAACAGCGAGTTTGTCATGAGCTCTAGACATGGGTAAGAACCTCCTCTTGACCTTACAGTAAATTAGACACCGGAGGGAGGCAAAAAGCCACAGTGACAAAATATTTTCAGAGGCGAAATATGAATCGTTTATATAGGAAAGCTTCGATATGAGGGGAACTCAGAGTGATTCAGCTTGGTAAAACTAGGTTTTTGATCTATTTATATATCTATCCTATAAAGGCACAAGAAAAAAAGGCAAATTTGCATATGATGTCATAATCATGAGAATGGAAAGCGAGGTGATCATCGTATGTCTTCGAAACGCGTAAGGAAATCCAGGACTGTTCCCAAATCTGTACCTGCGTCACAGCATTGGGTAGGTCAACCGGTTGTGGTCGTTCTCAAAGACGGCAGTTATTATATTGGTGAACTGAGTCAGATCGAAGGTCAGGCAGTAACTCTATCAGGGCTCCGCGCCAACAACAAGATGCCGGCTTCGATTGCCCGCAGCGGGGATAAAGCGCAAATTTCCGGCTTTTTGAGTGCCTTGTTCGGAGGTCCGCCAAGCGGACCGGCAGCTGAAGGAGCAGTGGAAGGAGAGGCTGTTGCAGCCGGAGGCGGTGGTGGAGGTTTTGGATTTTTGGGACAGATCGTGCCTCACATTAAATTGGGAATGAATGTCATTAAAACCATTATGCCATTAATGGGGATGTTAAAAATATAATAACGGCGATTCGTAGATCCGTGATCAAGAAGCTTGAAGGGGTTCAAGCTTCTTTCTTATGCGACGTGTTTTTGCGAATTAAGCATAGGACCGAATGCCGTTCCGGCTAACTATCGATCAATCGGCCAGAGCACGTTGAATAATCGATTTGGCCTCCTCTGCAATGGCTTCATCCTTATCGTCCACAGCCTGCATAAATAGTAGCATAGGTATGTATACCGCAATCATTCGTGCGAGAATCTTCGTTTCATCGTCCACTTCACCATAGATTTCATAAAAAGCCTGTCTTGAGGCTGGAGGCAAGTAACTGTACGCGATGCTGAGGTCACAGGCCGGATGTCCGATGTTCACGTCGCCCCAATCGATAATGCCCGCAAGTATGCCCGAATCGTCCACTAACATGTTCTTAAAATGCAGATCGCCATGGAGGAGAACCTGTCGGTGTTCCACTCGTTCCAGGGTGATCCCTTGCAAATAGTTTGCGATTTCGTCTAGTTCCTCTTGCGTGATATAAAGGTTAAACCGGGATAGAAAATTCAGCATTCTCTCTTTGCGTCCAGCCAGGTCCGTCAGATTTCGCTGGTCAAACAATATTCCTTCTTGCTGTGCGACTTCCACAGGGAAAACGTGCAGGTTCTTCAGGAACTTGGCCAGAGCAGCTGCAGACTGCGCGCGTGCATCGTCCGATATTCTAATCGGAAATTTACCCGGTATATAGGAGTAACCGAGAAAGGGAGCTGGATAGTGGGTGCTCTCTTTCCCGAAGAAGAGGGGCTTGGCATAAGGCACTGTAATATAGCCTGCCAGCTTAGGTAGAATTCTTGCTTCGGTTCTCAATAAATCAACGGCTACCTGTCGTCTGGGAAAGCGAAATACATACTCATCGCCTACACGATATACGGTGTTATCCCATCCGTTCCCGATTTCCCGGATCGGCAGAGAGGCTAGGCGGGGAAATTGGAGGTTTAACAGCTGCTGCACTAACGGTTCTGTAACTTCCCATTCTGCATCCCATAGATTACGACCCATGCTCAACTTCAACTCCTTATTTAGTAGATTGAACGCTTACACTCATCCAGTCTATAGGTTCGATCTTTACATGGCAACTTATATGATAGCTATAGCTGAACTTTACCAGGCGATGAGTGGATCTGAATCATAGTGATTCCTTTCACAATAACAATATTGTATAGTAGGGATAGAGACAAAAGTCACTCAGAAGACATCTATAAGACAATAAATTGACGAAATGAAGGGATTAGAGTGCCATATTTACGCTTTAAAGGTTTTCCAGATGTATTTCTTGAAGAAATAACACCTAAGGTTGTTGACGAATTCGCGGGTATTGTTCAAATTCCGCAAGAGATTGTGAAGATCGAGCTTCTTCCTTATCAGATCATTACGAATACGCCATTATCCGTGGAAATTCTGATGTTCCAGAGAGCGCAGGAGGTTCACGATGCGGTGGCAGCCAGCATTCATGGCATACTGTCAGAGCACGGGTACCGAAACGTACATATTTTCTTTGTGATTCTAAATCGGAATCTTTATTATAAAGAAGGAAGGCCATTAGAATAAAAAGAATAACAATAGAAAATGAGTACACCCCAAACAAGGAGACTGCTGCAGTTTCCTTGTTTTTTTGATGCAAGTTGCGAGGTTAAGCCATCGAAAAAAATATATATTTATGGATAAAATCCCCTTACAATTAGGTATATAGTGACAATTATCACCATTCCGAAGTTTATCTTGTGGAATTTATGGACCTAAAGAAGGGGGATTGTCACACAATTTATGAGACTTAGGGAGGAGACCCACCACAGATGGAAGTTATGGAAAGAACAAGCCAGTCGTTATATTCCGGTGTCCAGCGAGGCAAAAAAGAGGGGTACATCTATCTAACGGCTACCGATTTAAATCTAACGCAGGATTATTTATCCGATTCATCGGCTCACTATTGGATTCAGGCCGATACTATTCATCTTGTCGGATCGTTAAGCTTGCCCGGGCGTAATTTGATGCTGAATGCAAGAATCATTTCTTCTGATGGGAATGTGTCGATTAGTACGTCAGGAGCCCCTGTCCCTTCGGATCAGGACTTTGTACAGGAACCCAAGGCTGATCCGGGAATGAAGGCGATCAAGAATGGGGATCGTGGTGGAGATGGTATGGATGGCCTCGATGGAGGAGCAGGGATGTCCGGCGGACATATGGTGCTGGCTGCGGAACGTTTTGATCTAAAAGGGGAATTAAGGCTCGTGGCTAATGGCAGCAACGGAGGTCGTGGCCAAGACGGAGGAGACGGCATGGATGGTCGGCGGGGTGAGGATGGAAGAGACGCCGAGAAGCACTGGTTTTACGCGAATGATTATTCGACACCGGGTGGTAACGGTGGCGATGGAGGTAACGGCGGTCATGCCGGTCATTCAGGGAATGGAGGAGATGCCGGATGTATTTTTATCGGATACGTGGTTTCCAGCGGAGAACACAGGATTACGATGGAAAATCAAGTCGGGATCGCCGGGGCACCTACCTTACCGGGAAAAGCGGGAGCGGGAGCTCCGGGTGGGATAGGCGGGTATAAGCTAGAGACTGTTACCGTTGGGAGAACCTCTTCCGTCACCCGGGTAAGCAATAAGAGGGATGCTGGCGGGAAGGACGGCATGGACGGCAAATCTGGGCTTATCGCAACTAATGCGGCTAATGGCGAACCCGCCAAATCCACCGTGGTACAGATACAATATGATCAATTTTATGGATCGAAGCTAAGTAAAACAGAATTGTACAAAGAATTCTCTCCGATTGATTTGGAAACGGCCTTAGGTGCTTCACTTGAACGCCAAATGCTGACTTTGCATAAGGCTGGATTGGCCTATTTGACGGGGAGTGAGGAGAAGCTCGAAGAATCCGCGATTCTGCTGGATTGGCTGCAGCGTACAACTCCGGATGAGGCCTGGTTTGACGTGGTCCGAACTTTGAGCGATTATTCGGCTTTTCAAGGCAGCATGCTGGATGCGTCCATTCAATGGCTGGCACTACGCAACAAGTCCATTATTCTCCTTTCACAGTTGGGACAGGGACTTGATTATTTCAGCCATCCCTGGAACTGGACGCCGTTAATGCCTTTAGATAAGTACCAAGATCTTGGTGGCAATCTAATTACGGCTGCTCAACAAGCTGAAACCTTATATCATGAATATGTAAAGGCTGAAAACGATCAAAGGGGCCGCGTGAAAATATTAAAGGACACCATATCCATTGCAGTAAACCGGATCAACGATTTGGATGATCAAAGGCAAAAATCGATCATCGAACGGGAGCGCTTGGAATCGGAAGCAGACAAGCTGTATGAAAGCATATTGTCTAATGAGAAGCATCTCCAGAAAGTAGCGGAAGAATTTGTACAAGCGCTCAGGAAGAAGCTCGCCCTGGATTCCCTGAAAGCTACATTTGATCTGGTGGTTAACGGTGTGGCACTGGTCACTAACGTAACTCCTGCCATAACGGCGCTCAAAACAGGGGGAGCTATCGCTTCGGCGGTCAGTAATTATTGGAATACAGGCAAATCCATTGTCATTGATGATCCATTCAAAAACACAAAAACGGTGGAAAAAGAAAAGAAGAAGAAGGAAGCGGAGCTTTCCAAATCCATCAAAAATGTAACCACGGTCGTTTCTTCCGGTTTAGCGGTATTAAAGGATGGAGCAGAGCTATATGATTTGATCGGTCAGATGAATGCGGCGCGTGATTCCTTTGGCTATCGTTCATCCATGCTTACGATGTCTCGCGAAAAGTTCGAAAACATGCTGAAGCCGATCTATAAGCAGATGCCGGAGGAGAAGGTCGAGGGATATCGCAAAGCCTTCAATCAATATCTAAACGTTGTCGAAGAATATCAAGGCAAAATACAATCGGTGAAAGCAAAACATCTTGAGGAGGCAAAATGGTTTGCCGAAATGGAACAGCGCCGTGCAGATCAAGAACGGATCCGGCAGGCGATGGGTGATGCGGTGGATGCTGGCCTGCCACTGTTCCATACGTATATTCTCGATCTCTACAACGGTTTGAAATTGGCATTGACCGATTTTCTGTATCAGGAATACCAAGCGTACCGCTATATGGTGCTTAGTAAGGACTTTTTCCCGTTTATCCGGGATAGTCATGTGGCAGAGCTCGCCCGTATCCATGCTGATATGACCATTAAACTGAAAAATGCGCTGAACGCATCGGAGAATCCGGTGCAGCCGTTTAAGAACGTAACTTTCATTTTGAATGAAGCATCCTTTCCAGAGCAATTCGAAGCACTCAGAGACCATCGAACAGCCTTTTTCCCTTTGACACTGGAGAACAAACTCATCAGGGAGAAGATTGCAGGCAAAGCTCATATGATGGTCAGTGACTGTCATATTCAGTTGCCGGGTGCCCGGCATTCGGCGGGCAGCATTCACATTGAGTATACACACTCCGGTCACTCCACGTTCCTGGATTCGTATGGCGAGCGTTTTGACTTTGTCCATAACAAAAGCCACGGTTTCTTTGAATATGAAGTGACACCAAGTGAAGATGCGGGCGATGCTGGAGAACCTAAAGAGTACATTGGCAATTTGTCCGGCGGAGCAGTGGGTGATGGGAATAACCGAATTATGCCAGGCTTATTGTCGATTTGGTCAATTGAGGTCCCACTTGAGGATCGACGAGGTTTTACGCTTAACGAAGGCGTAGATCTCAGTCAGGTGACAAAGATTGTAATGACTTTGGCAGGAAAGGCGGAGGCGTATACCACTCCAAAGGTCCCCACCGGAAAATTGAGCGCCTTTGCAGCGAAGAAACCGATTTCCGAGGCGTTTGCGGATCATGAAATGTTTGGCCTTCCGGGTAATGGAACTGAAGTTGTGCAAGCAGATTTGGTTGTTATAGAACTGTAGAGTTTGCAACCGTCTGTTCGATTGAATCCCTACTGACGGGTCTGTAATGTAAGAGGCGCCCATAATGGACGCCTCTTTTTTGAATATATTGAATGCTTTAAAGCTTAGCCACGAGAAGGAAATTCGCCTTGCAAACAAATGATAAAATTTTGGGCGATAAAAGGCTGCATATTATTATGAGGTAAGGAAGAACCAGCTACCCCCACAGCCAAAGGTGCCATCTGTGTGTCAGCAGTGTTGTTATACAACGGAGGTTGCGGTGCAGTCGGTATAGGTTTGGGAGCTTGGGCCCAGTAAGCATCTTTAGGTGAATTCTGATTCCCAGTTGCAACAATGCCTTGAGGCGTGTGCGTATGAGCGGGAATCTCCGTTTGTGTTAATGTCACCGTCGGCTCACCAAGTTTCTCCCCAACATGCCGCGGCGACAAACCCGTTCCCGTCCCTTGATGTATTACAGCTGAACCCATTAAATTTGGCAATGCAAAGGTGCTCCTCCCATCACCTCCATACTGGATGCCCAGCACAGAGAATAGCGCTGTGTTTTGGGCTATTGACAATAACTGCCCATTACATAAAGCCCAGCCTTTCGGCGCGAAATTGCCTGCAAAAATTCGGATCTCTCCGATATATGCCTCAGCCATAGTATTGTCCTCCTTATTAGTTGCGAGAAGGAAAAATTCCCTCAATCGCAATAGCGTAATTCAAAACCGTGTAAGGCTGCATATTGTTATGGGCTTGTGAGCCACCCGCTGTGGAGAGACTTCCTGAATTCATTGGATTTTGCCCTACTGACGATCCAAATGAGTTTGGAACAGCGGCCCATACATTGTTCAGAGGAGATGCCATCGTCGGATTGGTTTGAGAAGCAACGGCTTGGTGAGTATGTATTGGCATCTCATTAGATGTTAGCGTATGTGAAGCTTCACCTTGGGCAGAGCCCAGCGGGATGGTTTGGGAAACATGAATGGGGACTCGGCCACGGTAATCAGGAAGTGCAAAAGTAGAAACTCCATTTCCCCCGTAGACGGTGCCGAGCAAAGAGAAAAGGGCCGGATTGCTGTTAATCGACAGTATTTGTCCTTCACAAAAAGCCCAGTTTCTGGGGGCGTAGTTATTGGCGAACAATCGAATCTCGCCCAAAAAAGGTTCTGACATGCGCTTACCTCCTGAATTGTATTTTGTTTTAAGGTCGAGGCGGGAAAGTGCCTTCTAGAGAGATAATGAACGAGATGACAGTCGAAGGCATCATGTTGTTATGAGGCTGATTTCCACCAGTTGAATATACGGCGGTGTTATTCATATTCACTGTGCTGGCTCCGGTTACAGTGGAATATATTTTGCGTGGTGAATCAGCCCATGTTGCATTCGTTGGAATCGAGGAGATCGTGGAGGAGTCCGAGGCTGTGTATACCTGATGCGTATGTGCCGGAAGTTGATTTGAATTTAGTGTAACCTCCTGAGCCCCTGCTTTTTGTCCCCTTGCATACGCAGTACTTGGATGAACGGCAACTCTGCCCTGTAAGTCGGGCAAGGCAAAGGTGTTCTGGCCATCTCCGCCATAAAGCGTACCGAGTAGGGTGTATAGAGCTTCATTTCCAGCAATAGATAGTATTTGTCCATTACACAATGCCCACCCTTGAGGGGCAAAATTTCCCGCAAACATACGAATTTCACCTAAAAAAGCTTCACTCATTTGTTCTCACCTCGCCAAATTATGATTCAGACCTACTTTGTTTTTGAAGCACGCCATTCCATTACCTGATGAATACCCTCGCTGTGTACAGGAACAAACTCAAGCTTCTGGTACAAACTCAATGCCCTGTTCATAGGAAGTACGCTTAAACGAACAGCTGCATTGGCATGAGTTACCCGATGTTGTAAATCCATGATCAAACGAGTCCCTATGCCTTGATTGCGGTACTCCGGAAGAAGAGAAATATCAATTAGCACCCATCTTGCTCCCTGATCAAGCACATATATTTGACCGACAGGCGCACCATTGTAACGGACGATCATACGAATGGCATCTGGGTAAGAAGAAGCATAAGACATGGTTTGAGCTCTCCATTGCATACGCAGAAACTGCTCCTGCTCTTCTACTCCCCAGCCCCAATTTTGTAATTCGTCTGCTCGAGTCAATGAATACAATTAGAAACAAAAAGATCTCATCTTCAGGTCTTGCTGCAACTGTATCAATCAATGTTTATTTTCTCCCTTATTTAAGAGTAGGGTCTGCAACATCGTTGTCATAATTTGTTTATAACAGATGGGAAAGGGGCTGTCATTAAAATTTTGTGATTTTATATCGAATAATGGCGAATTATGTTTCTGAGATTATGGAATTAGAATATGAAAGGTAGATTGAAGTGGGCTAAAAGTCTTTACATTGTGAGAAAAGTCCCTAATTTTATATTTACCTTAATGAGAGTCTCGTTTATGATGAAAGTAATTTCCATTTCCTTCATTCATAAAGCCATCATCGGGAAATGAATAAGGCAATGAGTGAACTATGCCAAATACACTTAAATATGGGGGGCGGGTATGTTTTCAAGAAAAAGAGGGTTGAATCGTTTCATTCAGAGTTCGTTGGCAGGCATGTTGCTTTTTAGTTCTATTAGTGGTGGGATTTTCTCTTCCAAAGTTAACGCTGCTAATTGGAGTAATGTGCATCACGTACCGGGTAGTCTGCAGACATTTGTGGAGTACGGCAATGGTAAATGGATGTCGCTGGGTTATTATCTAGACTATCATGTGTCTACTGATGCTGTGACATGGGATAATCGCAATCTTGGGATGACATTAGAACCTTCTAATGTCAAATTTCTGAATTCAACTTGGTATCTTACTGGATCCGATGGGGTTTATAAAACCAATGATCCCGTAACAGCCTGGACATCTTTGGATGCAACGTTAAAAAACACACATATCAATGATATTGCTTACAGTGCGGACACCAATCGTTATGTATTAGCGGGACAAGACAAATTGTATTCATTCATAGGAAATGGCAAACCGGAAGTGGTGTATACCGACAATTCAGTCCCTAATTTCTACAGAGTAACGTACGGTGATGGGGTGTATATTGCCACAACCTATATGGATGGAGAAGCCACCAAAATTTATCGATCGACTGATGGATTAAGTTGGGCGCAAGTCTACACAACGAATCGAGGCCAAGCGATTTTTGATATTGCGTACGGAAATCATGTGTTTGTAGCGGTAGGAGAAGCCGGTCAGGCCTACGTGTCAAATGATGGCATATCCTGGACGAAGGCAACGGTTCTGAATTACAACGGAATGGGCCTAGCCTCAGTGACCTATGCCGCAGGTAAATTTTATACAGTCAGCACAAATGAAAGAGTAGCAAGCTCACGAAATGGAGTTAATTGGCTTGAGGAATGGAGTCAAGTTTCCTCGTCCATTGATTTTGCTGACATTAGTATAGGTGGAGGACGAGCAGTCGCCGTAGGCTATGACAATCTAACTTATGACGGTCATATTAAATCAGCTCCTGTCCCAGTGGTAAACAGTGTGACGGTCAGCCCAACCAGTGCAACTGTGGTGCAGGGAGGAACGGAACAGCTGACTGTAACGGTGGATGTCA
>NZ_ADHJ01000021.1:0-60930 GCF_000193415.1 Paenibacillus vortex V453
GATCGTATCAAACCCTTACCTATTTCTATTGATCTTGCCATCCTATTTACTGCGATCTTTTTCCCATTGTTTCTTATTATGGGTATGCGGTCTGAAAGCCTGGAGGATGTCCGGTATGTGGAAATGAAATACACGGCAGCTCTGCGCACAGCTGTACAAGATGGCGGAATGATGCTGAATGATAACGAAACACAGGCGAAGGAGTCGGCCTATGATTCCTTAAAATTTATGCGGGCCGATAAAGAGAAGGCGCTGGATTCCTTCGCCCGGACATTATATGTCAATATGGGGATTGCGGAAGATCCAGCTGCACAGGCTGCACTCTGGTGGTACATTCCAGCGATGGTTGTCCTCGATTATGACGGGTATTATCTGTATGTTTCGCAGACCTATTCGAGTGAACATGGCGAAGAGATCATGCAGCATAGATGGACACCGAAAATCCCTTACGCTTGGACCGATGATACCGGAAACAGCATCCGATTTACCTTGGATTCTTTTGTTCATGTATTTGAGTCCGGGCCTAATCGCTGGCAGTCTGGGTTTCGGAAGGACTTGATCGGTGAAACCGGTGTAGCGTTGCTGGATGATGAGGATATGTTTGAGCAAGTTCGTCGGATTACCATTATGAACACGATTCAAGATCAACTTGCTTATTACATCCAAAGACATAATCAGATCGCTCTGCGGAATGGTATATCGTATACATTCACGCTTCCTTTGATATCCCGGGAGGATTGGGTGAACACGATTGACGATATCGGTATTATGGCGTTTATCCAAGGCATTCCCGTAGGCGATCAGTACTACAATAATTATGCGCTTGGGGGTGGGAGACTGGTTAAAGCCCCTGTCTATTTCGGGGGTATAGATAGCAGAGGGCTGAAATACTATTATCGAGATGCCTGTCAATACAATTATCGTGTAGAAGAAGTGTTTCCCAATGCCAAGGAAGCAGCCGCTGCTGGATATCAAGAGAAAAGCTGCTATAATCCCGGTGTTATGTAATCCCTGAAAGTTGTAGTTTCGGCTGGACTCATGGATGTGATACAATAAACTCTTGACTGTGTACAATCCACTAAATTAACATGAAATAAGTTCATTTTATACAGACAGGAGTTACTATAGCCATGAGTTTATTGACTGTAGAGAACGTATCACACAATTTCGGGGATCGTACTCTATTTAAAAATGTATCCTTTCGTTTGCTCGCCGGAGAACATGTTGGTCTGGTTGGAGCAAATGGTGTAGGCAAATCAACACTAATGAATATTTTGACTGGCCAGCTGTTAAAAGATAGCGGCAAGGTAGAGTGGACACCGAAAGTGCGTTATGGATATCTGGATCAGCACACCAAGCTGACACCTGGGAAAACCGTTCGCGATGTGCTGAAGGATGCTTTCTTGCCCCTGCTGCAGCTGGAAACAGAAATGATGGAAATCACCAATAAAATGAGTGATGCCTCTCCAGAGGAGCTTGAGCTTTTGCTTGAGCAAATGGGTGAGATTCAGGAGCAGCTGGACATCGGTGATTTTTATATGCTGGATGTTAAGGTTGAAGAGATGGCGAACGGACTTGGGTTATCCGTGATTGGCCTCGACCGGGATGTTGCTACACTGAGTGGGGGGCAGCGTACGAAGGTATTGCTTGCCAAGCTTCTGTTGGAAAAGCCCAACGTATTGTTATTGGACGAGCCTACCAACTATTTGGATGTAGAGCATATCGACTGGCTCACCCAATATCTGAAGCAGTACCCTTATGCGTTCATGTTGATTTCCCATGATACCGAATTTATGAACCAGGTGGTCGATGTGATCTATCATCTGGAATTTGCGAAATTAACTCGCTATACAGCTAACTATGAGAAGTTTCTGGAAATGGCCGATATCAATAAGAACCAGCATATCGATGCCTACGAGAAACAGCAGGAGTTTATCAAGAAGCAGGAAGATTTCATTCAGCGGAATAAAGCCCGCTATTCCACTTCCGGTCGTGCAAAGAGTCGGGAGAAGCAGTTGGATCGCATAGAGCGGATCGACCGCCCAGAGGAAGCGGCTAAACCTGTGTTTAATTTTAAGGAATCCCGTGCCAGCGGCAAAACGGTGTTTGAGGGCGTGGACTTTGAAATTGGATACGACAGACCTTTACTTCCCAAAATGAGCATAACCATTGAACGCGGAGAGAAAATTGCGATCGTCGGCTGTAATGGCGTAGGTAAATCGACGCTGCTCAAGACGATATTAGGAAAAATCCCGGCACTCTCCGGCAAGACATATCAAGGCGATTTCCTGGTGCCTGCTTATTTCGAGCAGGAAGTTCGTGCGGGCAATATTACGCCGATTGATGATGTATGGAACGAATTCTCACACTTGAACCAGCATGAGGTTCGTGCTGCGCTCGCCCGGTGCGGGCTTAAGAATGAGCACATTACCCGCCCATTGAAGGCACTCAGCGGTGGTGAACAAGCGAAGGTTCGCCTGTGCAAACTCCTGATGCGTGAGAGCAACTGGATTCTGTTTGATGAACCGACAAACCATCTTGATGTTGTAGCTAAAGAGGAACTGAAGCGTGCATTGAAGGAATACAAAGGCACTATCCTGCTGGTTTCTCACGAGCCTGAATTTTATGAGGACTGGGTGACCAAGATCTGGAACGTAGAGGATTGGTCTACTCAGAATTCTTAAGAGCAGCGGGATGTATCATTCATCAAATTGCACTGAATAAGGGGTTACCTATAGAAGGACGAGCTGACTGCAGCTCGTCCTTCTTGGTATCGGTGGCAACCTCTGTGCCTTGTCAGGGTTCTAAAGTGTTCTTAATCCATGTACATTTGTGATATGCTAAAATGATGACGTAGCCGGGAGGGTAGGTTTACCAAGTGCCCAAATCCGTGCCCGTCAGCTCCGTCTATTGGTTGACGCATACGGTGTAGAACGATCCCGTAGACCGGCTCTGTTGGATAGGATAATTGACGTCGTTGTCAGGGAAACAGCCGAAGAAGCGATAGAGCAGCAGATAACGCGGGAGGCGCAAGGTCTTTTATGGGGAATGGCTTGGAGAGCACGGAGTGCTGCCTGGATTCTGCGTCATCGCTAGTATGCTGGAGAAGGCGCTGAATACCAAGTTATATTAAGATACGATGAGGCTGCCCATCCTCATGGGGGATGGGTATTTGTATGCAGAAATAGTTCATCAGGAGGAAAGGTCATGTCTGGATTCAGTGATAAGGGTGAGGGACCGATAAACATCAAACAGGTTTTCGATGCAGCAGCTGCGCAGGTCTCGGGCCGAAGCGATGCATTTTCGATAGAACGTGAGCACCGTTATTCCCGTCAAGAGCGATTTGCACCCTTTGGAAGCGAAGGACAGCAGCGGCTTGCAAGCAGTCATGTGCTTGTCCTTGGGGCGGGTGCGCTGGGGAGTGCCGTGGCGGAGACTCTGGTTCGCGCAGGAGTTGGGCACGTAACCATCGTCGACCGAGATTACGTGGAGTGGAGTAATCTGCAGCGTCAGCAGCTGTTCACCGAACAGGATGCAATCGACCGGCTCCCGAAGGCAATAGCAGCGGCTAAGCGGCTAACTGAGATTAATTCGGATGGTATCATTGATGGCATCGTGATGGATGTTCGTGCCCAAGAATTGTCGATCCTCTGCCAAGGCGCAGATTTGATAATGGACGCCACGGACAATTTTGAAACCCGGCTGATCGTGAATGATATCGGATTTAAGTTAGGGATCCCGTGGATTTATGGAGGGTGCGTGGGAAGTTCAGGAATGAGTTACACTTTTCTGCCGGGAGAAACCCCTTGCCTGAACTGTCTGCTCAGAACCATTCCTTTAGGCGGGGACACCTGCGATATAAACGGCATACTCCCCCAAGCGGTACAGATCGTAGCTGCCCATCAAACGATGGAAGCGATGAAACTGTTGTCAGGGCAAAGGAATGCCCTTAGAAAAAAGATGCTGTCATTTGACCTGTGGCGCAATGAGCGGGTGGAATTTGGCGTGGACCGTGCCAAGAAATCAGATTGTCCAACGTGCGGAGAGCATCCTGATTATCCATACCTGACCTCAGCGAATGTGGACAAAAGCGAAGTGTTATGCGGGAGAGATACGGTACAGATCCGACCTGCCAGACCATTACAGCTGGACCTTCACGAAGTAGCCGATCGATTGAACCGGCTTCAGCAAGGAAAAGCCACCGTAACTCCGTACATGATCATCTATCAGGCAGATCCCCATCGTCTCGTTATATTCGGGGACGGCAGAACGCTGGTCCATGGGACATCGGATTTAGCCAGAGCCAGAACGCTTTATCATAAATACGTCGGTGGATAATGACGAAAATTGCATGGGTGTAGAAATGTAAAATACAGTATGGGTGTAGAAACTAAACAAGAGGAGGCGCCTTATTCACGGCACCTCCTCTTGCTGCATTTTATTGCAGGATCAGATTAAAACCGTTCTGAATGAAGTACAGATTAGGATGAGCGATGTTTCGTGTGGTGAGATTGTTGAACGTCGCAGATCCATTCCCTGTATAAGTGTAGAGTCGCCGTCACCCCGGGATGACCGGGGTGGAGAACCGTGTAAGTTGTGATTCCATCAAGTCCTGTGCCGTCGATATTGATATGGTTAAATACGATGTTCTGGAAGCCTCCACCATAACCAAACTGCACAGCGCTGCGTTGGGTGTTCCGTATATCGATGTTGGTAAACGTGACATTTCGGATCGGATTATTCGATGCTTCCAGATCGATTGCACCACGCTCCCCGTTATACAGATCTTTACTGGTTCCACTACCTATAATGGTGGTGTCGGAGAACAGAATGCCCGTATTGTTCTGAAAATGGTATCCAGGGAACACGGTGTTCATTCGAATGCCGGAGCCGCCAACCGTGTCAACAATCAGGTTGTGAGTAGCCTTATGGCCGCTTCCTCCAAAAAATGCGATGGCTGCCGCACGCCAGTTGTTTTCGATGGTGTTGTAGGAGAACGTATTGTTGACGCCGGCAGGCGCGCCGTTCACGTTACTCGTCCACACGGCAAGTCCGTCGTCCCCGTTATTTCGAATACTGCTGTTACGTACGGTTGAATTGCTTGTTCCTTGAGCAAAATTGACGCCATCCGCGAGATTATTGCGGACACGGCTGTTCTCAATGATCAGTCCATCCGCGATTATCGCCGGAGTATGCGCATAATCCCCTACCCAGAAGCCGCATTCAAAATGCTCTACCCACACATTATGAATTTTGGAATTCGTGCCGAAGTTATCCATAAATCCTTTGTAGACGGCATTTTGATTATAACGCGACCTCAGATTTGAATTCAGGTAAATATGGCTGAAATCCAGCTGTCCTGTGACACGAAGCGATATTCCGCCTGACGCTGCATTCGGATTGGTGAATTGGATGTTTGTATGCCAGATGCCAGCGCCCATAATCTTGATATCATTGATCATGTTGCCAACGGATCCTACCTTCCACATGTTGCCCAAATGGAATGTTCCTTCCGGAATGTATAAGGTTTTGCCCGATGAAGCAGCAGCTTGAACCGCGGCTTCAAACGCTTGAAGGTCATCGTTGCCGTCGTTCGCTACAGCGCCGAGGTCTGTTACCGATACCGAATTGGCTGGTCGGGCGATAGCTGCAGGAACCGGCTCAATTTCGATGAAGTCGACACCATATTCCAGGTTATCGGCATTGGATTTCTGAATACGGATCTTGTCCCCTGGCTGGAGCGGAGTATCCATTTTCCAGTGTACTTCATCAAATCGGAAGAGGGGACGCCCGCCACCCGGTGCATCCTCAGGATGATCACTGGAGAAATACTGCCAGCTATAATAGGAAGACAACGGAATGGTTTTTTTCTTGGCTCCATTTACATAAACGTCAAGCGAGCCGTTCAATCCCATGCCGTTCGACGAGTCCGGCATCGTATATCTCATGGTTACGCCAGCGCCACCTTCGCCTTGTCTGACGGTCCACTCCAGGCTGGAGCCGTTAGAGGGAAGAGCTACGTAGCTTTGGCCAGAAGCTTCCGAGGCTGTCAGTGCTTGATCGAATGTCGGAGCTGTCTTTAGAATGGCACCGCCACCTTGGGCGGCATCATCCGTATCGTAACGGGTATACGGCATGCTTGCGCCGCGGGATGAATAAACGGACAGATTGGCCTGACTGACGTTATTCTCTCGTTTGACCGGTGCTTCATTCGCATCTGCTGCGACAGTTGTGGTTACTGTGTAGCTGCCATTTGCCGCTGTCCAGGTCCCTGGAATAGTGACGCTAGTGGATGCACCGGCAGCAAGCGTGCCATTATAGGCTCCATTTAAGGTTTGGATCGTTGATCCTGCAGGATTCTTCAGCGCGACTGAGATGGCATGGGAGCCGCTTGCAGAAGCTTTGTTCCCTTGGTTTTTAAGGTTAACGGTAAAAGCTACAGCATTACCTGCAGCGGGTGTAGTTGGAGTCCATTGTACCGTACCTACCAAATCGGAACTTTCCACAGGTGCGATGACCAGTGGGGAGGAATGCAAATAGCTGTTATTCTCTTTATTTTGTTCGATGATTTGATTATTTTCATCGACCTTTGCTCGGAGCGAATAGGAGGCAGCGGCATAGGTACCGGCCTGCAGCGAAACCGTGGTGGAAGCTCCTACTGCAAGCGCTCCTACCGCAGAAGTGCCAGCCAACGTGCTGTTCAGGTAGAAATTGACGGTTGTAGGCGGAGCTTCAACGCCGCCGATGTTTTTCACGATGGCCTGTAACGTAATTTGATCATTCTCAAGCGGTGAGTAAGGAGTCCAGGACAAACCGGTTATGGTTAGATCCGGATTCTGCGCGGGCTTGCCGTATACTTCGAATTCTGCAACCTGTCCGGCCGGTGCCCCGGAATTGGACGTAATGTTTAACTGCAGACGTTTCGCAGTTGCTGTGACCGGTATGGTTACCAAGTTGCCGGAAGCCGGATTAAACGTATAAGCTTGTGCCGAGACCAGATTACTGAAGTTAGTTGAACCTTGGTTATGCCCTAACACTTGAATGGTTTGGGTGCGAGTTCCCCACTCCGCCGACGGGTTTAGCTTTAATACGATCGAGGTAATCTCGTGGTCCGATCCCAGATCGAGTGTTAAAGAGCTTGGATTGGTTCCGCCCTCCCAGTATGTATGGATGTCGTTGTCGTTTGCATTGGATGCTACATACGTGAATGTGCTTGAAGAGGCGGTTACGGGTTTGCCAATCGAGATGTTGTCTCCCGTTGGAGGAGTTGACGGAGAGTCGGCAGATCCGTAAATTTCGAATTCGGACAGCTGCGCAGCGGGCCAAGTCGTGTTCCCTGTAACGTTCAGTCGGACATAGCGGGTGCTTGTTTCGTCAAAATGGAGGGTGACCGCGTTTCCTGTCCCGGATGGGCTGAACTCATAGTCCGCCGAATCTACAATACTCGTGAACGTTGAACCGTTCACACTCCCTTGCACAGACAGGGTTTGGCTCCGTGATTCCCAATTGGAGGGGAGCTTTAGCACGATCCGGTCAATACTCGTATTGGCGCCGAGATCGACTTGAATCCATTGCGGGAACGCTTGATTCGTGCTTTCCCAGTAAGTGCCCTGATTGCCGTCGTTGACGTTACTTGGGCTGTAGGTTTGGGACTGACCGCTTGCTGTTACGGGTTTGCCCAGTGACAGGTTGGTTTCACCTGCGGCCGAAACGGGAACGGCAGGCCCGGCAGTCGTAAACAAAATGGATATTAGCATGGTTACGACAAGGGGCCATGCTACGTGTTTGTTGCGCATGTTATTTTTCCTCCTTCATAAATGATTGATACCCGACGAAGGCGTGCGGTTCGTTGAAAAGAATGAAAACGATTTCAAGAAAATGCCCTTTTTCAGACTTGATTACCGGATGAGACTTACACCTCCGAACAATATGCGCGATGCGTTAGAAGCCCCCCTTTCGTGTTCATATATCCCATTATAAAAATAGATCCAATGAGAAGATAAGATGTAATTCTACGGAAATTGTAGGTGATCCCAGCATGAATTGGATAAATAAGGGTGCTTGAGAGACGATTTTGGTTACGGCTGTTAAAAATTTGAAACAGGACTGAAAGCAGGAACAAATAGACATACTTACAATATTAAGTGTTGAAAGCGGGGGAGAACCCGTGGAGAAAGTTATTTTGATTGCGGCGAATAATCAAGAGCGGGTTCAACAGCTCATGGAGAAACTCGGACAAGCAGGTTATAAGGTGACACATGCTTTAAATTACTCCGAGGTGGTCGCAGCGTTACAGCGCACAAACGCTGACTTGCTGCTCATGGATAGCAAGCTGCCGGGAATGAGTCATTTTAACCTTGTGCAACGGCTGACAGGCAGAGGGGAGCAGATTCCTATTATCGTCATTGGGAATGATGGTTCTGATGAAGCTATTCAAGCGCTGGAGTCTGGTGCCCACGACTATATTCCGAATGAATGGGACACCAGGGAATTGTTGGCGCGGATTTCCAATCTGTTGAGACTCTTTCAGACAGGTCGCAAGGAGCAGGATGAGATCATTCGCATCGGAGATCTGGCCATTGACCCTTTATGCCGAAATGTCACCCGGGAGAATGAAACGCTTGCACTTACTCATCGTGAATATGATCTGCTGCTGTTCTTGGCGAGAAGGCAGGGCCAGGTTTGTACGCGAGAGGACATATTAAGAGAAGTGTGGGATTATGATTTTCATACGGGGACCAATGTGGTCGATGTTTATATTCTTCATTTAAGAGAAAAAATCGATAAAGGACGCAGGCCTAAACTGCTGCGCACCATTCGGGGAATCGGATATAAACTCTTATCCCAGGATGAGATCGATGCAAACACAAAAGACCGTCTTCCTTGAGTGGAAGACGGTCTTCATTATTCTGATAGATAGTATTAAACTACAGTACGCGACGAGCTTTCAGGTACGTTTTGCTCCAGTTGCCTGTCAGGGTGGAGATTGTTACACCCGGTTTGCCGTAGGTGTGCAGAATTTTGTTATTACCCATGTAGACAGCAACGTGAGTTACGTTGCTACCATTGGCACGGCTTCCGCTTGAGAAAAATACCAAATCGCCTGCTTTCAGGTTAGATTTTGATACCGCTGTGCCAACTTTGGATTGGGCAGCTGATGTACGTGGAAGGTTTACTCCGTATTTCTTGAAAATATGTTTCATGAAGGATGAGCAGTCAAATACACTTGTAGTGGACGTGGATGCTCCAAATTTATAAGGTGTCCCCATATATTGTTTACCAAAGTTAACGACTTGAGTTCCTTTGCTTACTGATGCGGCTTCTACAGGAGCTGGCGGTGCAACCGTAAGGACTGCCCCTGCTCCCAATGTAGCGCTCAAGCTGATTACTACGGCCTTCTTAATCCAATTCTGTCGATTCATGTTGTATACCTCCAAGCAGTTTTGTTTTTGCGATGAACCGAGTATATCAGATTTGAAACCGTCTATATTTTGGATATTTGGCGCAAAGCGTTGGGACACAAGAAATGAAAGCGAATTATTAAAATATCATTAAAAGTTACAAAATATTAAGAAATAGTTCCATGTAATAGTTCCGAAACGAATAAAAACCCTTGATATACAAGGGTTTTTAACGTCGATTTAAGTTGTTAACAATTATCGATTAAAGATTACAAAAAAGTAACGATTAGCCATCCTTACTCTGAATGATGAGCAGCAAACCGCCCTCAATCCGGACCGTTCCCTTATCTTCAGCCAGCTTATTGCTGACCCCTAAGGATTGTCCCAATCGTAATGTGGCATCATGGAGAGGATACTCAAACCCCTCAAGATGGATGCCTGTCACTTCCGTTGTGAGCGGCAGCAGGGAGACATATGTAAACCCCTTGTTCTCGACAATGCAGCTCGTGCCTGTCAGTGTGATGAAATTGTTCTCATCTAATATAGAACATGAGATGTGATGCTGCAGTCCTCGAATCAGCATGTGGATGTTAGCGAGCGTATGATCCAGGCGCGAGCCTGTTGCCCCAAGAATCAATATGGATTCGGGGGATTTATCCAGTGCCAGGTCAAAGGCAAGCTCGGTATCGGTCAGATTTTTATCGATTGGGTCACAGTCAATTACCTTCTCGCTCATGGACCTTACGCGTTCCATCTGCTCTGGCGGAATGGAGTCGAAATCCCCCACAGACAGGTTGGGTCGAATGCCATGCTCAATCAGGTAAAGGGCTCCCCGGTCTGCCCCTATAATGAAGTCTCCGTTCTGGATCTCTTCCAGAAACCGTGGTGACAACTCCCCACCTGTAAAGATCAGGACGCGGGTATGCTTCATAGTAAATTCCTCCTTTTTTGAGAGAATTGCCATTGAACTCTAGTATAGAGCAGTTTTCATGCTTGCACAATTTTGATAGGCACGGCTACAATGTAATATGTAAAATTGACGGGGGAGCGGGGGAACTGAATTTTGGACATGCATGTGTTTGACGTATTCAGCATCATTGGCACCATTGCGTTTGCCATGTCCGGAGCTTTTGTAGCAATGGAAGAAGAATACGATATTCTGGGGGTTGTGGTGCTTGGTTTAGTCACAGCCTTCGGCGGGGGTATAATAAGGAATGTACTGATTGGCGTGCCGGTAACCACCCTGTGGGGTCAGGGGGATTTAATCGTACTGGCAATGATATCGGTATTCGTAGCGTTTGTGCTGCCGCTTGGTTTGATTCAGCACTGGAAGAAAACGGAGGCCTTGTTCGATGCTATCGGTTTATCTGCCTTTGCGATTCAGGGGGCCTTATATGCCACAGAGATGAATCACCCTCTTAGTGCAGTAATCGTGGCAGCCGTCCTGACAGGCAGTGGCGGAGGGATGGTCCGCGATCTTCTGGCAGGCCGCAAACCGCTAGTGCTGCGCGATGAGATCTATGCTGTCTGGGCCATGGCTGCAGGTGTCGCCATCGGTCTCGGCATCGCAACCAAGACTTGGCAGCTGCTCACACTATTTGCAGTTGTCATCCTGTTCCGGATGCTATCGGTGCTTTATAAATGGAGATTGCCGAGAAGGTCGCTTCACCGTGGAATAGGTCAGGCACCCAGCGGAAAAGAAGTAAGCTCGGGTTAATGGAGATGCAAACAAACGTTATTCGTGGGTAGAGAAGACACGCGAAGGACGATTTTTATATCGTAAAGGAGAGGGGAACTATGGTATCCGTCTTGTTTGTATGTTTGGGCAATATCTGCCGCTCGCCTATGGCTGAAGCGGTGCTGCGTCATAAGATTGTGCAGCGGGGGCTGCAGGTATCAGGTAAGCGTGGATTCAGCAGGAACAGGTGACTGGCATATCGGCAGCGTTCCTCACGAAGGAACCAGAAAGCTGCTGGACAGCTGGCGTATCAGCTATGAAGGAATGGTTGCGCGTAAAGTGGTCAGCCAGGATCTCGCGAACTTCGATTATGTAATCGGCATGGATGATTCCAACGTGTCGAATATGCGCAAACTATCCGGGGGCAACGACGCTGCGATTCTGAAGTTTATGAATTTGCTTCCGAATGAAAAGCTGCGCGAGGTGCCTGATCCGTATTTCACCGGAAATTTTGAGGAAGTGTATCGGCTCATTGATGCCGGGTGTGACATCTTACTGGACAAAATCATTGAAGAAAAGCTATAATCTTATTCGAACAAGCGGTGAGTCAGCCGCTTTTTTGACGAAAGCAATTGAAAGCGATGCCAAGAGAACGGACTGCTGAAAATAAAAGATGAACAATGCACATTCCATAAAAAATGCGCGATTGTTCATCTTTTTTTGCCAGTCGTGCTCGACTCGAATTAACCCAGGAAGTACATAAGCGCAGCAGGAAGCTCTTTTTGCCAGAAGCCCCAAAGGTGACGCCCGTCTTTCTCGAGATAAGATATCCGGGCACCCCGTTCCTCCAGCAGAGCCTTGGTTGAACGGTTCAATTCAACAAAATTATAGACACCTGTATCGGTTGTATAGTTGTCCTCTTGCAAGCCTACAATCATATAGATGTCGAGCCAGGACAAATCCGCTTCCTCCCGAATCATATCCTGGGACTTCTCATAGAAGGCACCGGACAAGCTGATGATTCTTGTAAAAAGCTGAGGGTAACGCAGGGCCAGATGCACGGAGACACTTCCGCCCAGGGAATCACCAGCGAGCACACGCTCGGAAGGCTCTCTGCGAACAGGATAATTTTGTTCAATGAAGGGAATAATCTCTTCGGCGAAGCAGGAAAGGTAAGCGTCGAATCGATTTCCGAACGGTGCATACTCTTCTGTGCGAACTTTCGTGTTCACTTCCACGCCTACAATGATGAACGGCTCGACGCCCTCTTCGAGAATGAGCTGGTTCGCCCATGTCGCGATGCGGCCGAAATTGAAAAATTCCTCTCCATCCTGACAATAAACAACGGGATAGCTGAGAATTTCATTGTAACCGGGAGGAAGATAGATGCGCAGTGTCCGATTTTCCTGCAGAAACTTGCTTTGTATTACTTCTTTAACGATGGTTCGCTTCAATAAACGTTCATTCGTCATCATTCGTCACCTTTTTCGGGTTAGTTTTTGAAATGCAGTAAACAATAAGTTAAAATTACCCTGACATGTCTATGTTGTCTGCTGTTCTATGATGTTTGTCATACTGTTATAGTATTATCAATTAACTGTTATACATACAAAAGTCAAGAAATCTGAAATTTTATCCCGCATTTCTTTGACGAATGGAGTAAAACAGGTGTATAATAATTCTATAACAGCGGAACTTGATATTCAAATATTTATTGAGGTGAAAAAAATGACCAAGGTTCCTTATGAAGTATATACCGAGGAAGTAGATACTCTATCTGTACTTTCCCCGGATGGCAAAATCGTAAACAAAGATCTTCTGCCTGAATTGTCAGACGATCAGCTGAAAGAAATTATGTACCGTATGGTATTTACCCGTACTTGGGACGACCGCGCCGTGAATCTCGGCCGTCAAGGACGTCTCGGTTTCTATGCACCTGTATCCGGTCAAGAAGCAACAATGGTTGGCAGTGAGTTCGCGCTTGAGAAAGACGACTTCGTATGCCCAGGCTACCGCGATATGCCGCAAATCGTATGGCATGGACTTCCGCTTTATCAAGCTTTCTTGTATTCCCGTGGACATCAGCATGGCGGACAAATTCCAGAGGGTGTTAACGTATTAATGCCTCAGATTATCATTGGTGCTCAAATTCTGCACGCAATGGGTATTGCTATGGGTTATAAATTGAAAAAGCAGAAGCAAGTCGTTATCACGTACACCGGTGACGGCGGTTCTTCGGAAGGCGACTTCTACGAAGGATTGAACTATGCAGGCGTGTATAAATTGCCTGTTATCTTCTTTGTGCAAAACAACGGCTACGCGATTACAACTCCGTTCTCCAAGCAGACGGCAGCATTGTCTATCGCTCATAAAGCAGTTGCAGCTGGTATCAAGGGCGTGAAGGTCGACGGTATGGACGTTCTGGCAGTCATCAAGGCGGTTCGCGATGCTGCAGAGCGTGGTCGCAACGGCGAAGGTGCAACTCTGATCGAAGCGGTAACTTACCGTTTCCGTCCGCATTCCCTGTCTGATGATGCTTCCAAATATCGTACGAAGGAAGAGGAAGGCGAGTGGAACGAGAAGGATCCAATCGCACGCCTTGCGAAATACCTTGAGCAAAAAGGTCTGTGGACTGAAGAAGATACAGCTCGCGTAAAAGACGAAGCGAAAGCGAAAGTCAACGAGCAAATCAAAAAAGCAGAACAAACGGAAAAAATGACAGTACCTGGTTTGATCGACAGCATGTTCGAACAAACACCTAAGCATCTTGAAGAGCAAAAAGCTGATTTTCAATAAAAATGACGGACCGATGATTGTCATAGGTTGATCCTGGGATAATCATCCGGTTTTGTCATGGGTGCAGCAGGTCTTTATATAACGTTTCGATATATATTTAGCCGCTTTAAGGCTTAACAATGGAAGTTTAGTCAACTGTATTTCTTAAGGAGGAAATGAAGCAATGGCACAAATGAACATGAAAGAAGCGATTCGCGACGCCATGCGCGTTGAATTGAGCCGTGACCCTAACGTTGTCATCTTCGGTGAAGACGTGGGTAATGTCGGCGGTGTTTTCCGTGTAACGGAAGGCCTTCAAAAAGAATTCGGGGAAGAGCGCGTATTCGATACGCCACTGGCCGAGTCCGCTATCGGTGGTTTGGCAGTAGGTCTCGGTATCCAGGGCTTCCGCCCGATCGCTGAAATCCAATTCGTTGGATTTATCTTTGAAGCTCTTGACCAAATCGTAGTTCAAGCAGCGCGCATGCGTTACCGTTCCGGCGGACGTTACCATTCTCCGATCGTATTCCGTACGCCGTTTGGCGGCGGGGTTAAAGCGGCAGAACTGCATACCGACGCACTGGAAGGTTTCATCACGCAAACCCCGGGTATTAAAGTTGTAGTGCCTTCCAATCCTTATGATGCAAAAGGACTCATGATCGCGGCAATCCGCGACAATGACCCTGTATTCTTCATGGAGCACTTGAACCTGTATCATGCGTTCCGCGCTGAAGTTCCTGAAGGTGAATACACCGTAGAACTTGGAAAAGCTAATGTGGTTCGCGAAGGAACCGACGTGACGATTATCGCTTACGGTCTGATGGTTCACACAGCAACAAAAGCTGCTGATGAGCTTGAGAAGAACGGAATCAAGGCCGAAATCATCGATTTGCGAACCATCGCTCCAATCGATATTGATACCGTGCTTGCTTCGGTGAAGAAAACCAACCGTGCCATCGTGGTTCAAGAAGCGCAAAAATCCGCCGGCGTCGCCGCGGAAGTTATCGCTCAAATCAACGAGAGAGCGATCCTGCATCTGGAAGCTCCAGTACTGCGCGTAGCACCGCCAGACACCGTGTATCCTTTTGCACAAATCGAGGACACTTGGCTGCCTACTCCAGCGCGTATCGTTGAAACCGTAAATAAAGTATTGAATTTCTAATAGCAGCAATTTCTAGGGAGGTTTTTCAGTTGGCAAAATTTGAATATCGTTTTCCAGAGCTGGGTGAAGGTTTGCATGAAGGTGAAATCATCAAAATGCATATCAAGCCAGGCGACAAAGTAACAGACGACGACATCATCATGGAAGTACAGAACGACAAAGCGGTCGTGGAAGTTCCTTGTCCCGTGAACGGTACGGTTCAAGAAGTTTTTGCCAAGGACGGTCAAGTATGCCGTGTCGGTGAAGTGGTTGCTATCATCGATGCTGAAGGCGACATTCCTGAGCAAGAAGCTCCAGCTGAAGAGCAAGCCGCTCAAGAAGCCGACGCAGCTAAGGGCAGCGCGGATACAACTTCTTCCCCGGCTCAAGATGCTCCGGCTGACGCTAAGCAAGGCGGAAACGGTGAAGCGGCAGCGCCAGCAGTACCTAACCGTGAAGTTTTGGCTACACCTAGCGTGCGTAAATTCGCTCGTGAGCAAGGCGTAGACATCACACAAGTACAAGGCTCCGGCAATAACGGCAAAGTAACACGCGAAGACGTTGAAGGTTTCAAGAACGGCGGCGGCCAGGCAGCAGCGGCTCCTGCACAAGAAGCGTCTTCCGAAGCTAAAGCAGCTCCTGCAGCATCCGCAGCGGTGGATACTCGTGCAGAAGAAGAACGCGTACCATTCAAAGGAATCCGCAAAGCGATCTCGAATGCGATGGTTAAATCGGCATACACAGCTCCGCACGTTACGATCATGGACGAAGTTGACGTAACCGAGCTGGTAGCTTTCCGTACCCGCATGAAGCCAATCGCAGAGAAAAAAGGCACAAAAGTTACGTATCTGCCATTCATCGTAAAAGCACTCGTTGCGGCTAGCCGTCAATTCCCTGCTTTGAACGCAATGATCGATGAAGAAGCGAACGAAATCGTGTACAAGAAGTACTACAACATCGGGATCGCTACAGATACAGACAACGGTCTGATTGTACCGGTTATCAAAGATGCAGATCGTAAGAGCATCTGGATGATCGCTGACAGCATCCGTGATCTGGCTGCTCGCGGCCGTGAAGGCAAACTGTCTCCTAACGAAATGAAGGGCAGCACAATTTCCATCACGAACATCGGATCTGCAGGCGGTATGTTCTTTACGCCGATCATCAACTTCCCAGAGGTTGCTATTCTTGGTACCGGCCGCATCAGCGAAAAAGCGGTTGTGAAGAACGGTGAAATTGTTGCGGCACCTGTAATGGCATTGTCCCTGAGCTTTGACCACCGTATCATCGATGGTGCTACAGCTCAACACTTTATGAACTATATTAAACAACTGCTCGCTAACCCTGAGCTGCTTGTTATGGAGGTGTAACTAATGGTAGTTGGAGATGCTTCTTTGGATATTGATACCCTAGTCATTGGTGCTGGTCCTGGTGGTTATGTGGCGGCGATTCGTGCCGCCCAACTGGGTCAAAAAGTTCTGATCGTTGATAAATCGGAGCTCGGCGGTGTTTGTTTGAACCGTGGTTGTATTCCTTCAAAAGCGCTGATCGCTGCTGCTCATCAGTTTGAATCAGCTAAGCATGCGGATGCATTCGGTATTTCTGTAGAGAATGTAAAAGTTGATTTTGCAAAAACACAGGAATTCAAAAACGGCGTTGTTAAGAAAATGACCAGCGGCGTATCCGGCTTGCTGAAAGGCAACAAAGTTGAAGTTTTCAACGGTGAGTGCATGTTCATCAACGAAAACGAAGCGCGTGTATTCAACGATCATGAATCTCCGCGTTACCGTTTCAAGAACTGCATCATTGCTACAGGTTCCCGTCCAATCGAACTGAAGCCTTTCCCATTCGGCGGACGCATCCTGTCTTCGACCGAAGCGCTGAACCTGCCAGAAGTACCGAAGAGTTTGATCGTTATCGGTGGTGGATACATCGGTGCCGAGCTTGGTCAAATGTACTCCAAATTTGGTTCGAAGGTTACCATCATCGAAGGTCTGGACAGCGTACTGGCTGGCTTCGACAAAGACATGACCAGCCTTGTTACGAAAAACATGAAGAAAACCGGTATCGAGATTATTACAGGTGCAAAAGCTGAAAGTGCTGAGCAGAATGATAAAGAAGTTACCGTGAAATACTCCGTGAACGGTGAAACGAAGGAAGTAACGGCAGACTACCTGTTGGTTACTGTCGGCCGTCGTCCGAATACGGATGGTGAGCTTGGTCTGGATCTGATCGGTATGGATCTTGACGAGCGCGGCTTTGTAAAAGTCGACCATCAAGGTCGCACCAGCATTCCTCATATCTTTGCTATCGGTGATATCGTATCCGGTCTGGCACTTGCTCATAAAGCATCTTACGAAGGTAAGGTTGCTGCTGAGGTGATCTCCGGAATGCCATCTGTTGTTGACTACAAATGTATTCCAGCTGTGGTGTTCACAGATCCGGAATGTTCCAGCGTAGGTTACACCGAAGCTCAAGCGAAGGAAAAAGGCCACAAAGTAAAAGCAGGCAAATTCCCTTACGCAGGCAACGGACGTTCTGTATCCCTGAACCATCCTGAGGGCTTTGTGAAGATCGTAGCCGAAGAAGGAACAGGACTTATCCTCGGTGCACAAATCGTAGGTTTGGAAGCTTCAAACCTGATCGCTGAGCTTGGTCTTGCCATTGAGATGGGTGCTACACTTGAAGATGTAGCTTTGACTATCCATGCGCATCCGACTTTGGGCGAAATCGTAATGGAAGCTGCGGAACTGGTTATGGGTCATCCGATCCACATCATTTCCCGTTAATTCTAGGACACTACCTTAGTCATTATATATTTGGCCAGGAGGCAGAGAACGCGCAGGCGGTTTCTGCCTCCTGTTTTTGTTTTTTTTGCGGATGATCGAATGTATGGATTATCGTAAAATGCAGAGTTATTTTCTGCGTGTCATACATTCCACGATCATGGTAGACTGTTGATATGAGATTCTAGTGAGGTGACTATAGATGAAACAATACTTGGAGCTGCTGCAGGACATACTGGATCATGGTGTAGAGAAGGGAGACCGCACGGGGACCGGGACGCTATCCGTATTTGGAAGACAGCTGCGTTTTGATCTTTCACAAGGGTTCCCGCTAATGACAACGAAGCGGATTCACCTTAAATCGGTTGTACACGAGCTTTTATGGTTCCTGAGCGGGGAAACGAACATTCGATATCTCAAAGAGAACGGCGTGCGGATATGGGACGAATGGGCGGATGAGAATGGCGATCTGGGTCCGGTCTACGGTTCGCAATGGCGGGCTTGGGAAACGCCGGATGGACAACATATCGACCAGATTGCAAACGTGATCGAGTCAATTAAGAATAACCCCGACTCCAGGCGGCATATCGTCAGCGCCTGGAATGTGGCGGAGATTGAGAACATGAAGCTGCCTCCATGCCATTTTGTGTTCCAATTCTACGTTGCGGGCGGGAAACTCTCCTGTATGCTGACCATGCGGTCTGTGGACAGTTTCCTGGGCCTCCCGTTCAACATTGCCAGTTACGCGCTGCTGACCCATATGGTTGCACAGCAATGCGGGTTAGAGCCTGGTGAATTCATTTGGTCCGGAGGGGACGTGCATATCTACTCCAACCATATGGAACAGGTGAAAACCCAACTTGAGCGTGAACCGTACGAGCTGCCGAAGCTGATTATTAAGCGCAAACCGGAGAGTATTTTTGACTATACATTTGACGATTTTGAATTTGAGGGCTATCAATATCATCCGACCATCAAGGCAACTGTAGCCGTGTAATTCCTTTGAATCTGTTGCATGACAATCTATCAGAGCAAGGAAGGAGATGATCTATCATGATATCCATGATATGGGCAATGGGCAAGGATCAGGTGATTGGCTTAAACGGAACAATGCCGTGGCGTTTGCCGCGGGATATGGCTTTTTTCAGGGAGAAAACCTTGAACAAAACGATTCTGATGGGGCGTAAAACCTGGGAATCTTTTGGCAGTAAACCGCTGCCGCACAGAACGAACATTGTGCTTACCAGGGACGAGAATTTTACGCTGTCGGAGGATCAAGGGATCGTTCTTCACGATATCGAGGATGCTACGGCTTATTCGAACAACGGAGAATTAATGGTGATTGGCGGAGCACAAATCTACGAGAAGATGCTGCCCAAGGCAGATCGTCTGTATTGCACGTTCATTGACGAGTCTTTTGAAGGGGATACTTACTTCCCGGAGGTGGACTGGGATCAATGGCAGATTATTGAAGAAATCCCGGGTATTACAGATGAGAAAAATCCATACACTTACCGGTTTGTTATTTATGAGCGAAAACACAAGTAGTAATGAGCACCAATTGAAGGGATAGACTGCAGCTATCTATCTATGTTGTGAACCCTGGGATAGTAGGATAATACAAATGATCATGCATATAGTCCATTTAACAGGCGAAAAGCGAAATGCTACTATATTTCTAATGTTTATACACATTGCTGCTTAAATAGCCGCAAATAGTAGGGTTTTGGTACTGATAAAAATTTTTTTAGTTTAAATAAGAAAAAATAAATCAGGCTGAATGCTGTTTCTGTGGTTATCTGACGATAGATGTCGGATGATTTGTGATATGATAAATTGTACATGGTAATCAGCATGGATAGAACGGATGGGGGTAAAGCAGTATGTCTACACCAACAGGATTTATGGAGTTTCAGCGCCAGCTACCGGTAGACCGGAGCCCGGCAGAACGAGTAAAAGACTGGGAAGAGTTTCATAAACATTTAGAAGAAGAAGAGCTCCAGACCCAGGGAGCACGCTGCATGGACTGCGGTACACCATACTGTCATACAGGGATCGATATGATCGGCGGCACATCCGGCTGCCCGATCCACAATCTGATTCCGGAATGGAACAATCTTGTTTATCGAGGCTTGTGGAGAGAGGCTCTCGAGCGTCTTCACAAAACAAATAACTTTCCTGAATTTACAGGACGCGTATGTCCTGCACCTTGCGAAGGTTCGTGTACAGTAGGCTTGATCGGGGAGCCGGTAACGATTAAATCCATTGAGCAAGAGATTATCGACAAGGGCTTTGAAGAAGGCTGGGTTGTCCCTGAGCCGCCTGAGAAGCGCACGGGACGCCGCGTTGCCGTTGTTGGTTCTGGTCCAGCGGGGCTGGCAGCAGCTGCCCAACTGAACAAAGCGGGCCACTCAGTGACTGTGTATGAGCGTGCAGACCGCATCGGCGGTTTGTTAACTTACGGAATTCCATCCATGAAGCTGGATAAGGGCGTTGTTCAGCGCCGCGTGGATCTGCTTGCGGCTGAAGGTGTGGAGTTCGTGGTCAATACCGAGATTGGCAAGGACATTGCGGCCAAGCAGCTTATGGAGGATTATGATGCTGTCGTACTGTGTGGCGGTGCAACAAAGCCGCGTGAATTCAACATTGAGGGCAGCGACCTTAAGGGCATCCATTACGCGATGGATTATCTGAATGGGACCATCAAGAGCCTGCTCGATTCAGGCCTTGAAGACGGTAACTACTTGTCGGCCAAAGACAAGGATGTCATCGTGATTGGCGGCGGTGACACTGGTTCTGACTGCGTCGCAACTGCTTTGCGTCATGGCTGCAGCAGTGTAACCCAGTTCGGTACGCATAAAAAAGCTCCGCTTCAGCGCGATCCGATTGCGAACCCGTGGCCGCAATTTCCGAATGTGTATACACTCGATTATGCTCATGAGGAAGCCAAAGCGTTGTTTGGCAGCGATCCACGCGAATTTTCCATTATGACCACGAAATTTGTTGGTGATGAAGAAGGCAATCTGAAAGAACTTCACACTGTGCAGATCGAGCGTATCGTGGATGAAACTGGACGAAAAGTATATCAACCGATTCCGGGCACGGAAAAGGCTTTCCCGGCACAAATGGCGTTCATTGCTATCGGGTTCGACGGACCGGAGCAGACGCTTGTAGAACAGCTGGGACTTGAAACGGATCGCCGTTCCAACGTGAAAGCCCCTTATGGCAAATATACAACCAATGTGGACAAAGTATTTGCTGCCGGCGATATGCGCCGCGGACAAAGCCTGGTCGTATGGGCGATCAATGAAGGCCGTGAAGTCGCACGCGAGGTAGACAAATATTTGATGGGTGCTACGGTTCTGGTTTAAACCCTCTCCTAAATATGCTATCATAAATAGTAGTTAAAGGGACTTCGCGAGAGCGAAGTCCTTTTTGGAGTTAGCCACTGCGCACGGGGCAACTCGGTCGGGGAGGAGAATGTCATTTGAAAACGTTGGTCATTGCCGAAAAGCCGGATATGGGACGGAACATTGCTGCGGTAATCGAGCCGCGAGCGAAGAATAACCGTACATATCTTGAAGGAGAGCAGTATATCATAACTTGGGCTATCGGACATCTGGTAGGGCTTGCTGAGCCGGATGCATATGATCCGAAGTATAAACGCTGGAATTTACGGGATCTGCCGATCATTCCGGAGCAGTTCAAAATCATCCCGAATCCGAAAACCAAGGACCAATTGAAGGTCATTGGCGAGGTAGCCAAGCGCTGCAGCCATATCGTAAATGCTTGTGATGCGGGACGGGAAGGACAGTATATTTTCGCCTTGATCCAGCAGCAATTAAAGCTCAGACAACCCGTAAAAAGATTATGGATATCGGATTTAACAGCGGAGAGCATTGCCAAAGGTTTTGCGGAGCTGAAGGACGGGGTGGAATTCGAGTATTTGACCCAAGCCGCACGCGCACGCAGTGAAGCGGATTGGCTGATCGGCATGAATGCGTCACGCGCCTTTACAACGCGTCATCAGACATTACTGTCCGTAGGGCGGGTGCAGACGCCGGTTCTTGCTCTTATCTATGATCGGCAGAAGGAGATTGAAGCCTTCGAATCGCAAACCTTTTACGATGTGTTGGCGGTGTTTAAGCAAGAGAAGCTGGAGTATACCGGGACATGGCAGGGAGAACGGTTGACCTCCCAGGAGAAAGCGGACACGATCGCTGCCAAGGTGAACGGTAAGAACGGTGTCATTGCGAAATATGAAGTGAAGGAAACCAAGGAATATCCATTCAAATTGTATGATTTGACACTTCTCCAGCGCGATGCCAATGCCAAGTACGGATACTCTGCCAAAAAAACGCTGGATCTTGCACAAGCGCTATATGAGCGCCATAAGGTGATCTCGTACCCGCGTACCAACTCCAACTATGTCAATGAACAGAACATTGAAGGGATGCACAAGGCGCTTCATATGTTAAAATCGACCCCCTATGCCTCCATGGTGGAAGGGGCCGAGCCGAGTCGTGTTAATATCAACAACAAAGCCGTATGCAATCCGCAGCGGGTAGAGGATCACCATGCCATCCTCCCGACATTGAAGCGTCCGGGCACGCTGAGCAAGGAGGAGCAGCATATTTATGATCTGGTCATCATCCGTTTTCTGTCGCATTTTTACCCACCGGCGAAGTACAAGCAGCATACGGTGCTTACCGAGGTTGAGGGAGAGACGTTTAAGACCGGAATTAAGGAGCTGCTGTCCCTCGGCTGGAAGGTGCTGATAACCCGGGATAAAGAGCAGAAGAAGGCCAAGCCTTCCTCTAAGAAGGGAAAAGAGGACGAGGAAGAGGAGACCCAAGAGTGGAACGATCGCTCATTCGACCTGGTTCCCGATCATCCCGTTCACTGTAAAAAGTCCGAAGTGAAAGAAAAGGCGACCCAGCCGCCGAAGAGTTACACGGAAGGGACTTTGCTGAAGGCGATGGAAAGCGCCGGAAAGTCCATTGAGGATGAAGCACTTCGGGATGCCATGAAGGACAGCGGGCTTGGAACGCCGGCAACCCGGGCAGCAACGATCGAGCGTTTGAAAAAGGTTGGATATATTACGATGCAGGGCAAGAAAATCACCGTAACCCAAAAAGGAAGAACGGCGGTTGAGCTGATCCGGCATGCAGGTGTAGAATTGCTGGCTTCACCCGAAATGACAGGCCAATGGGAGCGGCGTCTTAACCAAATATCCAAGGGTGAGGCTTCGGCAGACGTGTTCATGCAAAATGTGCAGAAGTTTACTATTTCCATCATAAACAAGGTATCCTCGCAGCGTCCTGCACCTTCGTCCTTATTCGGTGGAGATGAGGACAAGGCGAAGGGCAGAGGGAAGCGGAGCACGGGGAAAGCGGATGCCGCGGCTCGCGCCCGCGAAGAGCGTCCCGCGAAGAGTGCTCCCAAATCTAAGACAGCAACCGATGCGTCGTCCGTGCGATCACCGTTAGGGCGTTGTCCTAGACCCGGGTGTGACGGGCAGATTATTGAAGGACGAAAAGGTTATGGCTGCGCGAACTTCAAGACTGGCTGCAGTTATGTGATCTGGAAAGAATTTGCGGGCAAGAATGTTACGCATGCGATGCTGAAATCCTTGCTGCTTCAAGGCAAAACCCAGGTATTATCTTTTAAAAATGATGATGGCAGCACGTATAAGGGCAGGATTGTGCTGGCTGCCGACGGTAATGGAAAGCTATCCGTACAGGCAGAGGATACAAGCGCGTCCGTGAAGTAAGGGTTGTCATGTAGAGTAAAGCAAAAAACCGGGCCAATTCAGGATGCTGTCCTGAGCGGCTCGGTTTTATTTGGTTTAATTTAAATGCTCCTGAATGACTTCAGGCACCTCGGTTAAGGCGGAAACGGTGTACAGCACATTATGGGGTTCTTGCTTCAGCTCCACCAGATTATACTGCCACTCCCGCTGCTGCTTGATATAAATGCTATTAATACCAGCCGTCAGAGCCGGCACCACATCCGTGCGAAGCGAGTTGCCGATCATCCACGTGTCGGAGCGGTCGAATGTTCCCAGGCTCAGGATTTCTTCCAGGGCCGTAATATTTTTATGCTGACGGATATAGATACGATCATTAAAATACTCCGCTAGTTTCATTTGTTCGATTTTACGTGTCTGAATTTTGGATTCTCCACCGGTGTACAGGTACAATTGATGTCCTTCATCTCGAAGCTCCTCCAATGTCTCAATCATGCCGGGATAAGCCTCAATTTCCTGATCATACACACTTAGACCTAATTTGAAGAGCAGCTCCTCTTCTTTTGGAGATCTTCCTCTTCCGTGAACCTTGCTAAAATAATGATACGTAGCGATCAGGGATTTGGGGAAGTTAACGCTTGCGAATCCCATCTTATCCACGCCGGCTACGTCGATTTCCATCTGTTTGGTACGGATATCCTGAGTAGTTACACCATACTGCTGGAACCATTCGGTCATCCACTCGAAATAATCACCCAGGATCAGATCGAAATATTTGTTGCAGTGAATCAAGGTGTCATCCATGTCGAAAATAATATGCTGTGATGTTTGGCTCATGGTACGCTCCTTCTTGCTATGAAAGTCGAATGTAGGTCTCCAGGAACATCTGCAGTTCGGATGCTCCATCCGGTCGCAGGCTGAATCTTTCGTTATTTTCGGATTTCAGATGGGAGCGCAGCAAACCTGCCGCCCTCAATATCATTAAATGATGCATCAGATCTTCATAAGGCTGCCCCAGTTCAGTTGCCATTTCGGATACGGCCTTCGGCTCGTCCGCAATATATCGCAGGAGACGGAGACGTTCCGGATCCGCAAGCGCCTCTGTCATGCGCAGGAGCACAACGGGGGGTTCATCTTCCTCTTCCTCCGGGATATCGATCGGATATTGGAGCAGGAGTACATTTTCATAGAAGCAATAGGTATTGATCGGGCGAAAATGAGTTCCGGGGAACAAGACCACATGTTCCTGCCGCACATCGTCCAGGATAACGCCGCTTGAGGCGTATTCGATCAGGTTCTCGTCGTCCATTTTGGGAAGAAGCATCCGTTTTTCCTCGGCATCTTCCTCCAGCAAATGATACAAATCCCGTTCCACATTGGAAAAATAATGCTCATACCAGAGTTTCATGAGTGGTGTGTAGTCTGCTCGGATTCTAGAGATTTCATCCAGTGACAGGGACGGCAAATGCGGCTGCAGCAGACCATGGAGTTCCTCCACAGGGGATGATTCAATCCATTCAAGAAAATCCGGAATCTCCTCATGTTCTCCCCTAAGCATGATCAGGGCATATAATACGTCATAATCGGCCAGCGGCCATAAACGTGCTCCACTGAACTGGACGCGCACCTGCTGAGGCAAACGTTCGTCCATCTCGGTAATAAGCTGCTTTCCGATATCCAGGTTATCGGTCCATTTTCTTGTTGCATATATCATGAAGCTGCCCAGCAGCTCGTACACCATGGATACATCAATACTAACTTTGTACTTCATTACACAGATACCCTCCCAATTGATGGCATTGTTCTTATTATGGCTTGTATCGATTGGGCTTGTCCACTATAATGTTCATCTGACTGTTTAAATTCATCGTTTTTTCACATTAGAGGAGGACTATATTGCAGTGGCAGAAGTTGTAAACCCCCGTCAAGGGAGAACTCATTATTTTATATTAATTGCCGTCGTGGTTGCGGCGGGCTTAAGCCAGGGACTGTTACTGCCGGTACTGGCTATATTTTTGGAACGGATGGGCATCTCCTCATCCATGAACGGATTGAATGCAGCCGCACTATACGTTGGATCCTTTGCGATGACACTGGTGGCCGAGAGGGTTCTCGGGTGGGTCGGCTTCAAAAAGTTGATTGTGTCCGGGCTCGTTCTGGTCATGCTGTCGCTTGTCGCATTTCCATTAATACCGAGTGTGGCCGTCTGGTTTGTGCTCCGGGTGCTTGTCGGTATTGGCGACAGTGCCCTTCATTATGCCGCACAGCTCTGGGTGCTCATGATGTCAACGGCCAAAAACCGGGGGCGGAGCATATCCTTCTACGGCATGTCGTACGGACTGGGATTTAGTATCGGGCCGCTGGGCATTCCTCTATTAAAATATGGCGAAGCGGTACCGTTTCTGATCCTGGCGGTACTGTTCTTGTTCATTCTGTTGGTTGTGCTCTTTAAGCTCCCGAATCTGAAGCCGGAAAAAGGCGAAAACGGGGAACAGCAGCCTGGAGGCCGGTATCTCAAAAGCTACCGCTTGGCCTGGTTTGCATTAATCCCTGCTTTTCTGTACGGGTACATGGAAGCGGGGATTAACAGCAACTTCCCTGTATATGGATTAAGAAGCGGATTCACTTTAGGCGAGATCTCGGCTCTGCTGCCTTTTGTCGGGATCGGCGGACTCCTGCTGCAGCTTCCGCTCGGAATATGGAGCGACAAATTCGGACGGAAACGGGTGCTGACCATCGCCGGGATCGTGGGCGGGTGCTGTTTCTTGCTCATACCGGTGGCAGGAACGAATTTCTGGGCAATATTAGTATTGTTAACTCTGGCGGGAGGATTGGTCGGATCGTTCTTCTCGCTTGGGCTGGCTTATGCTGCCGATATACTTCCCCGAGTGCTGCTGCCGGCAGCAAACGTGGTGGCTTCCTTTCACTTTAATGCGGGCAGCATAGCAGGTCCTAATGCCGGCGGGGCGATTATGGAAACCGGATGGAACGGAGGCATATTTGTTCTGCTCGGAGGCTTGTATATTTTGTTTGCGTGTACGGGTTTATGGTTTAAAGTCAAATCTGTATCTCCACAGAAATAGAAACGTGTGTTCTCATGGCAATTGCTTTCGCTTTCTTCTAAACTAGAGAGTAGGAATATGCACTTGACGGGAGAGACGATAACATGATTAAAGTGGATCGCCTGAAGAAAACGATGGGCCCTGAACGCACACCGGTGTTAAAGGATATTACTTTTCAGATGGAACACGGGGAAATGATCGGTCTGATCGGTGCAAGCGGAAGCGGAAAAAGTCTGATGATGAGCTGCCTCTCCATGCAGCAAAAATGGGATGGCGGCAAGTTAACCATCGATGGCGAAGATATGATGAATCCTGCTGGAAAACGGAGGATTCGCCGGGAATGGGCTTATCTTGAGCAGAACCCGGCCTTAAATGTAAATCGTACCGCACTTAAGAACGTATTGATCGGGCAATCCAGCCAAACGCCGATGTGGCGAATGGTTACGGGGATGGTTCGATCTGATGATTATATGGGGGCCATGGATACAATCGAGCATCTTGGTTTATTGGACAAGGCTAAGCGCAAGGCAGGCGAGGCTCAGCGGCGGCGAGAAGCAGCGAATTGCCATTGCACGGGCACTGGTCCACGGGGCCAAGGTTATATTGGCCGACGAACCGGTGACGGGGCTCGATCCGGCCTCGGCCGAACACGTGTTGAAGACCCTTAAAACATTGTGTGAAGAAGAACGTTTAACGGTATTTACCGTTATCCCCCTGGAGCTTGCCGAGAAATATTGCACCCGCATCATGGGTCTTGCGGGCGGGCAGCTTGCAGTGGATGTAACCGGGAGACGTTTAACGCATGGTGAGAAGTCAAGACTGTAATTATCGTTTGCCCTTATATCTGGGTGAATGTATAGAAATGAGTTGATACTTATTGAAATATAGAGTGATGCGAAGCCCTCTTATCGGGCTTGTTACTATTGATCATAAGCGGCTGCACGTTCATTCAGGACCCAGTCTCCTTAATGAAGAAACCGGATTTGCCGACGGATAAAGCGACACTGAATGGTGCCATCCAGTCTGCACTTCAGAAGCTTAAGCTGGACAACGGAGCCATTATCCGGCCGCGAAGTGACGTGGACAGCAGTTCGATCCGAATCCATGACCTGGACAATGATGGCATTCTGGAAGCGGTTGTCTTCTATCAGACGCCGGATGAAGAAGTGAAGATCCATGGCATGATCATGCAGCAGCAGGGTGATACATGGGTGAAGAAGCTGGATTTTGACGGGGAAGGGACGGTTCTGGAATCGTTTGATTTCGTTGATTTCACGAATGACGGCAAGGTTGATATCGTAGCTGGTTTCTCCCGCGGCGAAGAGAATCTCCAAAACTTGCTGACCGTGTATTCATTCTCCGGGGATTCGCTGGAAAAAGTGCCTGCCTTGCCGTACACGCACTTTAATATTGGTGATATGAATGGTGACAAGGTCAAGGATATCACGGTTGTCTATCTCCAGCAGAAGGAGTTATCGTATATCAGCACCTATCAGTATGATAAGTTTGAAGATGCCTTTGTAGAGCTTAACAAGCTGGATCTTGGGCCAAATATTGAAAGTTATTACAATGTTGTCGCAGGTAAAGTGGCCAAAAACAAAGAAGGTATCATCCTGGACGCTTCCGTTGTATCCAACTCCTCGTATTCCAAAATCATCATTATGGAAGATAGCAAGTTTATTGACGTGCTTCAGGACGAACTGCTTACCTACAAGGAACTGCCTGTAGAGAGCGAAGACGTGAATGATGACGGGATTTTGGAGTTTGGTGTTCTTACGAGACCAAGCGGCTGGGAGGATCGGCTTATCGTGGATGAGATCCCGTTCTTTACCACCTACTTCCAGTGGGACGGGGAAATTCGCGAGAGCGGCGAACGGGAAGGCCTGCAATTTGTACTTCAAAGATACTATGACATGGATAATCGCTTTTATCTGGACTTTCCGCCGGACATGTACCAGAAGATTACCATCACACCGGAATCCAACAAAAATGCTTATTTGAATTTTGTCTTGACGGACACGGGCGAATCGGTCGCTGAGATTAAATTCTTCACGATGGCCCAGTGGGGCAAAGCAGAATCTGATTGGGAGATTTTGGTGAAAGAGAAGAACCGCGTGATCGCTTACCGGAGTCACGGAGATTTGAAGCTTAGTAAAAAAGATAAAAAGCCAAGCAGCAATAATGTGGCTCCTATCGAAAGAAAGGGGAACTAGACCTTGAGTAAAGTGCTTATATTAGAAGATGAAGAATCAATCCGCAGTTTTATTGTAATCAATCTCAAACGAAACGGCTTTGACGTTCTGGAGACAGGAGACGGCAATGAAGCCCTTCGTATGCTGCAAACGACGCCAGATATCGATATCGCCTTGCTCGATGTGATGGTTCCGGGAATTGACGGTTTTGAAGTGTGCCGCAGAATTCGGGAAACGAACGAGCGAATCGGCATTATTTTCCTGACAGCGAAAGTCCAGGAGCAGGATAAGGTATATGCTCTTTCAGTCGGAGCCGATGATCATGTCAGCAAACCGTTTAGTCCGACAGAGTTAATTGCGCGGCTGCAATCTCTCCTCCGACGGGTGAATGTTCAGCGTGCGGGAACCGCTAAGGTATCCTTTCAATCAGGTCCATTCACGCTGGATCTGATCTCCAAGCAGTTTAAGAAGAACGGGCAGCCAGTGGAGCTGACGCCGACCGAATTCTCGCTGGTGCAGTTCTTCCTGGAGAAAGAAAACACGCCGCTTAGCCGTGATGTACTGCTGGATCATGTATGGGGCAAAGAATATATGGGTGATCCCAAAATCGTGGACGTGAACATTCGGAGACTGCGACCAAAAAATCGAAGGCAATCCTTCCGAGCCGGAATACCTCCAGACGGTATGGGGTCATGGCTATAAATGGAAGGGTCAGGGACAATGATCATCAAAAAAGGCATTCGGCGGCAAATCGTGCTTCACTACTTTCTCGTAGTGTTCATTGCGTTGCTGCTGATTGAGGTTATTTTTCTTATCGCAGTACGAACGTATTATTACGATACGGTATACAACCATATGACAAACCATATTCACACCGCCAACGAATTTTATCAGCCCTTTCGATTGACCTCGGCGGATAATGTTAATCAGTTGAGCGAGATGCTCCGTCATTTTGAATTGTATAATACGGAGCTTCAAATATTGAATCCTGCGGGGCAAGTCCTCACCACCTCGACCGGTTTCGATTTGGAGCAGACGATCAAAACCAGTGATGTCACTCAAGCGCTTGCCGGCAATACGAGCCGCTGGATCGGCAAGCAGCAGGGTACCGGTCAGATCGTCATGGCCGTATCCCAAACGGTTTCGAACGGTTTTGAGAACACCTATGTGCTTCGTTACGTGACATCGCTTGAGTACATTAACGATAAACTGATGAAAATGACGCTGTTTGCGATCAGCATCGGAGCGGCCGTGCTTGCCATTGTCCTGGCATTCAGCATTGGGCTGGCTAACTCCATTGTGAAGCCGCTCAACAATATCACAACGGTATCCGCCCAGATGGCCAAGGGCAAGTTTAACGTGCGGATCAAGGGCGATTATAAATATGAGCTTGGCGAGTTATCCTCAACCTTGAACTATATGGCTCAGGAGATTGTGCGAAGCAATCAGGTAAAGGATGATTTTATCTCATCGATATCGCATGAGCTGCGCACACCGCTCACCAGCATCAAGGGCTGGAGCGAAACGCTTGACTCCGGCGGTTACGATCCTGAAGAAACAAAAATCGGAATGCAGATTATCACCAAGGAAACCGATCGGTTGATTGGCCTCGTAGAGGAGTTGCTCGACTTCTCGAAGCTGCAGCAAAATGAGATGAAACTTGTGAAGGGGATCGTGAACTTACGCGAGCTTCTGCAGGAGATCATGCTCAATCTGTGGACCAAAGCCGAGAAGAAGGGCATCCAGATCAAATTGGTGTCCGACGAAAAACCGATCATCTACGGGGATGCCAACCGCTTAAAACAGGTGTTTCTCAATATCGTGGACAATGCGGTCAAGTTCTCGCATGAGAACGGTGCGATCAATTTATCCTTCACCATAGAGGAAAAATTCGTGATTGTCACCGTCAAGGATCATGGTATTGGCATATCGGATGAGCATCTTAGACGGGTAAAAGACCGATTCTTCCAGGTAAACCCATTGAATGGCGGAACAGGACTTGGACTCGCCATAACCCAGCAGCTCATAGAGCTTCATGGGGGAGCGATGGAGATGGAGAGTGAGCTTGGACAAGGAACCTCCGTGATCGTCAAACTTCCGCTGCCGGAAGGGAAAATTCCCATGGCTGGTGGTTTGGAGAACGGCGAGGACGATCTGGCCGGACCGAGCGCTTAAGCTTTGCCGGGTGACCGGCAAAGCTTTTTTAGAAGGGAGCGTGCAGGAGAGTGGGATATAAGGCGTTAGCAACGTTTTCAACCGGGAGGGGTCGCTTTGAGCTGGGACTCGCAGAGGAAGAGAATGCAGGGGAGATGCTGCTTCTGCTCAAGGAGGCAGCCGAAGTGATGGAGCAGGAAGGACGGAGGCAGTGGAGCCCATCGCTCTTTTCCCTGGAATTGATGCAGCAGTACTTGGCAGAGCGAGAGGTGTTTATTCTGTGGCATGAAGGGGAAGCTGCTGGCATGTTCACCCTTCAGTACGGAGATGCTGCGTATTGGGGTGATCGGGACGATCCGGGTTTCGGGTATCTGCATCGGCTAACCGTACGCTCCTCCTACCGGGGACTTGAGCTCGGAGCGAAGATGATCTCGTTTGCGGAGGCGTATTTGTTATCAAAGGGCAGACGGGGCTTCCGGCTGGATTGCGTTTCGCATCTGCCTACACTGAATCAATTTTATCAGCGTCAGGGATTTCAATTCGTGGCCGAGCAGGATATGGGCGGTCGGTTCGTGAATTTATATGAGAAGACTTTTGGTTAATCTCAACCAACTAACTATATAAAATCTGTAAGTCGCACGCGCTTAAGAAAAAGTCAGCAGGGCAACATACATGAGAAAAAGCGATCCGTCTTACGGGATCGCTTTTTTTATAAAGGAGGAAGGGAGAGATTATCACTGCTGACCCCATTTCCATGGTATGAGGGAAGGCTAGGATGAAGAAACGTTGGCACGCATACGACCTTTTTCATACACATCCTGAAGCAAGACGGGACGGCGTGGGTACGTACGGTTGGTTTACGGTAGCACCGTCTCATACGGTCCCACCACAACCGACGGTTGCCGGGAGCGCCTTTTACAACGGCTCCGATCCTTGATGATGGCTCCTTCGCCGATGATGGCATGCTCAACATGGACTCCTTTGCCAATCTTGGCATTGGGCATCACCACGCTGTCCTTCACGATGGAATATTTACCGATCTCTGCACCGCAGAATACAACAGAGCTCTTGGCTTTTCCTTCAAAGGTGCATTGGTCGTGAATGAGGCAATCCGTATGCTCCGCATTACGGGTACGAGCTGCAGTAAGTTTGGTTTTCCAAGCACGGGTGTACATCGGCCAATCGGCTCTCTCAAGCACAAGCTCATTTTGGCTGAGCACATCCATATGTGCCTCCCATAAGCTCTCTACGGTGCCTACGTCACGCCAGTAGCCTTGGAAACGGAACGCCAGCAATGGCTCCTCTCCGGACAGCATTTTAGGGATCACATCCTTCCCGAAGTCATGGCTGGAGTTCGGGTCGGCTGCGTCCTCCATTAGATGCTGCTTCAGGTAGTCCCATCGGAACAAATAAATGCCCATGGATGCAAGATTGCTTTCCGGTTTTGCCGGTTTTTCAGCAAATTCAATGATATTCAGGTTATCGTCAACACTCATAACACCAAAACGGCTGGCGTCTTCCCAAGGAACTTCCATGACAGAAATTGTCGCAGGTGCACCTTGTTTCATATGAGCATCGAGCATTTCCCGATAATCCATCTGATAAATGTGGTCACCAGACAATATGAGCACATGCTCCGGATTTTGTTCATCGATGTAAGGAATGTTTTTATAAATGGCATCTGCTGTTCCTAAGTAGCCTTCTTGATCTATGTTGTTTGACGGAAGCAGCGCAATACCTTCGTGTTCTGTATGTGTTAGTCCCCAGGGTTCACCTTCGCCGATATGTTCGTGTAATGATTCTGCCTCGTATTGTGTAAGTACTCCAACGGTATCGATTCCAGAGTTCACACAATTGCTGAGAGGAAAATCGATTATACGGTAGTGTCCGCCGAATGGAACAGCGGGTTTTGCCAGCTTGGACGTAAGGGGGGCTAATCTTTTACCCTCTCCTCCGGCCAGAAGCATAGCAATACAGTCTTTTCTCTTCATCACGTTTCCCTCCCAATGTATTTTCACGTTGTACATTACATAAACGACATTCCCGGGGTTTGAAACGATTATATTGAAAAAGTATTTTGAAAATTACAAATTTATTGATGGGTTACATTTTTTATTTTCAACATGGTAAGAATGGGGTAATAACATTAATAATAATGGATTTTTAAGAAAAAGCAGGTGACGACAATTGAATCAAGCAGTTAGGGAAGGAAACATGACTCCGGAACAAGTGTATTTATTTCATGAAGGAACCTGGTTTCACAGTTATCAATGTATGGGCGCACACGTTGCCGTAGAAGATGGGCAAGAGGGCGTGCGTTTTACGGTATGGGCTCCCCACGCAAGGCAGGTTGGTCTTGCGGGAGCGTGGAACGGCTGGGATGGCACCCATGACACGTTATATAGGATACCCGATTCAGGAATTTGGAGTCGGTTTTTCCCCGGTATGCAGACTGGAACTTTTTACAAATACCAGATTACTGGATCATTCGGTGAAACGTTCCTAAAGGCGGATCCCTATGCGTTTCATGCGGAACTACGGCCTGCTACTGCATCGGTAGTTACGGATCTGTCTGGATATCAGTGGAACGATGCCCTGTGGAAAAAGAAGAATACATCACCTTACAGCAAGCCGATGAACATATATGAAATGCATTTTGGAACCTGGCGGCAAAAGGAGGACGGCTCCTTCTTTACATACCGTGAAATGGCGGATCTGCTTATTCCTTATTTGCTGGATATGCGTTATACCCACGTGGAATTTATGCCGCTGGCCGAACATCCCTACGACCTCTCATGGGGGTATCAGGGAACCGGGTTTTATGCTCTGACTAGCAGATACGGCAGTCCCCATGATTTCATGTACCTGGTAGACCAGCTGCATCAAGCCGGTATCGGCGTGCTGCTGGACTGGGTGCCCGCGCATTTTGCCAAGGATGCCCACGGACTTCGCCAGTTTGACGGGTCACCGCTATATGAATACGGCGATGCGCAAAAAGCGGAGAAACCGGGCTGGGGAACGCTGTCTTTCGATTATGCCAAGCCTGAGGTGATTTCATTCCTCATCTCCAATGCTTTATTTTGGATGGATATGTATCATATTGATGGACTTCGTGTTGATGCGGTTACAAGCATGATCCGCCTTGATTTTGAGAAGTCCGAGGGTCAGTTCAGCCCTAATGAACGGGGGGGCTTGGAAAATCTTGAAGCGATATCCTTTCTGCAGAAATTGAATAAAGCGGTGTTTAGCTATTATCCCCATGCCTTGATGATGGCAGAGGAATCCAGCGCATGGCCAGGGGTAACCGCCCCTGTGCACGAAGGCGGACTGGGGTTCAATTACAAATGGAATATGGGCTGGATGAATGACACACTGTCCTACGTGGAGCAGGAGTATGTGTTGCGGCCTACCCAACATAATTTACTAACATTTCCCATTTGTTATGCCTATTCGGAAAATTTTACATTGCCTCTTTCTCACGACGAGGTTGTCCATGGCAAAAAATCGCTGCTCAATAAAATGCCTGGCAGTTATGAACAGAAGTTTGCCGGATTACGCATTTTACTTGGTTATCAGATGACGCAGCCTGGCAAGAAATTGCTGTTCATGGGCGGGGAATTCGGTCAGTTCATCGAATGGAAGGATGAGGAGCAGCTCGATTGGCTGCTGCTGGATTATGAAAGCCACCGCCAACAGCAGGCTTTTACGGCAACGCTAAACGCTATGTATGTGGACGAAAGGGCGCTGTGGGAACAGGATCACGTCATGGATGGCTTCCAGTGGCTTTGTGCCAATGATAACAACCAGAGTGTTATAGCGTACATGAGGAAAGGGACCAAGCCCGGAGATACGCTGATCATCGTCATTAACTTTCAGCCCCGAGCATATGACAAATATCGGATCGGTTTGCCAAGAGCCGGGCAGTACGTGGAAATACTGAATTCAGATCATACCGATTACGGAGGCGCCGGACTGCTGAATGACGGCGATATGAAAGCGGAGAAGCAAGCCTGGCACGAGCAAAACCATAGCTTGGAGATCAAGCTGCCTCCATTAAGCATGGTACGTTTTAAAGAAAAAACCGCCGCGTTCGAGGAAAACGAAAGATTCGGAGCAAGAACAGCTGAAGGCGGCAGCAGCAAAAGAGAAGACCGTTCGTAAAACCAAACGGAGCCAAAGGGGGAAGCAGGATTGAAATTGTTATTTGCGGCATCAGAATGTGGACCATACATCAAGACAGGCGGATTGGCGGACGTCATCGCTGCATTACCCAAATCACTTCGTGGCATGGGCGAGGATATTCGGGTTGTGCTGCCGAAATATCGCGGCATCCCTGCGGAGTATCGGGAACGCATGCTGTTTGTTGGAGAAACCCGGGTCCGGGTAGGCTGGCGTGAGCAATATTGCGGTATCGAGTCCTTGGTTGAGGACGGTGTAACGATTTATTTTGTTGACAACGAGTATTATTTTGGCCGTGACGGTATTTACGGTTATATGGATGATGGCGAGCGTTTCTCCTTCTTTAACCGTGCGGTGCTCGAGATACTGCCGATCATCGATTTCCAGCCGGACGTGCTTCATTGCCACGATTGGCATACCGCGATGGTTCCACTGCTCCTTGAGGATGTCTATCGTCATAATCCTTTCTACGCAGGGATTCGTAACGGTATTCACGATCCATAATCTCCTGTATCAGGGCGTTTACCCGTATGAGGTATTGGTTGATCTGCTGGGAATCCACAGCCGTTATTTCAAGGCGGATGGCGTAGAGTATTACGGCAACGTGAATTTCATGAAAGCTGGCATTGTCTACGCAGATCATGTCACGACGGTGAGTCCGACTTATGCTTCCGAGATTCAAACCGGTTATTATGGATATGGACTCGACGGGCTCTTGTCAGCACAAGGTTCAAGGCTGAGCGGCATTGTAAACGGGATTGATACCAAGAGCTACAATCCGGCTACCGATCCGCATCTGGCCGTGAAGTACCGGAGTGGACTGAACAAGAAAACACAGAACAAAATAGCACTGCAGGAAGAATTGAATCTGCCGGTGGCACCACACATCCCGTTAATGTCGATGGTAACCCGTCTGGTTGATTCCAAGGGACTCGATCTCGTAATCCGCATTCTGGATGAGCTGCTGTATTACGATGAGATTCAATTTGTTGTCCTGGGAACGGGAGATCCTTCCTATGAGCATTGGTTCCGGGAAGCGGCGAATCGGTATTCGAACAAAATGTCAGCCCAAATCAGGTTCAATGAACCATTATCCCGGCGATTTTACGCAGGCAGCGACCTGTTTCTGATGCCATCGAAATTTGAACCATGCGGGATCAGCCAACTGATTGCCATGCGTTACGGCAGCGTGCCGATCGTGCGTGAAACGGGTGGCTTGAATGATACTGTGCATGCCTATAACGAATACACCGGTGAAGGAAACGGGTTCTCTTTCAAGGATTACAATGCGCATGACATGATGAACACGATTCGCAGGGCGACATCGATATACCGCATGCCGGAACAATGGCGCAAAGTGAGCAAGAACGCATTAAGCGGGGATTACAGCTGGAGCGTATCGGCGAAGGAGTATCAAGAGATATACCATCAAATTTCCAGCCGATAGGACAAGGCATTGATAAAGGGGTACCTGGATAGCTTGAGATTTCCGCTATCCAGGTACCCCTTTGTGACAACTGGGTATACGTTTTGTGAGGTGGCACATTCTACAGCTCAGCGAGGTTGATCGCCATTTACAACAACAGATTATGGTTTGAGGCGACGGCACAGTATACGGTACCCGTAAGGCTCCAAGTCAACATGCATGATTCCGTTTACCGGCTTTACGGATTCTTCGGTTTGCGCATCAAACCAATCGGTAGTGACGATGGGGTGGGACAAGGTACGATAGGAGTCACTGTTGTTCATCCAGACGATAAAATGCAATTGATCATTTGCACGTTCGTATACGATGCATGGGTCATGAAGATTGGCTTGGAGGAAGCGAAAACGACCCTGCCTGAGAGCTTTGTGCTTTTTTCGTAGTGCAATCATGCTGCGATAAAATTCATACAGCTCAAGGTTTTGTTTTTCGGGATTCCATTCCATGCATTTGCGGCAATCGGGATCTCCATCTCCGGTTAATCCGACTTCATCGCCATAAAAAATACAGGGAGTTCCCATGAAAGTGAACAGGAATACAACGGTGAGTTTCATGCGCCGGGTATCTCCTCCCACGCGCGTGAGCAGCCTAGGAGTATCATGGCTGCACAGCAGATTGAAGACCACTTCATTGGTCTGCTGGGGGTAACGCATCAGAATGGATCCGATACGGTTAGCAAAAGTGAGCCCATCCATATTGCCATTGAAGAATTCGAGCACTTTATCAGCAAAAGGATAATTCATCACCGAATCGAACTGGTCACCGGCCAGCCAGATTAAGGAGTCTGACCATACCTCTCCCACGATATAAGCTTCAGGATTGGCCTTCTTGACGACTTGTCTGAAGTCTCTCCAGAAATGATGGTCAATTTCGTTGGCGACATCAAGTCGCCAACCGTCCAGCTTGATCTCCTTGATCCAGTATTCGGCTACGCCCAGCAAGTATTCCTTAACCTCTGGATGGGCGGTATTGAATTTAGGCATATTTCCATAGAAGCCGAAGGTATCATAGGTCGGGATGCCATCTTTTACCTCGCAGGGAAATTGATTGACATGAAACCATTCGGCATATGGAGAGTCCTTGCCATGCTTCAGCACATCCTGAAAAGGCGGGAACTCTTCGCTGCAATGATTGAATACCGCATCAAGAATGACTCGAATTCCTTTGCTGTGACAAGTATCCACAACCTTCTTCAGCAGTTCATTATCGCCGAATTGCGGATCCACCTGTTTATAATCGACCGTGTCGTATTTATGGTTGGAGGGGGAGAGGAAGAGGGGGGTAAAATAAATCGCATTAATGCCCAGCTCAACCAGATCATCCAGATGATCCAGCACACCTTGCAGGTCGCCGCCGAAGAAATTATCCACTTCCGGCTTGCCGCCCCATACTTCTGTTCCGACAGGGTTGATGGCCGGGTTCCCGTTGGCAAAGCGCTCTGTCATAATTTGATAAAACACAGCTTCTTTAGCCCACTCCGGGACTTTGAACACATCAACCTCATGTATGTACGGAAATTCGAAGTAACCCGCAGGCGGGTAAGGGTAATCCCATCCGATCCCGCTATCCACCATATAAACCGTCTCATCTCCGGCATGGATCCGGAATCCGTAAGATAATCTTTTGTATTTTGGCCTGACTCCGCACTCCCAGTAATCAAACATCTCATCAGAGGCAGCCTTTTCCATGGTGATCTCGAAGTACGTACGGTCCCAGTCATATTTGTCGCCGGTCATAGCAACAACGGAATCAATGTCATTCTTCTTGGTTCGAATCCTGAGATGAATGGTATAGGTATCATATGCATAAGCCCATTTATCTCTTGGAACATGATACAGTGCTTCTAACAGCATGGGTACACCTCCTATATGAGTATAGCTATAGCTAATTAATAACCAGCCGCAAGCTTGCATGAATCATGGAAGCAGAGACAGACAGAGAGTTGACGGCAGGAGATGATAATCGGGCATAGGATCTATACGTATTTATAAGATGGGATGTGATCGGTTGGATTATGCAATATTCATTTGAGTGCCAGTTGCATAACGAGTGAATCCGAAGACCTATTTCTATATATAGGTGCAGCGAGATAAAATATGGATCAGAGGGTATGCACATGGATGTTCTCTGGGTAGTTATGGAAGTTCATCACATTTCATGAGTGGACCTTTCATATGAATTAAAGTTATTCACACATACAACGAATCCGAGGATACATAAGCGGCTCTTGTGAATGATTAATTAACCGTTGTATTAAAATAGGACAAGCATGCAACGAAGAAAAATAGGGTCAGCGTAAGCTTGTATGAAAGATCCATGAATTTTCATTGCATATTCATGCACCATGTTTTATAATGACTCAGTTGCATTTATTTATTTGATGTATTTATCCGTAACAGTTAGGGGAGAAACGAAACATATGAAACGTAAATTTACAGCGTGGATGACTCTGTTCATGGTGGTCGTGCTGTCTTTTGGCAGTATCGTCCATGCAGAGGGTGAGAAGAAAACGGTGATTCTCGGTACGAGTGCCGATTATGCACCTTATGAGTTCCATAAAACGATAGACGGTGTGGATACCATCGTCGGATTTGATATCGACATTGCGAAGGAAATCGCCAAGGATCTGGGCGCTGAGTTAATCATCAAGGATACTTCCTTTGATGCACTCCTGCCTGAACTGACAAGCGGTCGTGTGGATTTTGTTATTTCGGGCATGAATCCGACGGAAGAACGCAGAAAAAGCATCGATTTCTCGGAGCCTTATTATGCCGCGGAGCAGTCCGTGGTGGTGCGCAAGGAAGATGCGCTGAAGTTTAACACACTTGAAAGCCTCGAGGGAGCCCGGATCGGGGTTCAGAAGAGCTCCATTCAGGAATCCATCGCCAAAACCATTCCTAAAGCGAATGTGGTCTCACTGGATAAAATACCGGATTTGCTGCTTCAATTGGAATCTGAACGGGTGGATGTTGTCCTAGCTGAATATCCGATTGCCAAGACGAATATGGATGAAGCGACTATGGCCATCACGGATGCCAAGCCAACGGCTGAGAACGACTCTTATGCCATCGGGGTCCGCAAAGGGAATGAAGAGCTGCTCAGCAGCATCAACGCTACACTGGAGCGTTTGAAGGAGAACAACCAGATTCAGAAGTTTGTCGACGAGGCCAGTGATTTGGCGGCAGGACGTACGACCGAGAATCTGAATACATTCGAATTTTTCTGGAAATATCGCGATTATTATGCGAAGGGTATTCAGTTTACATTACTGATTTCTGCCTTAGGGGTATTTTTCGGATTCATTCTCGGTTTGATTATTGCCCTCATGCGTATGTCGGGCGTGAAAATCCTGAAGTTCCTGGCGACCGCTTATATTGAGATAATCCGCGGTACGCCGATGCTGGTTCAATTGTTTATCATACATTACAGCTTGGCTGCATTCGATATTAAGTTCTCTCCGATTCAGTCCGGTATTCTCACGCTGTCTATCAATAGCGCCGCGTATTTGGCTGAAATATTTCGTGCCGGCATTCAAGGCGTGGACCGCGGTCAATTGGAGGCTGCACGCTCGCTCGGGATGACGAGGGGCAAAGCGATGCGTCACATTATTTTGCCTCAGGCACTGAAGGGTGTCCTGCCTGCGATCGGTAATGAATTTGTTGTTATTATTAAGGAATCTTCCATCGTATCGTTCATCGGGGTATACGATATTATGTACCAAGCTCAGATTTTGCGCGGTTCAACCTTTGCCCCGCTGAATCCGCTGCTTGTGGCCGCCATGATCTACTTTATATTGACATTCGTTCTTTCGAAGCTTCTGGGTGTCTGGGAAAGGAAGTTGAGTGCAAGTGATAACCGTTAAGGAACTTCATAAATCGTTTGGCAAGCTGGAGATATTGAAGGGCATCGACATCGAAATTGCAAAGGGAGAAGTCGTGGTTGTCATCGGACCCAGCGGCTCCGGCAAAAGTACGTTCTTGCGCTGTCTTAATCTGCTTGAGGTGCCGACTAGCGGAGAAATTTCGTTCGAGGGCGAACTCATCACTGCCAAGAATCACAATATTAACGCTACCCGTCGAGAAAATGGGGATGGTATTCCAGCAGTTTAACTCTGTTTCCCCACAAAAAAGTAGATCGATAACATCACATTGGCTCCTGTTCAAGTAAGAGGAGTCTCTGCCAAGGAGGCGGAAGCTACTGCAGACGAGCTGCTAAAGTCTGTTGGTCTGCAGGATAAGAAAGACGCTTATCCTTCACAGCTGTCCGGCGGACAGAAGCAGAGAATCGCGATTGCGCGAGCGCTTGCGATGCAGCCGCATGTGATGCTGTTTGACGAGCCTACCTCGGCTCTCGATCCCGAGATGGTCGGTGAGGTGCTGGAGGTCATGAAGAAACTCGCACTGGGTGGCATGACAATGATCATCGTTACGCATGAGATGGGCTTTGCACGCGAAGTGGGGGACCGAATCCTGTTCATGGATGGCGGAAAAATTGTTGAGGAAGGCACACCGGACCAGCTGTTCGGCAGCCCGACACATCCGCGTACAAAAGAGTTTTTAAGCAAGGTTTTGTAACTTTTATATCTGAATCGTAACAGACGAAAACAGCGTCAAACCTGATTTTTTCAGGCGTTGACGCTGTTTTTGTTTGTTTATTGGTAACAATTTCTTGCAGTATAGGTTACAAATTTGTGATATATTCATGTTCGTTGACATACTTCATCCGAATGAACAAGCTACATAAAGGGAGGCATCTTAGATGTTACAACAAATGAAATCATGGAAAATCAATCGAGGACTCAACAATAACAAGATCGCTGGAAAAACAGCAAAATGGTTCACTATTACAGCCGTTGCACTTGGCCTGACTTTTGCCGGAGGCGGAATGCAGGCACATGCCAGCTCCGTGCACGTTGCGAAGAGCGGTGATACCTTCTACTTCTTGTCCAAACAGTACGGCGTGAATATGGACAAGCTGATGAATGCCAATCCAAAAATTGAAGCGAAGAATATATATCCGGGTCTCAAAATCACCATCCCCGGTTCGGTATCGATGAACTCGACGGCTTCTGCTGCTCCCATCGCTCCCGGAACAACCGGTTTTACGCCCAGCTTGAACGTTTCGCCTGAGAGCAAAGTAGTTGAAGCATGGGGTAAAACGTTTAATTACAGCAAGACGTTGTCCGTGAAAGCTACAGCGTATTCTGCTGCTGCAAGCGAGAATGGCAAATGGGGTGCGGTCGATTATTTCGGAAATTCCCTCGAGCTGGGAACCATCGCGGTTGACCCTAAGGTCATCCCGCTGGGAACCAAAGTACTTGTAACAGGACACGAACATCCCGGCCTTCCGAAGAAAGCATTTGTAGCAGAAGCCCGTGATATCGGCGGTGCCATTAAAGGAAACAAAATCGACATTTTCATCCCTGGCTCACAATCCTCCGTTAAGCAATTCGGAATTCAAGACATCAAATTGTTCATCATCGAATAATGGTATTTGACTTTATAGCATATTCAAGACGGCTTTCCTGGAATTATCCCGGGCAGCCGTCTTTTTGCTTCTACGTAATCTTTATTTGGACTCAGATACACTCAACATCTCGGGTAAGGTGACGAAGCTGTATCCTCGATTTCGCAGCTCTGTAATGATATCCGGCAGTGCCTCAACGGTACCGTTCAGATCTGACCCCACGCCTCCGCCGGCATGCTGAAGCACAATGGCACCGGGCCCGACTGCTGACAGAACGTTTTTCTTGACTTCTTCCTTGTTAAGCCCCTTCCAGTCGAGGGAATCGACATTCCAGTTCACGACTTTATATCCGTTCTTGCGCGCCCATTGAAGCTGTTCCTCATTAATATCACCATAAGGTGGACGGATGAGCCGGGGATTTACTCCGGTCAACGATTTCAAAATGGTATTGGTTCGTTCAATTTGGCTCTTGAATTTATCCAGGCTCAGTTTGTTCAACTGGGCATGATTGTAGGAGTGATTACCAATGGAATGGCCTTCATCATGGATTCGTTTTACAAGGTCGGGGTGCTTCTTGGCTCGATCCCCCACGGCAAAGAAGGTGGCTTTCACATCATATTCCTTCAGCACATCGAGTACCTTCCCGGTAAATCGCGGATCCGGCACATCATCGAAGGTCAGAGCGATCTGTTTGATCCGGGGGCCGCTGGAGCGAAAGGTATCCGGGTACTTTCTGAGCAATTGACTCAGCGTCAGGGGTTCTCCGGCATTCTTGTTCTTCGTTCGCTTGGAGTGATCCACAGCTTGACCCGACTCCGACATGACGGAAGTCTCTTGGTGGTGAAGCGAAGGATTATGTAAATCGGACCCATTTGCCGGGTTTATCGGCAGGATTAAAAAGATTAACATCATCCACAGCAGGAAGCTTCCTGCTCGGTTTCGTTTGAACATCACGATCGGCCCCTTTAGCTTTTTTGTATGGTATACCCATCTGAACAGACAATTATCCTCAATATGGGAAACCGCTGTTTTTTAGTTTTCCCTGCGAAAAGGTGTATAATAACCCGTAACGGATTTAATTACATCATGATCATTTGGATATGGAAGGAGATAATCGCTTGGCAGACTTGTTTACACCCTACAATTTTAAGAACCTGACTCTCAAGAACCGAATCGTTATGCCACCGATGTGTCAATATTCCGTGAAAGCAGAGGACGGGATTCCGAATGATTGGCATTTTGTCCATTATGTCAGCCGTGCTGTAGGCGGTACCGGTTTAATTATCGTGGAAATGACAGGGGTTCATCCTGACGGCCGCATTACCAATCAGGATACGGGGATATGGAGTGATGATCAGATTCCAGCATATCGCAAGATTGTGGAGACGGTGCACTCCTATGGAACCAAGATCGGAATTCAACTGGGCCATGCCGGAAGAAAAGCACAGGATGCTGAGCCATCCGTGGCACCATCCGCCATTCCGTTCAGTTCTCATTATAAAATGCCGAGGGCATTGTCCGGCGCCGAGGTGGAGGAGCTCATTCGAGCCTTTAGAGAAGGGGCTCGGCGAGCTGTCGAGGCAGGTTTCGATACCGTTGAAATCCATGGCGCCCACGGGTACTTGATTCATCAGTTCCATTCGCCGCTCACCAATCAGCGCAGTGATGAGTATGGCCAGGATCTTCCTCTGTTTGGGGAGCGGGTTGTCGAAGCCGTCAAGGAGGTTCTTCCTGAAGGCATGCCCATTATCATGCGGGTGTCAGCCAAAGAGTATGTGGACGGCGGTTACGACGTTCAGCACTGTGCCGAAATCTGCAAGCGTTATCGGGATGCCGGTGTCGACATCTTCCATATCTCTTCGGGGGGCGAAGGGCCTGTCGGCTCGAATGGCGGTCCGGAAGCGAAGCCTGGATATCAAGTGGATTTGGCTGCTGAATTTAAGCAGCTGCTGAAAGTGCCTGTAATTGCCGTAGGATTGCTTGACGATTACAATGCTGCGCAGGAAGTGATTTTGTCGGGCAAGGCGGATCTGGTGGCGATCGGCAGAGGCATGCTTCGGGATCCATATTGGGCTGTTCATGCAGCCAAGGCGCTTGATGGGGGACAGAAGGTGCCAAAACCATATGAACGCGGATACTAAAAAATATTTTGAAACGTTTTGGATCATGCAACGTAAGTATTAATCATATACCAGTCATTTTAAAGTGAAAGCGAGAGGAAGAGAACGATGTCCATATTTAAGAGATTACGCGATTTGACCATGTCCAATATTAACGCCATTATCGACAAGGCGGAAGATCCGATTAAGATGACCGATCAGTACATTCGGGATATGACGGAAGATCTTGAGGATGCCGAGAAAGCGGTAGCTTCGCAAATTGCCATCGAGAAACGCTTTAAAGCACTTTATGAAGAACAGGCTGCACTCGTGGAAAAACGCACGCAGCAGGCTCATACGGCAGCACAAGCTCAAAACGTTGAGCTTGCCCGTCGTGCGCTGGAAGAGAAGAAGGCTGCTGAAGCCAAACGTGACGAGTACAAAGCAAGTTATGATCAGAACAAATTGGCGGCAGACAATCTGCGTGCCAAGCTGGAAGAGATGCGTAAGCAGCTTACCGCGATGAAGAACAAACGTGAGACGCTGGTAGCCCGTTATAACGCTGCCAAAGCTCAAACCGAGATTAACAAAGCGATGAACGGATTTGGCTCGGACACAGCTTCCGCCGGATTGAAACGGATGGAAGAGAAGATGCTGGCCATGGAAGCCCGTGCGGAAGCAAGCAATGAAATGTCGACCCGTGAGAAATCTCTGGACGAAGAGTTTGAGAACCTCGGCAAAGACAAAGTCGTTGAGGATGAGCTTGCAGCTTTGATGAAACAATACGAGAACAAGTAATGGGATCCTGTAAGACATGTAAATAGTGTAGGGGGCGAGGGAGAAACAGCAGGGCTGAATACAGCCGTGCTTCTCCTTCGCTTTTGTTTGACAGGATATATAAGGAAACAACCTCTAAAGACGGCTTGACTCACTGAAGGGTCGATTAGAGTTTTTGTATGTTGAATGTGGAGGATTAGAGATGGATTTCGATATGATCTTGCGTGTTTTACTCTGGACAGCTGTCGGCGGGCTGCTGCTGTTTGTTTTGATGTTTGTGGATTCTCTGTTCACCAAGTATAACGATCTTGAAGAAGTGAAAGCGGGCAATATGGCAGTAACCACAAGACTGATTCTGAAACTGATTGCACAAGGGTATATTTTATCCGTGTCGATCGGAACGTCATATCATCTGTTGGAAGCCGTTGTGGTATCCATCATTTCGTTTATCATTCTGTTTGTACTCGAAGCATTGACAGAGCTTATGCTGCGGAATTTCGGCAAGCTGAACCTGGACAAAGGCACACGCGAGGGCAAGACAGGTTACGGACTGTTTGCAGGCTCGCTGCATGTGGTCGGTGCGTTAATTATTACCGCTTGCTTGTAGAACGCATAAAGAAGATAGGGGACAGGAAAGATGAGTATGTGGAAAAGAATCGGCAATTTATTTGCGAAGCCAGAACCACCCAAAGCAGAGAAAAGCATGCTGCAGTTGGCGCCGGGCGATATATGCGAAGTGTCCTTGGTTACCTATGAGGTTACGGGGCGCGTTCATAATCGGGGCCGCAATGCGGTAGTCTTGACACTTCAGGATGGCAGCACCATAGCTTATCTTCATATTGAAGAACGTGAGACGGTTCAGTATGCGTTATATTCGCCTATCGATGGACGATTGGACTCGCCGGACGAGGTGCCATCAATCCTCGATCTGGACGATCATGTGTTTCATCTGGAGGAAGAATATGGCGGACATGTTTCGATAACTGGCCGTACCGCATTTACGCAGAGCGGTGAGCAGCATGTGTGGCAATATCAATCGGATGATTACAAGCTGCTGCGAATCGAATGGCAGAATGGGCGGTTTATGTTGTATGAAGGCGAGAAAGTGATACCGGGGGACGTTCGAGTTATCCGGGCGACTTAGGAGTGGTGGCATGAAGGAACGCTCTTTTTTATCCATAAAAATGATATTGGTGCTGAGTCTGTTTGTATCCTTATTAGCCGGATGCGGAGCACCGAATATTAAAGATACCTATCCGCTGGAATCCGTCAACCGGGACGGGAACGCAACGTCTTACGTATACCGGGCAGCCGATAAAAGCGTACCCGAGGTAGCCGGTGAGCTGATGGCCGCCAATACGCCGGACCAATCGTCTCCGGAGGATACCGAGCGGATGTTTCTGGTATACGGTGATGAGTATTACCATTTGCAGCAGGATCCACAGAAGCCAACCGATACGTTGATTGAGATTGATTCCAAGGAATATGTTCAGCGCAATTATGACTCAAGTTTCCTGCGGGGGTATTTAACCGCTGTGCTGATCGGAAATTTATTCGATTCGATGGGTGGAGGCGGCGGTTACCGCGGGTATACAAGCAAAGATGTGTATAAACCGAAGCAGGGCAACTATAAGAAGCCGACAAGTCAGGATAAGAAAATAGCTCCTCCCCTGACGGTTGACCGAAGCGGAAAGATTACACGCCGGGGTCAGGATGCCGTCGGTACGGGAGGAAGCCTCTTTAAACGGAACCCGACTTCAAGCGGAGACCGCGGATCGATCAAGCGCGGCGAAAGCGGCGGGGGATTATTCGATTCGCCGAAGAAATCCTACACCAAACCGAAGACTCGAATAGGCTCAGGAGGAATATCCCGAAGAGGGCGAAGGTAATCCGCAAGTGATAAGCGTATGGTCTAAGAACCATGCGCTTTTTTTTGTTGCATCAGACAGCATACACTGCATGCTCTCCTTCATATATTGGAATATAAGCCTATACACAAGAAAGCTGTATCTTCGCATACGCATAGCCAAACAATGGATTGGCTTTCCACTGAAGGAGGAATACAACGTGCCGTTTGTTCTCCGCTACAGTAACAACGATACTGGAGCGATTACGTTTACCGGAAATACACTCGGGTTAAGCCGCTCCAATCAAACAGGAGTGCCGGGCACCCGGGATTTTATTGGCGCATTTGTAACGGTGGACACTTCCATGCAGTTCGGAAGCTACCCGCCCGGGACCACATCGGATTTTAATCTGGATAGCGCGAGTGCTATTCTGAGGCTCCCGCCCGATAGTAACGTGTTATATGCCGAACTGGTCTGGGCTGGGACTTACCGGGTTTCGGGAGGGACTAATAATTATATAGCATTCATAGATAAGACCGTTTCTTTAATGACGCCGGAAGGTACGACATCCAGCATTTCGCCTGACCCTGTGACAGCACAGACCTCATACCGCAATGCAACTTACAATTACTTTCGTTCCGCCAATGTGACCTCATTGGTGCAAGCCGGGGGTGCTGGTACTTACACTGTCGGCGGTGTGGTGGGTAATATTGATCTGGGCAACAGCACAGCGAACAGCTGCGGGTGGACGCTTTGTGTTGTGTATGAGGATCCCTCGATGCCGTTTCGCAATCTGAGTCTAAACGTCGGCATTGTCGAGATTGCAGCCGGCATACCTGAACTGACAACGGTTATATCCGGTTTTGCGACACCGACCTCTGGACCGATATCGGGTAGAATGGCTCTATGCGCCCAGGATGGAGATGCCAACAAAACAGGGGACCAGGTGTTGTTCGGACCTGCCGAAGACAGTTTGACCGTACTGGAAGGCCCTAACAATTATCCGAATAACTTCTTTGCGTCCCAAATTAACGATGATAGCGGCAATCTGGATACCACGGGGACGTTTGGGGATCGAAACCAAATAAACGGGCAGCCTGGCAGTCAAATCGTGGGCGGCAGACAATCTTGGGATATCACCAATGTAGATATTTCGGAGACGCTCACAAATAACCAGACCACGGCGGTCTTTCAGCTGCGCACGGGCGGCGATGGATACAGCGTCATTGCTGTCGGAATTTACATTGACATTAACTCACCGCGGATAACAGTGCATAAGAGTGTTAACGCTACCTCCGCAACGGTCGGTCAATTATTGACTTATACCGTAGTGATTGAAAACACGGGTACCGTTCCGGCGGATGCTTCCCTGCTGTTTGATGGTTTGCCTAATAATACGGAGTTTGTGCCGGGGAGTGTCACGATTAATTCAGTGAGCGATGTGAATGCCAACCCGACAACAGGGATCTCGCTGGGTACAGTCCCTCCCGGAGGCTTGGTCACCGTAACCTATCAGGTCAGGGTAGTGTCTGTTCCACCGGATGGGTTTATCGTGAATGAAGCCGTTGTGAATTTTGACTATCAGAGCGTTACCGGGGGGCCTATATTTACAGGAGATATCCCATCCAATGAAGTGGTGACACCTGTTCTAAACCCTGGACTCGTTTTGCAAAAAAGCGTATCGCCAACGGAAGCAATACCCGGACAGCTTGTGGAATATCGGCTGGAATTAACAAACACAGGGGAAGTTGAACTAACCAACATTCACATTACCGATGCGCTTCTCGGATTGGATGAGGTCATATCCAGTTTGCCGGTTGGAGGGAGCACGGTCATTATCAGAGACTTAACAATTCCAGCCGGTAGTGCAGCGGGTACCGTGTTGGTCAATTCAGCGACAGCCGTTTCTGACCAAACCGATCCAATTCATGATGAAACATCGGTGGCCGTACTTCCGTCACCTGTGGTGCCACCTCCACCTGTGGAGCCGCCTCCGCTTGTGGTGCCACCTCCACCTGTGATAACGCCGGTATTCAACCTTGCGATTACCAAAATCGCAGATCGCGCGGAGACTCGAGCCGGTGATACCATCCATTACCGAATCACGGTAACGAATACCGGGGAGGCAGCCCTAACGTCCGTACGCATCACGGATGTTTTGCTGGGAATTGATCGTACCCTCGATCGGCTCAATCCGAACGAATCGGTTACCATTCAAGCTCGATATGGCGTGATGGCGGATACCGGCATTGGTACTGTCATTATCAACACGGCCCAGGCAGTATCTGCACAGACAGGACCTGTAAGTGCACAGGCTTCGGTCATCGTGACGAGTCAACCGCTGTTGAATGTAGAGAAGACGGTATTCCCGCTTGTTACGGAAACCGGCAATACCCTTACCTTTTCATTCATGATAACGAATATGACCGGAACTGTGCTTATAACCAACGTAGGTCCCACGATGTTGAATAACGTAACTCTGTTTGATGATCTGCCCGCAGGCTCGAGGTTTGAAGGAAATAGTGTGATCATTAACAACCAACTGGCAGCTGATGTCAATCCAGCTCAGGGAATTCGGATCGGATCATTGACACCGGGTGAAACGGTCAGAGTTTCATTTCAAGTCTTGCAGTACGCGGTCCCCGCTAATGAAAGGGCCGAGAATCAGGGACGTGTCACTTACGAGCCCGAAGGCTCAAATGTAACGGTTGAAGTAGATTCCAACATCGTATTTTACGAGGTCACGGAAGAAGAGGAGTAGCAGGAATTGAGGATAGTTTACGGAATCGCAGGACTGCGGTTCCTTTTTTGTTTTTGTAGACGGGAGGGAGCATGTGTCTCTGGTTATTGTCAACTCAGACATTGCTATTGGAGCTGGTTTGAAGTTGGAACAGAATGTAGTACAGTTAGAATAAGGGTTAGCATTTAGTCAGAAAGAGAGGACATCATTTTGGATCATACCCATGCTGATTTAACTAAGAAACACGATAAGTTCGATCGACGCGCCATGCAGGTGCCAGAAGCGCAAGCACTTGCCACGTCTTATGTCCATGTTGGCGGGGAGGAACAAATTCGGCTGCAGGACAGCGATGGGCGCGTGCTTGCTTCTGACATGGTTGCGCCGCACCCTTTTCCGGCATTTGCACGCTCGGGTATGGACGGCTACGCTGTTCGTTCAAGCGATTTAGCGGCATGTGATCAAGGGGAAATGGTCTGGCTGAAGGTTGTTGATCAGATCCCATGCGGATATGTCTCTTCTATTTCGATCGAACAGGGATTGGCTTCCCGTATCATGACAGGCGCACAGGTGCCCGAAGGCGCTGATGCTGTTGTTATGCTTGAAGCGACAGAGCTTCGAGTGAAGGAAGGTGTAACCTATGTAGGGTTAAAACGTTCGATTGATACTGGGAAAAATATTACTCCGCGGGGATTCGAATTGCAAGAAGGGGATTTGCTCCTGCGTAAAGGAACCTGCATCGGGCCGGGCGAGATTTCGGTTCTGGCTACGTTCGGTATTCATCAGGTCAAGGTGTACCGGCAGCCGGTGGTAGGGATTTTCTCGACGGGAACCGAGTTGCTAGACATCACCGAGCCGCTTGAGCCAGGCAAGATACGCAACAGCAACACCTACATGCTCGCTTCGCAAATTCGGGAAGCCGGAGGCGTGCCGGTCATTATGGAGGCGATTCCGGATGATATCGAGCTTGCCCGGCAGAAGGTAGAAGAGGCACTTGGCGAGTACGATATCGTGGTCACAACGGGCGGTGTCTCTGTGGGCGATTACGATATCATGGGGGAGCTTGTGACCTCCGGTGGCCTGGACATGCTGTTTAATAAAGTCACGATGCGCCCGGGAAGCGTAACAACGGCTGCGGTTAAGGACGGGAAGCTGTTATTTGCGCTATCTGGCAATCCTGGTGCCTGTTATGTAGGATTTCTGTTGTTTGTCAGGCCTTCGATTCGCAAAATGCTCGGTATGGAGCAGTTATATCTGACCGAATGGACGGCCGAACTGGGGGCCGACTATTCCAAAGTGAACAACTTCACCCGTTTTGTCAGGGGAAGACTGGCCGTGATAAACGGCAGGCTTGTGGCGACACCTGCAGCGCTCGATGAATCGAGTGTCATGATTACAATCAAAGACAGCGACTGTTTGATCGTGGTACCACCGGAGCTTAGAGGAGCGGTCAAAGGGCAGTCAGTACAGGTTCTTGTCCTTCCAGGAGCCTTCGGATGAAGATTGTTCAGCTGTGCGGATATAAAAATAGCGGCAAAACAACGTTGATCACGGCTTTGATACCTCAGCTGAAGCAGCATGGCATTCGGACTGCCGTGATCAAGCACGACGCTCACGGGTTTGATATGGATCATGAAGGGACAGATACGTACAAATTCCGTGAAGCGGGAGCAGAAGGAATTGCCATTGCTTCTCCCGGACGAACGGCTGTCATGAGGGAAACGGAGCTGGGTCTAGAATCGTTGATACCCTTGTATATGGATTTTGATATGGTGCTTGTAGAAGGCTATAAAAAGATGGCTTATCCCAAGCTGGTGCTGCTGCGGGGGCTGGAAGACATGATGCTGCTGGATCAGGTTGAGGAGATTAGAGGGATCGTGGTACGTCCTGAAATGTTAAAGGAACCGTCAGCGTTGCATGAGATTCAGCAGCGGCTAGCGGTTCCCTTGGTTACATGGAATGATATTGAGGAGATCACATCGATGCTTTTGTCAATTTAGATGCTGCTATTCATCGGCACGGCGCTCAATCGCTTGAGACATCGTTTTATCCGTTAAATGTGCGTATACTTCTGTAGTTTCTGTGGAAGCGTGGCCAAGCTGTTCCTTTGTTTTATATATATCGTTCTGAAGGTAGTAGTCGGTTGCAAACGAGTGCCGCAGCTTATGAACGGTCAGGGATGGCTTGCCAAAGCGCTTGGCATATTTGATGATCATCGCTTGAATCGCTCGTTTGGTCATGCGCTGTCCTTCATGTTGCCCGTTGCGCAGTGCGACAAACAGTGCCTTTTCCTTCTTGGGCACTTTATAGCGTGTCTGTCTAAGCTGGAGATAAAATTCCAGATCATCCTTGGCTTGCGCGCGGAAGTAGACCGGTGTCTTGAAGGTCTCGTCGTTATTACCCTTACGGAATACATGCAGCATTTTATTGTTCAGGTCGATATCGGCGAGATTCAAATTTACCACCTCGGATACGCGCAGGCCGGAGTTTAAGATAAGGCTGGCTATGCACGCGTCCCTTACCTTGTTCAACTCGTGCGCGTAGAGCGCCTGTTTGTTGTTCTCGACATCCTGTCCGTATCCTTCATGAATGTAAGTGATGAAATCCTGAAGTTCTTCTTCTTCCAGTATTTTTCCTTTTAGCTTGGCCGCTGTATCCTTTGGTTTATGAATTCGCTTAATTTCTACTTTGGCCATGATATTGCGTTTGAGCAGCGGGTAAAATTCCTCGTCCTCGGCAATCTGGCTCAGGTAATGGAACAGGGAGCGCAGAGATGACAGCTTGCGGGAAACCGTAATTCTCGAGTTGGTCCCGTCCCTGCGGGTTGTCAGATATAAGCGGTAGCTGGTGATGCTCTCCATGCGGAGCTTCTCAAGCTCCATCAAGGTAATCTCTTGATTGGAGGATGCTTGTGACAGCCCTTCTGATCGGAGCCAGTTGAAAAACGTTTGATAGTCCCTCACATATTCGAGCAGGGTCGAGGGGGAGAGGTCTGGAAGTTTGTAGTCGATAAATTGCTGTACAAACCAAGGCATGGCCGGTGTTTTCTCATCAAGCTTTGCACGGTCGATATCTTTTTGTATATTCATGTTCCACCTCAATGTTTATCTATGTTTATCTATATGGAGAAGACACGGTATTGCTAGCTATTAGTGTAACATATGGAAACCGAATAATCCTGCGATCAGGGGTGGTTGTCCGGTAAGGCCGTTGCCTGCACATAGGATCTGTACTTGTGTTTCGTTTAGCTGAAATTATATGATGAATGTATGTTACATAGTAAAGATTTATATGAGATACCCGGGGAGGCAGCACCATGAGGTCAGATCTAACGGAGCGTATGGGAATTGAGCTGGTTCCGAAGAGAAAACAAGCCGTAATCGTAAACTTGATGCAGTTGTATCTATATGATTTTACGAAGTATCTGGATATCTCGGTCAATGATCAAGGATTGTTTTTACCTTATCCCGATTTGGATGAATTCTGGAAAAAGCGCGATCGGAAGTATCCGTTCCTCATTACGTTTGACCAGCGGCCCGCCGGATTTGCGCTAATTGAACGAATGGATGATGCCACGGAGGCCGACTACTATATGACAGAATTTTTCGTGATGCAAAAATATCGCCGTCACGGTTTGGGAACGTGGGCAGCGACATGGCTGTTTGATGAATTCCCCGGGCGGTGGAAGGTAACACAGGTAAGCAGCAATCTGCCCGCACAAGCCTTTTGGCGGAGGGTGATTGAGTCGTATACCGGCGGCAGATACGAGGAATTTATAGATCCACTGCGCGACAATCCGTCACAATATTTTAATTCTTAGGATCATGCGAATGGTTTTAGAATGATGGCAGAATGCGCTTTCGGCTCGGATGGAAAGAGGTTGCGGGCGCCGATTGGGTAGGCAAGGTGTAGCATCCGGGGATTGTTTGAAACCTGTCGCAATAGCAGTTACGAGCTAAAATTAGAAGAGATAAGCTTATCTCAAAGAATCTGTTGATGAATTTCAGCAGGTTCTTTTTTTGGCGTGAAATTCAAATGAAAGAAGATAGCATAAGCAGATGAAGACATCATTATACAATATCATCATATGAAAATTTCATAATAGAAAAACACATTCGGATCTCCTGAATCTAGCAGCAATAACAAGGAGCGCTATCTTTTCCCTGTATCTATAAGATTTACGGTCATATAAAGGTCCAACAAAACACGCTCATAGAGCTTCTATATATATGACATGGAAAAATTTCCCCCTATAGAAGATGAATATCCCCCTTTGAAACGTTCGGGGCTTGGAATAAAATTCTGGTAGACAGCAAGTATTTACATAAGGTTTTGAAAAAAAATACTTAGGGGGATTACAAATGAAAAGGACTTCCATGTTACTCATGAGTGTTATGTTGTTGCTCTCCATGTTCCTTGCGGCATGTGGTAACAGCGGCAGCACGAACACTCCTGCAGCAGAAGGGGAGACTCCGAAAACGGAAACTCCACCAGCAGAAGAGAACGCTCCGGTTTCACTCCGCGTGTTCTCGACTTTCGGCGGAACTGATGCTGCTCGCGAAGCTTTCCAAGCAGCACTGGATGAATTTACTGCAGCTCATCCGAACGTGAAGATTGAGAATGACACGATGTCTGCAAACGACGATGGCTTCAGAACCAAAGTCAACACGGACATGAACAGCGGCAACGAGCCTGACCTGTTGTTCTACTTCATTGGTGCTGATGCAGAAGGATTTGTAAATGCGGGCAAAGTTGTACCGCTGAACGAAATTCTTGATGCTAACGCTGACTGGAAGAACGGATTTATTCCGGATGCGCTTGAGCTTGCCAAGCAAAAAGACGGAAACATTTATGCTGCACCATTGACTGGTTTCTATGAAGGTTTGTTCGTAAACAAGAAAATCTTCGAAGAAAATGGCCTTGAGCTTCCAACAGACTGGGCGAAGCTGACCACAGCTGTGAAAACGCTGTCTGCCAAAGGTATCATTCCTTTGTCCGTACCATTTGACCAATCCCACTATTTGATCGAGCATACCATTCTGTCTGCTGCGGGTCCTGAAAGCCAAAGCAAAGGCCTGATCGACGGCATCGATCCAAACTGGGAAAAAGCTTATGTTGCAATGAAAGAGCTCTATGATCTTGGCGCGTTCCCTAAAGATGCTGCAACCATTGATCTGAGCATGTCCGGCAACTATTACAGCGAAGGCTTGGCTGCTATGACAATCGAAGGATCTTGGGCAGTAGGTGGCTGGAGCGATGATACCCGTGACAATTCCACGGTTCTTCCATTCCCGACGGTTCCTGACGGTGCTGGCAGCGGTAACGATATCGTTGGCGGATTCGGTTCCGGTTTCTACCTGTCCAAATCCACTTATGACGATGCAGCCAAAAAAGATACTGCCGTTGAATTGCTGAAACACCTGACTTCCCCGGCAACCATCCAAAAAATCGCTTCAGCTAATGGTGGTACGCCAGCTGCTGATGTAGAAGTAACCGGTTTGGCACAGGTGGCTCTTGATGGTTTTGCAATGGCAGCTAAAGCTGATTCCATTAGTGCACCTGTTGACAGTAAGGTTTCACAAGAAACATTCGGCAACCTTCGTGCAAGCGTTCAGCCTGTAGTTGAAGGCAAGAAAACGCCAACTCAAGCCATCGAGGAAGCCAAGAAAACCGAGGATGCTAACAAAAAATAGTTTTCATCAGAAACGGTAGAAATAAAAGTGATGCACGCCGCCCTCTGTTTTCATTAGGGCGGCGTAGTCATTTAGACATGGATGAAGAAAAATAAACATCAAGGGTGATGAATATGAAGGGTGATCGCAAGTATATTGTGCTGTTTTTATTTCCTGCAGCTGCCATCATGACAATCTTTCTATATTATCCGTTCTTCAAGAGTTTGTATCTCAGTTTTTATCGCACAAGCGGTTTTTTTGACAAAAAGTTTGTGGGATGGGCTAACTATGAGAGACTCGTTACGGATAAGCTGCTGGGCGCTGCGACCCTGCACACACTAGAGATTATGCTGTATGTTATCGTATTTCAGGTTGGGATAGCCCTTGTGCTTGCCGTTCTGGTCGATAACATTGCCAAGTTCAAAGGTTTCTATCGTACCGTCTTTTTCTTTCCGGTTGTCATCTCCGGTACGGCGATTTCCTTGTTGTTTGTGCTGTTCTACAACTATAACTTTGGACTATTGAACAATTTGCTGGCTAATTTCAATATCGAGAAGATTCTGTGGCTGGATGCGAAGAACGCCCTCAAGGCAGTTTCGATTCCAACGGTATGGCATTATGTGGGCTTTTATTTCATTCTGTTCCTGACTGCAATGGCCAAAATACCTGCCGATTATTACGAAGCAGCAAAGCTGGAAGGGATAACAGGCATTAAGAAAACAACGATGCTAACCATCCCGCTTATCATGAGTGATATCAAGGTTGTAATCACCCTTGCTATTACGGGTACGTTGAAGATATTTGAGTTCATCTGGGTCATTACAAGCGGCCAGAATGGAACGGAAGTACTGGGGACGTATATGTACAAAAAAGCCATGGTGGATCAGAACTTTGGCTACGGATCAGCCGTTGCCATTTACATGGTGGTCTTTGGCGTAGTGCTTGCGTTAATTGCTAACCGTTTGTTGAAAAGAGACGAGATTACATACTAAGCATTATAGGGGTGTACTGTTATGGAGCCAACCATCGTCGTTGAACACAAAACTCAGCGAGTTAGGAAGAGTCGGTTTAGCTTAGGCACCACGTTGATGTACGTGATTTTAACAGCGTGGTCCTTAACAACAATCTATCCGTTATTCTGGATTGTGAACAACTCGTTCAAAGTATCTCGCGATGTTATGAACAATTCATTCGGTATCGCATGGGATCCGGTGTTGATTAACTATCAAAATGCATTTGACCGCATCAATATTGGAAGAAGTTATATTAATAGCTTAGTGATGTCCTTCAGTACCGTGTTTTTAGTGCTATTGCTTGGAGGATTAGCAGCATACGTGTTATCCAGATTTAACTTCAGAGGCAAAAAAACGATTTTCTCCATTCTGTATGCAACACTGCTGATACCAGCATTTGCAACTGTAGTTCCGGTCTATGAGCTTCTGATTAAAACGAGCCTGGTAAACACATACTGGGGGTTGATTTTTCCTCAGACGGCAGGCAATCTGACGTTTGCGACATTGGTCATTGCCGGTTATATGGCAACCATTCCGAAAGAGCTGGAAGAAGCTGCGTTTATGGACGGATGCAACCGATGGCAAATGTTTGTGAAAATCTTTGTGCCGATCTCGCAGCCTGTCTTTGCATCGGCAAGTATATTTGTATTTATGTGGGCGTACAATGATTTGTTCTCTGCGCTAATCTTTGTTAACAAAGAGAATGTTCGTCCGATCGTGGCATTGTTGAATGAAATCAGTTCACAATATGGTACCGACTTTGGACTTATGGCTACAGCCGTATCACTGACAGTCATTCCGGTATTGATTGTGTACCTGTTCATCTCTAAATATATTCAAAAAGGTTTGACAGAAGGAGCCGTCAAAGGGTAAGCAGGCAGCGAATTCAACGAATAGGCAAGTCAAGAGGGGACCCTTTCGTCACCTGTTTGACTTGCCTATTCGTTGTTAGTCTGCGTATCGTTCTTTAAGAAGAGGGTTTATTGAAACTCGATCAGGCGTGAGAAACCGTCATTGCCATGCCCGGCGTTAACTGCTTTTTGAATAATAAACATTTGCTTCATGAAGAATGCTGCTGTCAAGTCCGTGAAATTCGGCTGCATGGATAATATGCTCCATACTCGCGGCGTCGGAACGAAGACTGGAACTGTTGCCAGGATAGATCCCGCGATCCAAGTCGCTCGCGTTATAGGTCATAATATCAGGCATGATGCGAATGAAATTGTGAGCGTAACGTGCAAGGTCCGATGCGGCAATATTCTCGGCACGCGCTATAGCAAGAGCGTGTATGTAACCAGTCATGGCAGTCCAGAATATATCGAGCAGCGTTATATCATATGCCGCGGCGCGATCGTAATCCTCTCCAAGATAAGAAGCGATACCACAGACTCGCTAATGCTGATTCTTTTGAAATCGATAGATCAGGTGATTGTTTCAACATATGAAAAATTCACAAAAGAAGAGTGAAATAGTATATATTTCATGCATGTACATACTTTATTCAATTTGCATCTCAGTTGGTGTAGGAGGTAAACATGAACCAATAAACTTACTAAAATAAAGATGTTGACATAAAGATAGCAATGTGATAATTTGTATATACAAATGAAAGGTGATGATGATGAACATAGATGATTCCATTTTGACCTCATGCTTGTTTTTTACATCGAATCGGTTTGCGCGTTCTATGACAAAGATGGCGGAGGATGCTTTTGCAAAAGCCGACTTATCGCCAACGTACTCCTATGTGTTGGTGGTGGTACACCAGTACCCAGGAATCACGCAGAAAGAGTTATGTGATAAGTTATCGATTGCTCCATCCACAAGCACCCGATTCATTGACAAGCTGGAAGAGAAGAATTTAGTTGAACGCAAGTCCGAATGGAAGGAAACGCATATTTTCTTAACAGAGGAAGGTAAAGCTCTATATAAGGAGCTGAACCAATATTTTGAACAGCTGTACGGACAATATGTTTCCATTTTGGGGAAGGAACATAGCGAACAACTAACTAAACTTCTCCATGAGTCCAGTGAAATGTTGAAAAAGGGAAAACTGTAGCTCTTTTTCACCTTCTCATTTGTATATACAATTGATAAAGGAGCGATTCATCATGCAGATTGGTATTATCGGTGCAACAGGTAAAGCAGGAAATTTGATTCTCAAGGAAGCGCAAGCACGCGGACATGAAGTAACGGCAATTGTTCGTGATGGTTCCAGGATTACCGATTCCAGTGTTAACATCGTGGAGAAGAACGTGCTGGATTTAACCGATGCCGATCTTCAAGGCTTCGACGTGGTAGTGAATACATTTGGCGCAGCGCCTGGGCAGGAAACTCAATATATTGAAGTTGGACGCGTGCTGATAAATGCTCTGAAAGGAGCCGATACCCGACTGATCGTGGTGGGAGGAGCCGGAAGTCTGTTTGTTGATGAGGCCAAAACCACCCGACTGATGGAAACACCTGATTTTCCTAAGGAATACTATCCGACAGCATTCCATGCAGGAGAGAACCTGAAAGACCTGGAGAATTCTTCAGATGTGAAATGGACATATCTCAGTCCGGCAGCGTTCTTTAATCCGAATGGTCAGCGGACAGGAAGCTATCAAGAAGGTAAGGATCATGTCATTGTCAATTCCAGCGGTCAAAGTTATGTCAGCTATGAGGACTACGCGATTGCGGTATTGGATGAAATTGAGTTGCCTAAGCATCTCAATGAACGCTATACGGTCATATCCGAGGTTTAATCAGCCCAGGATATATCTTAATATATAAATCCTCGAGCAAGCTGATTTCGATACGAAATCAGCTTGCTTTTTTATGCGTGAAAATAAGGAATGAAAACAACAACAGCAATCAACAATATTATTTTATTTCATCATATGAAAAATTCACAATAGAAGATCTACATTCTATCCTGCATCTAGACACCTCTAAGGTCATGCTTCATAACCACCTCTCTTCTAATTTCCCTTCCGGTTAGAAAGGAAGGGATCTCTAGAAAGCTCGAGTCGTTTCACATGGTGGTCAGGCGAATACATAACAAACGGGACGATTTGGTTCATAAACCTGGTGATTATCAAGAACCCTCGAAATGGGCGAGCATTATATTTGTAAATTAAAACTCCCTTAACGTATGAATCACGTTAGGGTTTTTTTGATGTCTATCTATGGATTAACCTACCCGAATATGAGAGTGAATCTATTAAAAAGCTACAGTATTGTAAATTTTGCAAGTCAGTTCTTTACTTATCAGCTGGATGGAATATGTTATAATGTCGAAAAAGCGGATTTGCAACATGCACATCGAAATATGAGGAGGAAGAATTCTTGAGATCAAGTCGTTTTATATTCTGGCTCAGTATGCTGGCAATGATGGCAGTTATGTTAGCAGCCTGTACCTCAGAACCGATAAAACAACAGCAGCAACAGCAACCTTCTACACCGGAAGGTCCTCCTGAATCGGTTGAAGATGAAGAAGAAGGTCAGACCATCACATTAGTAACGCCGGATACGGCCATGAAGGCCCCTGAGGAAAAAAGTAAATATCAGATACATACACGGTTGACAGACTTCCATCTCCTAAGTGAGTCAACGGGAATTGCATGGGGAATAACGAACACCGAGCTTCGTCTTTACCAAACTAAAGATTATGGTGAAACGTGGGTGGATATTTCACCCTCCTCCAATGTTCAATTCATTGACAAGCTGGAGTATGGCAAAGACATCGTGTTTGCGGATAAGGATCATGGCTGGATTATACGAAATAAGCAGGGATCAGCGGAAACCATTCTGCTGAATACAACCAATGGCGGTGACAGCTGGAAGCTCTCGTCGCTGCCCGAGACAGGCGTTGTCACTGCACTGTCCTTCGTTTCATCACAGCAGGGATGGATCATGGCAAAAGGCGACATATCCCGGGGCTCTGAGGAGAAATCCCTGTTCCACACTAGCAACAATGGCGGTTTATGGGATGAGGTCATGCAGAATACGGAGTATTCTACTTCGCGTGTCCCAGGCAGCGTCATTCCGCGAACAGGATCAGTCATCGGCTTAACGTTCACGGATTCGCTGGTCGGATTTGCTACCATTCGGGAGATGCAGTCCTCGAAGCTGTATATTACTCGTGACGGTGGTCAGAAGTGGAAATCTTCGGGTCAAGTGTTCAAGAGCAAGCTTCTTGACCCGTGCGGTTCGGTTTACGCCGGGGCGCCTAAATTACTGGGAAGAGGCGGCAGCGGTAGCGAAGTATATATTCCGGTTACCTGCGTAAAGGATAATCAGGCGAGCTACATGGGATACTTCACGGGAGAGATACCGGGAAATCGTGGAATCTGGTGTCATTCCCGATGACGGGAGATGCCGGTAAGGGAACTATCCAGCCTGTCTTCCGTCGGCTTCATGACGGCTGGCGTATGGTTAACGGCATTGTGTATCATTCGAATGATTTAGGAAAAACCTGGAAGCCATTCCCGAGAAGCAAGTTACTAGCAGATAATCTAGCCAAGTATCCTAACGTGGTGAAATTGCAGTTTACCTCCTCTGATGTAGGCTGGATGCTGATTGAAACCACCGACAAGAAGCGCTCCCGACTCATGAAAAGCAGTGACGGTGGTGAAACCTGGCAGGGTTTATAGTCTGAATTTGCTATTATAAGTTACTGAATAAAGGCTGTACCTTGTTGAGAGAGTGAACTGCACCCCATTTGTTAGACATATC
>NZ_ADHJ01000020.1:0-252655 GCF_000193415.1 Paenibacillus vortex V453
ATCCCCGTCTCACAAACAGGGGGCAGTCCCGTCCGCTTCGGGCTTTTATTGTGAATTTATCTATCAGTTCAAGAATGACATCGTCAACGAATTGCCTTCTATTCGTCTCTGTGCAGGCGACCAGGTAGTATGCCAGTTCGTGCTTTCTACAACATGCAGCGCGGCATGGATGCTGTCCATGTATTGCTCGATTTCCTTCCGCGCAGGTTCTGATGGATACTGCTCCTCCAGTCGTGAGGAGAGGGATATCAAGGCAGACTGTAAATAACAGGCAGCTTCGCCGAATCGCGTCTCGGTGTGTTCAGGATAAGACCGTCTTAGCTGCTCCAGCAAGGATGCGGCTTCATCGTATTTTCCTTGGTCATACAGACTCTCTGCCGCTATAAAACATACGTTCATACTATAGCTGCCATGTTCTTGGAGAGGGAGCGCTTCCAATTGATTTATTTTGGATACAGCGAGTCCCCTGTAACCTTCATAATAAAGAAAACAGATCAGTGCATAATCAGTGTGATCGCTGCAATCCGCAAGCAGCTCCTCGGCTACTGATACCATGCCAAGTGATATGGCGGTACGGGCTAACTCAAGCAATTCGGACATGATGATGAACCTGTCCGGAGCTCTACCTTCCCATTTCCACTCACAGAGCTGTCTGATTCTAGCCAAGTGATTCCTTTCGGCTGCTCTCGGGCAGGCCTGCTCTCCTTGGCTGTTCTTGGAGCCATGCAGATAACTGTCAATAAGCTCTATGGCCTCAGGCAGCTGATCGGTCATAATGAGACAGGACACGTATGGGATGCAGGTATCGGGATTCAAGTTCTCCTGATTGGCAAAACAGAGGGAAGCGAAAGGGTAAGCTCCGATGTAATACAACGACCTGCCAACCATTGCATGGGATGCGGGAAAGCGGTTCGTTTCAGCCAATAGCTGCTCATATATAACCTCATCGGTCGTCCCTTGCAGAAGCAGAAGGGCTGCCCAGTGATTGAGCGCCTCCTGAGCATATGTACCCGCGTGATGCAGGACGGTCTTAAAGGCCTCCTCAGATTTGTGGAAGGCGCGCATACGCATGCTTAATAACCCGTACTCAAGCCAGCTTAGGTCAATCTCTTTCCATCCGGAACGGGTATTGTCAGTTGGATCGGACTTCGCAGCTTCCTTGAAACTTTCCAGAGCCTTATCGAGATACCCGCGTCTTTTGTACCATTTTCCGCGTTCATAATCAGTTGATGGTGGATTTGTAATTGGTTCGGATTCAATAATAGGTAATTGTCGCATGTCGAAGCCTCCCAATGGTATAACACCCGTTTAGGTGAAAAGGTCATGGTCTATATTACGAAAAAAACAGAAAAAAGTCGAAAAATAGGTCTTAGAACCTAATTCTGTGTCCCGCTTTCGCGTTTATTTATTGTATTTTTTGAAATAATATCCATAACTCTCGTCTCTGAGCCCCATTGCTGCTGCCACTGCTTCAGCATAATCCGAATCTGCCAGGCCTGTCCTACCAAATGAATCGAATGGTCTCCTTTATAGCTTTTCATGGGTGCTACCTTCTTTCTGCGGAATTTTGATATAATACACCTTATGCAATAGCATGGTCAGACATGCCGTTTTTAAACAAAGGAGGTCATTTTATGAGCGATATCGGCAGTAAGAACCGGGAAGCTTCGGATAAATTGCTGGAAGAAACCACGTTGTCTTCTCAATCGATTTTTGAAGGGAAAATTATCTCGCTGCAGGTGGACACGGTGAAACTTCCGGATGGACAGACCGCTAGCCGTGAAGTTGTCCGGCATCCGGGTGCGGTCGCCGTGCTGGCATTAAAAGGCGACACAATGCTGGCTGTGAATCAGTACAGGCAGCCGCTGGGCCGCTGCGAGGTTGAAATACCTGCGGGCAAGCTGGAGCGTGGGGAGGATCCTCTGGAGGCTGCCAAGCGCGAACTTCAGGAAGAGACGGGGTATACCTGCGGTTCCATTCGGAAGCTTCATTCCTTTTACACGTCACCGGGCTTTGCGGATGAAATCATTCATTTGTATTTGGCGGAAGATCTCGTTAGCGGCGACATGAATCCGGATGAGGATGAATTTATAGAAATGATGGAAATTACGCTGGAAGAAGCTTATTCCCTCATTCAAGAAGAGAGAATCAGCGATGCGAAGACCATCCTGGCTCCGTGTATGCCTGGAATATGTACAAACTGACAGGGAAAATCTGATATGCTGTCATCTTTAGAACAGACAACGGACCGGCAGCTTCATTCTTTTTATGGTGATATGCATATTCACATCGGGCGCACGAGCAGCGGGCAAGCTGTGAAAATAAGCGCAAGCAACAATCTGACCTTTGAGAATATTGCCATCGAGGCATCGGAGCGAAAAGGTATCCAGATGATTGGCATCATCGATTGCCACTCTCCTTCGGTGCAGGAGGATATTATCCAGTGTCTCGACAGTGGAGCCATGCAAGAGATTGATGGCGGAGGGATAGCGTACCGGGATACGGTCATCCTGCTTGGCAGCGAGATCGAAATTCGTGAAAGCGGCCGTGGTGCAGCCCATGTGCTGGCCTATTTTCCAGATCTGGGTACGATGCAGGATTTCACCGTCTGGATGGCGAGATCTATGAAAAATGTGCAGCTGAGCTCTCAGCGCATCTACGTTACTCCGCGTGAATTGCAGCAGGAGATTGTTGACCGCGGCGGTTTGCTGGTGCCTGCACATGTGTTTACGCCTCATAAGGGGCTGTATGGCAGCATGGCGGATCGTATGAGCGAGGTATTCGACCTGAACGGGATCGCCGGAATCGAGCTTGGGCTCAGTGCGGACTCCTCGATGGCAGGGCGGATAAGCGAGCTGGACGGTTATTCCTTTCTGACCAACTCCGATGCCCATTCGCTTGGTAAGATCGGCAGGGAGTATAACCGAATTGACATGGCTGAGCCTTCTTTTGCAGAATTCCGAATGGCACTCGGGGCCAAGGACGGGAGAAGAATCAGCGCAAACTACGGGCTTAATCCCCGACTGGGAAAATACCATCGGACCTATTGCAGCGGATGCGATAGCATTCTGGATGAGGGCAGTGATATAAAAGAAATGAAGCGCTGTCCATACTGCGGCAGCACCAAGTTGGTACAGGGGGTATTTGATCGGATTCTTCATGTCTCGGATCGTGAAGAACCCGTGATTCCCCTCAGCCGACCGGAGTATCACTATCAGGTTCCGCTAGAATTCATTCCCGGGCTTGGCAAATCCGCCATGTCGAAGCTGCTGCAAGCCTTTGGAACGGAAATGAATATCCTTCATCAGGCGACGGAGGCAGAGCTTGCGGCAGTTGCCGGCGATCAGCTGGCGGCAAGCATTGTCATGGCCCGAAACGGGACGCTGTCCCTGTCGGCAGGCGGGGGAGGCACTTACGGGAAAGTGCTTCGATAAATCCACGGGACTCTCTTTCATTCACCGAAAGTCATAGAAGAAGGACGAGTGTCATAGAGTAGAGTAGAGACGCAGAAAGGAGACTCTATTCTATGTCATCATTCCGCCAAGCCTTTAAGGATCAGACTACGCTCTATGTGTTTGTTGCCGTCCTGTTCTTAGTCGGCGTACTGTTTGGAGCGTTGATGGTCAATGCACTTTCACTGGAGCAGCAGCAGGAAATGGCCCGATATTTGAATCACTTTTTTGTTAACGTGCAGGACGGTGGAGAAGCCATGAGTCAATCTTCTTACTGGAGCATCGCAGCCCTTCATCTGAAATGGATCGGCTTGATATGGATTCTGGGATTGTCCGTCATCGGACTTCCTGGAATATTGATATTGGATTTCTTAAAGGGAGTTCTTATCGGGTTCACGGTCGGTTATTTGGTCGGGCAATATTCGTGGAAAGGACTGCTGTTTGCCCTGGTGTCGATTGCGCCGCAAAATTTGCTGATTATTCCGGTGCTCATGATGTGCAGTGTAGCAGCAATCACCTTCTCTCTATATATCATCAGAGACCGTTTTATTATGAATCGCGGCGGCAGCATGATGAAGCCATTTGCATCTTATGCTTTGTTGACGTTCTGCATGGTCCTGCTGACACTCGGAGTTGCATCCTTTGAAACCTGGGTTACCCCTGTTATGATGCGCTGGGTCACTCCAATGTTGCTTTAATCCGCGAATTTTTCCATATAGCAAAACCGTTTGACTTTGTTTGTCAAATCCCCCTATAATGAAGGAAGTGAACAATAACGTGCAGTGATTTCCAAGGGGGAGGGAAACGATGGAAGCGCGGATCGACAAAATTAAGCAGCAGCTACAATCCCAAGGATACAAATTAACGCCCCAACGGGAAGCCACGGTAAGCGTATTGTTGGAAAATGAAGACGACCACCTTAGCGCAGAGGATGTATTTATGCTCGTGAAAGAGAAGGCTCCGGAGATCGGTCTGGCAACCGTGTACCGTACCCTAGAGCTGCTCAGTGAGCTTCATGTTGTAGAGAAGATAAATTTTGGCGATGGTGTCGCCCGTTATGACTTGCGGACGGATACTTCGAAGCATCACCATCACCATTTGATATGTACTCAATGTGGAAGCATGGATGAGATACGCGAGGATTGGCTCGGCCCTTTGGAAGAGCGGTTGGAGCGAGAGTTCAACTTTACCGTTCATGACCATCGGCTTGATTTCCATGGCATATGCTACCGTTGCAAAGAGAAGGGCAAGAATGACCAGGACAAATCATAAATTTTATATCAATTAACCAAACAGCAGTGATGACGATCACGGCAAGCCCTCTACGGCGGTAAGCCGGGAGGGTTTTTTAGATAGCAATCCTATAATCATAAACATGCACGCATCTGTTTCGTTCACATAAGAGCATTCCATCTGTACCATTTACAAGTACGTCGTCAGACGTTTTTTTTATTCTTCAAAATATCAGATGCCTTTACCTTATTCCGTATAGGAAAATAAGGGTCATGTCGTCATAATCCTGCAGCTTGTATCATAGGCTTTACGTGATGCGATACCTGGAATACCAGCTTTCATATCGCGATGATGAAAGAGAGGCGCTGCATGTGATTATATCGATTCGGAAAATAGGCTCACTGATCCGTTTTATTTCGATGTTTGCCGTTCTGGCGATGTTTTTTTATTTTGTGCTGGGCTGGGTAAGCGACTGGCTGACCCCGATGGATCCTTACAGTGCACCTTCGGGCCAAGCTGTAAAGGCATTTCAGCCTGAAAGCACCATGGATTCCCGGTATTCGCCGGCGGAACGCCTGCGATTGTATTATTGGTACGGGGAATGACTGTGTTTTTTTAGGTGCACGGAATAGGAGATAAAGTGATCATGAAGCAATATCTGGACGAATATGTAACCTATTTGGAAGAAGTGAAGAGACTGTCCCGGAGCACGATTGAATCCTACCGGGCAGACCTTAACGGATTTATTGAATATGCAGCGGACAGGGAAGTGACCCATCCACAGGATGTGAACCGGACGGTGTTGGGATTGTATTTGGGAAGACTGAGGCAGCAGGGCAAGGCGGCATCGAGCCAGCTTCGCTGCACGGCTTCCCTGAGGTCCTTTTTTCAATATCTGGTGCGTCAATCAGTTATCGGACAAGACCCAACCCAGCTGCTGGATCGTCCCAAGCCGGAACGGAAGCCTCCACAGGCTGTAACCATTGAGCAGGTGGACAAGCTTCTGTCCGCCCCGGATTCCGACACGCCGCAGGGGGCAAGGGACAGGGCGATGCTGGAACTGCTCTATGCCTCAGGCATCAAGGTTTCGGAGCTGGTCTCACTCAGCATTCATGACCTGAATATGGAGATGCGATTTTTGCGCTGTGCCGTACCCGGGGGGAAGGAGCGTATTCTTCCGATCAGCCAGATTGCAGCCCAGAGTGTGGCTTATTATATGCGTGATATGCGGAGCCAGCTTATAAGAGATGCCGAGGAAGAGGCATTATTCCTGAATTCACTGGGTACCCGCTTGACACGGCAGGGATTTTGGAAAATTATTAAAAAGTACGGCAAGCTGGCCGAAATCGATGAGGAAATAACGCCGCATACCCTTCGCCATTCCTTTGCCATACATTTGCTGCAGAATGGTGCCGATTTACGCTCCGTTCAGGAAATGCTGGGTCACTCGGCATTATCCACCACGGGCATGTATCAATCCACCAAGAAGAGCATGAAGGAAGTTTATGATCATTACCACCCGAGATCTTAAGGACCGCAACATGTCCACTGATCTACAACTTATTTTCAGTTAGGAGAGGTATTAACATGAGTTCAGTTAATCAACAGAGCATTAAGGAAGCAGCAGCTTACATACGCGAACAGAATGGCGTTCAGCCCGAGGTTGGCCTGATTCTGGGTTCGGGACTCGGTGTCCTGGCCGAATTGATTCAGGACCCGGTTTCGATCCCATACACCGACATTCCGCATTTTCCGGTATCGACGGTAGAAGGTCATGAAGGGGAGCTGCTCCTGGGCACGATTCACAACCGACCTGTGGTCATGATGAAGGGCCGTTTCCACATGTATGAAGGTTATGGTCCGGAAGTGACGGCGTTCCCGGTACGGGTCATGAAAGAGCTGGGCGTGAAGAGTTTGCTCGTTACCAATGCGGCAGGCGGTATCAATACCTCCTTCGAGCCGGGCGACCTTATGCTGATCTCCGATCATTTGAACATGACGGGAACCAGTCCGTTAATCGGACCTAACGATCCTGAGCTTGGCGTACGGTTCCCGGATATGTCGCAGGCCTACAGCCGGAAGCTCCGTCAGTTGGCAAAAGAAGTAGCCGTGAGTCAGAGCGTTGTTCTTAGAGAAGGGGTTTATGCCGGCTTGCTTGGGCCAACCTATGAAACGCCGGCTGAAATTGTCATGCTGCGCACACTGGGCGCGGATGCGGTAGGCATGTCAACGGTATCTGAGGTGATTGTGGCCAGACATGCGGGGCTTGAGGTGCTGGGCATCTCCTGCATCAGCAACATGGCAGCAGGTATTCTGGATCAGCCGCTTTCCCATGATGAGGTTATGGAGACAGCAGAGAAGGTTCGCGAGAAATTCCTTGCGCTTGTGTTGGCCATTATCCCGAAAATGTAATATTTCCAAGTACAAGGCTGTACTCTAGTAGATGCGAATCTACCGGAGTACGGCCTTTTTGCTATGCTCCCGAAAGTATAGAGTCCTAACTTTTCCGTAAAATACTGGAATAATTTGTTTTCATCCTGACGACAATGAATAGCAGACCCGTATACTTGCGGGATGCCATTACGAATGTCAGGAGGGGACGGAATTGAAAAAAGCGTTGATCGCTGGATTCCTTGTTCTATTTGTTGGGTTGTCCAGTACGGCTGTTCCAAGTTATGCAGAAGAAAATAGTAAAACCGGCGAAGGGTCATCTCAAGAGGAACTGGCGCCTAGTGCTCGTTCCGCCATATTGCTGGATGCGGATACCGGAACCATTATTTATGAAAAAAACAGCCATGATAAGCTGCCTCCGGCCAGCATCACCAAGATTATGACGATGCTGCTTACGATGGAGGCCATTGATGCGGGACGATTGCAGTGGACGGATAAGGTACGTACCAGTGAATATGCTGCCTCCATGGGTGGATCGCAGATTTTTCTTGAGCCTGGGGAAGAAATGACCGTTGATGAAATGCTGAAAGGCATTGCCATGGCATCAGGCAATGACGCTTCTGTTGCGATGGCGGAGAAGCTTGCCGGTTCCGAACAAGGTTTTGTCAAGATGATGAATGACAAAGCGGCTGAGCTGGGAATGAAAGATACGCATTTTGTGAATTGCAACGGACTTCCGGCAGAGAATCACTATACTTCAGCTCATGACATCGCGGTCATGAGCAGGGAATTGCTGAAATATGAGCAGATCACCAAATATACAGGCTCGTACCAGGATTATTTGCGAAAGGATTCGCAAAAGCCGTTCTGGCTGGTGAACACCAATAAGCTGGTTCGTTTCTACACAGGTGCAGACGGCCTGAAAACCGGATATACGTCAGAGGCTAAATTCTGTTTGTCCGCAACGGCCAAACGGGATGGACTGCGCGCAGTAGCCGTTGTCATGGGAGCTCCTGACACCAAGACGCGGAATAATGAAGTATCCCGTATGTTTGACTATGCGTTCGCTCAATACACGATGCATTCTATCTATAAGCCAGGCGAAGTATTGGGCATCGTGAAGGTTCAGAAAGGAAATGTGCCGGAACTGTCCATTCAAGCGGACAGAGACTACAGCGTGCTTGTGAAGAAGGGCGTAAAGGACCCGGATATCCGTCATGAAATTCAGATGGATCAGAATGTGAAGGCTCCTGTTTCCGCCGGACAAGTCATCGGCAAGCTCTTGGTCTATCAGGGGGACCGACTGGTGAAGGAGTTTGAGCTGACATCTCCGGTTGAGGTGAAGAAGGCAGGCTTCTGGAAGCTGTTCAAACGGACAACCGGCAAGTTGTTTCATGTAGATTAATGGGAGTTTTCTTCTAGTTTTGTCGTGATGCAGGAATGTCTTTTTCAAATGTAGAAATCTTTGTTCATGTCAGGGAGGAGAGTGAGCAAACATGAATCTGCAGGTTGAGATGGAGCATCACAGGCATATTCTGATCGTCCGTCTATCCGGGGAACTGGATCATCACACGGCCGATCATGTCCGGATGCAGCTGGAAGAAGCCATTCAGAGACGTCAAACAGAGCACTTGGTGCTGAGCTTAAAGGAATTGGACTTTATGGACAGCTCAGGTCTCGGGGTCATCCTGGGACGCTATAAATTCATCAAGCAAAAGGGTGGAAAGATGGCGGTATGCGATGTGAAGCCGCAAGTTTACCGCTTGCTTGAAATGTCGGGGCTGTTCAAAATCATGCCGATATATGAGAACGAGGGTACGGCACTCTCGGGTTTGGAGGTAGTGTCATGAGTGAAGGAAGAGCACAGCATAATTTTATGACTCTGCAGTTTGCCGCAAAGTCGGAAAACGAATCCTTTGCCCGTGTCGCCGTAGCTGCGTTCATCTCCCAGTTGGATCCTAACATGGATGAGCTCAGTGACCTGAAAACGGTGGTTTCCGAAGCGGTCACGAACAGCATCATCCATGGCTATGACAGCGATCCGGTGGGCGTTGTCAAGATTGAGGCTTCGATTGACGGGGATATGATCACGCTGCGCGTTGAGGATTCGGGTCGAGGCATTGAAGATTTGGAAATGGCCAAGCAGCCGCTTTATACATCCAAGCCGGAGCTGGAGCGATCCGGCATGGGATTCACGATCATGGAGAATTTCATGGACGAATTTGAAGTGGTCAGCGAACCAGGCAGCGGTACGTCGATCAAAATGAAAAAGAGGATCGAATCTAAGAAAGCTTTATATAATTAGGGGTTGGACAAATGGATGCCGATGTGAAGAAAACTTCGCAGACTTATTTGGACGACGCGGAGGTCAAACGACTCATTGCACTTAGCCAAAGCGGGGATAATGTCGCCCGGGATACGCTCGTCAACTGTAATATTCGTCTTGTCTGGTCTGTCGTTCAGCGGTTCATGAACCGGGGGTATGAGCCTGATGATCTATTTCAAATCGGCTGTATCGGTCTCCTGAAGTCAGTGGACAAGTTCGATCTCAGTTATGACGTAAAGTTCTCTACCTATGCCGTACCGATGATTATCGGAGAAATTCAGCGTTTCTTGAGAGACGACGGGACCCTGAAGGTCAGCCGGTCGCTCAAGGAAATGGCGAACAAAGTCAGGAAGAAGCGGGACGAGCTGTCCAAGCAGCTGGATCGTCTGCCTACGGTGAAAGAGGTTGCCGAAGAGTTAGGGGTAACACCAGAGGAAGTGGTGTTTGCCCAGGAGGCGAATAAACCGCCGACCTCGATTCATGAAACCGTATTTGAGAATGACGGAGATCCCATTACGCTGATGGATCAGATAGCCGATGAATCGCAGGAACGCTGGTTCGACAAGCTGGCCTTGAACGAAGCGATAGGCGGCTTGACCGAGCGGGAGCGGCTCATTGTGTATTTGAGGTATTACCGGGATCAGACACAGTCGGAAGTTGCCAGCCGGCTGGGGATATCCCAGGTACAGGTATCGCGGCTTGAGAAAAAAATATTGCAGAGCATTCGAAACGAGATTGCGCAGTAGCGCTTCCTTTTTTCTATATAAGCCTGCTCCATTCGGCGCCGCCCTTAGGGTGGCGCTTTTTTGCGTTTCCGAAGCTGTTTTTCAAGTGGACCGAAAAAAGAAAGTATGGTAAATCCGAGTAGAAACGAGGAGGATTTCCCATACTAACGGTAATTTAGCAGTAAAGGAGTGTTTCGGATGAAGGTTAATCCCACTCCGACGGTGTTTCTGCAGCTCCGGAGCCGCATCCGGTTACCGAGAGATCAGACCGTCAAATTAGGTGATGTTGCCTTCATAGTCTGTGAACCCGAATGGGAGAGAAGGCTTAGAGACCTGCCGCTAACGCAGCCGAAGGATATCGATGGCAACCGGCTCGTCATGGATCTGATTCAAATCATACCGAAGATTCAGAAGGTGATTCCGGGCGCCCATATTGAAACGATGGGAAATCATCATACCCTCGTGGAGCTCGTAGGACCTGACAGCAAACGATCGAAACTCTGGTTTCCGCTAATCTGGCTGCTGTTGTTTTTCGGGTCCGCACTAACCATCATGAACTTTCATGCGGACGTCAATATGCTCGAGGTACAAATTCGAATCGTCGAAATGGTGACAGGGAAAAGAGACGAGCATCCATACTTGTTTCAAATTGCGTATTCCCTGGGTCTCGGTTTCGGGATGACGGTGTTCTTCAATCATTTGTTCAAGAAAAAATGGAATGAGGAGCCGACCCCGCTTGAGGTGGAGATGTATCTTTACCAGGAAAATTTGGACCAATTCGTGGTTGCCGAGGAATACCGGAAAATGAACACCGCGGCTAAACCACCGGGTGAAAAACCATGATCTTGTCCATTCTCCAGGCTATATTCACCTGTGTTCTCGGCGTAGCGGGAGGCATTGCAGTCGGCGGCGGAGTGATCGCGCTCATCATTGTGCTGGACATCATTCCCAGACTGTCTCAGCTGACCGGAACCTATAACCGGGTGCATTGGTATGAAGGTGCGCTGATTGCAGGGTCTTTCATTGGAACGGTGGCAGATTTCTGGCGATGGTCCGTTCCGCTGGGTCCGATCGTGAGTACCGTAATCGGGTTGATGTGCGGCATTTTTATCGGCATGCTGGCAGCCGCGCTGACGGAAGTTCTGAATGTGCTGCCAATCCTGGCCAAGCGGCTCCGGTTAAAGGGGTATCTGTTCGGACTTCTGATGGCCATGGTGGCAGGCAAGGTGGCGGGCTCCCTGTTCGACTGGTTCGTATTCAGCAAATGATAGTTTATGGCTAGGAGGTAGGTTATGGACGATAAAACAGCACATAATGACGGCAACGTTGATCTGGTTAAAGATATTCCGATTGTTCCCCCATCGGAGATTAAAAAGTTGAATGAAGAGGCGCTGAAGGAGAAGAGGGAAGCCGAAACCTCTGACAGCACCAAGGAATCGGTCATCTATTGGCAGCAGACGGACGATGTTCCCGCGAAGCTGAGCGATCTGAAAGAAACGCTTAAGGAAGTGATCGGCCTCGGAGTCTCGTTTGATGTGATATTCCGCGAAATGAATTTTGCTGGCAGAAATGCAGGGCTTCTCTTCTTGAACGGGTTCACCAACGATATGGTGGTGACGGAAATATTAACCCGATTGACGTACCTGAAGCCTGAGGACGTAAACAACCAGGCGCTGAACGAAATGATGAACCGATATATTCCTCATGTCCAGGTGGAACGGGATACGAGGCTCAGCAAGGTAATTGACGAGGTTCTCTCGGGCCTATGCGCCCTGTTCATCGAGGATGCCCATTCCGCCATCATCCTGGACACCCGGAAATATCCGGTTCGGGGACTTGAAGAGCCTGCGGTCGAACGTGTCGTTCGAGGCGCCCGGGACGGGTTTACGGAGACGCTTGTGACCAACGTGAATCTGGTCAGGAGACGGGTTCGTGATCCCGGACTGCACGTGGAGATCATCAAAGTGGGAAGGCGGACGAGAACGGACGTCAGTCTGGTCTTCATCGATGACATAGTCGACCGCACCCAAGTTGAGGCTATTCGCAATAAAATCGAGGAAGTGGATTTGGAAGGATTGCCCCTAGGCGATAAGCAGCTGGAGGAAGCGATTGTGAACAAGGGATGGCACCCCTATCCGCTTGTCAGGTATTCTGAACGGCCTGACGTAGTGTCCTCGCATCTCCTCGAAGGCCGGATCGTGGTCATGGTGGATACTTCTCCGAGTGTGATGATTATGCCGACCACGTTCCTCGATCTCTGTCAGCATGCCGAGGAGAACCGACAGACCCCGTTTATGGGAACGTATCTCCGCTGGATACGCTTTATTGGTATATTTGCATCCATGTTCCTGCTGCCGTTGTGGATGCTCTTGGTGATCCATCCGGAAATGAAGCCACCCGGACTGGACATCCTCGGTCCGCAGAAGAATACGGAAATTCCGATTATTATGCAGTTTCTGATCGTTGAGTTCGGTGTGGACCTGCTGCGGCTCGCTGCCGTTCATACGCCGACGCCGCTGGCCTCGGCGATGGGGTTGATCGCTGCCATTTTGGTTGGCGATATCGCGGTTAAAACCGGATTGTTTGTCAACGAGGTCGTTCTGTATATGGCGGTTGCGACCATCGGGATGTATGCGACCCCGAGTTACGAGCTGGGGCTTGCCAACCGGATGGTCAGACTGATTCTGCTGATTGCCACGGCCTTGTTTGGAGCAAAGGGCTTTGTCATAGGGACCACACTTCTGATCTTGATTCTGACCACCCACCGCTCCTACAACTCCTCTTACCTGTGGCCATTCATACCATTTAGTGCAAAAGCAATGGGCGAAATTTTATTCCGGAAACCGCTGCTGATGTCCAGAAGAAGGCCGGCTATCAATAAAACCCGTGACAACACAAAAATGGGCTCTGACATGAATCCGCGAGGAGAGCATTAACAATAACACAAATGTTGTGTTGAAAAATCCATTTTGCTTCGCTTACGTTGTCTGCTATACTGTGAACAATTATTCGGTTATCCTATTTTGAAACAATGGATCGGAGGAATTGTAAGCATGTTTTTACACGGTACAAGTAAGATCAACGATCAGGGGCATTTGGAAATCGGCGGGTGCGACACATCCGATTTGAAAGCTCAATATGGAACACCACTATATATTGTAGACGAGCAGTCGGTGCGCAACCGCTGTCGGGAATATATCGAGGCATTCAATGCTTCCGGGTTGAAATTCCAAGTCGCGTATGCAAGCAAGGCGTTTTGCGTCATGGCTATGTGCCGCTTGGCGGATGAGGAAGGCATGTCGCTTGACGTGGTTTCCGATGGCGAGCTGTACACAGCGCTGCAAGCAGGATTTCCTGCGGAACGGATTCATTTCCACGGGAACAATAAGACGCCGGAAGAGATTGAAATGGCGCTTGATGCACATATCGGCTGTTTTGTAGTGGATAACGTGATTGAACTGCACATGCTGCAGGCCATTGCAGCCGAGAAGAACCGCACCGTTAACATTCTGCTTCGCGTGACACCGGGTGTTGAGGCTCATACGCATGAGTATATCTCCACAGGTCAAACCGACTCCAAGTTTGGTTTTGATATCGGTAACGGCTCCGCATATGAAGCGGTAAAGCTTGCAGAAGCACAAGGGAACATTAACTTGATGGGCATTCATTCCCACATCGGCTCCCAGATTTTTGAGGTGGAAGGCTTCCAGATGGCCGTTCAGCGTGTTGCCGAGTTTGCTTCTTCTGTAAAAGAAGGCTTGGGCGTTGTGTTCAAGGTTGTAAATCTTGGCGGCGGGTTTGGTATCCGTTATGTGGATGGAGACACTCCGCTTCAAGTATCCCAGTATGTAAAAGCGATTACGGATGCGGTGAAAACTCACTTTGCTGGTCTGGGTTCCGAGCTTCCTGAAATTTGGGTGGAGCCGGGCCGGAGCATCGTTGGCGATGCAGGCACCACGCTGTACACGGTGGGCACAAGCAAGGATATTCCAGGCGTACGCAAATATGTTGCCGTAGATGGCGGGATGACGGACAATCCTCGTCCGGCGTTGTATGAATCGAAATATGAAGCAGTGCTTGCCAACCGTGCTAACGATAAGGTTGAAGAAACCGTGTCCATCGCTGGCAAATGCTGTGAGAGCGGGGATATGCTCATCTGGGATCTGGATCTTCCGAAGGTAGAGACAGGTGATTTGCTGGCTGTATCCTGTACAGGTGCCTACAACTACTCTATGGCAAGCAACTACAACCGTATCCGCAAGCCGGCAGTCGTATTTGTGAAGGATGGCCAGAGCAATCTGGTCGTACGCCGCGAGTCGCTTGCAGACATCATCAGTAACGACATCGTGCCTGCGAATGTGGCAAAAGAAACCGTAACGAGCTAAATAATCACCTCAGTTAGATATGAAAAGCCATTCCATCAGAGGGCCCGCCAATGCCTCAGGGCTGCGGTCAGGGCTCTTTGGTGTGCCTGTTCAGCTCGACAGGGCGGGTGCGCGAGGACAAGTTCATTTTGCTTCGAGGCTCAATTCATAGTAAACTATAAAATGCATTATGTAACAAAACTACTGAAGCGGTCTAATAACGGAAGGAGATACACCTATATGGCAAAAAAAGCGAAGATCACACTGGAAAACGGTAAAGAGGTATTGCTTGATCTGTTTGAGAACGAGGCGCCGAACACGGTAGCCAACTTTGAGAAATTGGCTAACTCCGGTTTTTATAACGGCCTTGTATTTCATCGCGTAATCCCTGGCTTTGTCGCTCAAGGCGGCTGTCCGCAAGGAACAGGTGCCGGCGGTCCGGGTTATACCATCAACTGTGAGATTAACCCTAACAAACATGAGCGTGGAAGCTTGGCTATGGCGCATGCAGGCCGTAACACAGGCGGCAGCCAGTTCTATGTATGCTACGAGCCGCAGCCGCATCTGGACGGTCAGCATACTGTGTTTGGTAAAGTTGTGGAAGGCATGGAGTACGTGGATGCATTCAAGGGCCGCGACAAAATGGAAAAAGTAGAAGTATACGAAGCGTAATTGTTAGCTTCCGGATTGGACAGGCGCACCTTAGGGTGTGCCTGTTTTTATGATGATGGTAATTAGAAAATCGGGGATGCGGATTACGAAGGAAATAATCTGCGAAGCTCCTCCGGAACTGATCTGCTTTTGCGAGTATGGGGATCCATGGCTACACTGGTTACCTCTGCATCTGCACACAGTTCACCTTCCTTGTTGTGGATCTGCTGCAGCATGACATAACTCGTCCGTCCGACAGATTTCGGCTCGGTCGAGATGGTCAACCGATCGCCTTGACTGCACTCCTTGCGATAATTGATATTAATGTTGACGGTTACGGTTTGGACACCGAGTTGTTTTAGCACGTCATACCGGAGGTCCCCAGCCTCGTACCATTCTTCTCGGCCCCATTCGAGATACTCCAGGTATTTAGCATTGTTTACATGTCCATTGACGTCAATTTCCGTAGGTCGGACGATGATGTCCAGGGATGTTTTCATCGTTGTTTGCTCCTTTTTAACAGAGATCAATACCTCATGTTTATCCATCAATTATGTTCTCTCTTACGACAGGATACTCCTGCTCCCAGCGCATCATTTAAGAAAACAGCAGGTCATGGGAAATGGATATTAAAGTTATGTGACTTAAAAAAAGTTAGTGGTTTTTCCTTGCAATTTTTAAAAGGTGGTGATAAGATTCATCATAAGATAAAACAACTTCATAAGTTTAATCCTTCGGGGCAGGGTGAAATTCCCTACCGGCGGTGATGAATGCAGTGGGCTTAACGTAATGTTAGCCAATGACTGCATCTTAGTCCGTGACCCGGATACGTGTGTGAATGACACCGTATGCGGTGGACCTGGTGCAAATCCGGGACCGACAGTATAGTCTGGATGGGAGAAGGAGTGAAAGACACATTGGCGGCAGCAAGTGCAGTCGTGTCTATGCACAGATCGTGACATGCGTTATGTGCAGGTTTTCACATGCGAATCAAAGCAGGCTTTGGCGATTATTTGTTGTCGCTGTGTATGGCTTTGAGTTGTTTGTTGTAGGCAAAACCTGCGTTCATGACGGTTATTTACCTTGTCATCCTTTAACTTCTATCAAGCCCTGTTCCGGATTCTTCTGAATCTGAAGCAGGGCTTTTTTAGATATCAGAGAGTATGCCCCCTTTGAAACAGGGGCTTTTATGATATCGAAAGACCAATTACTGCTAACTGCAGTCTAACAATGTGGAATGTACATCGATCACTTTATTTTTTATGGAGGTTGTGAGAGGGGGCCCATGTGTACCATGGATATCGTCAACGATGAATTCTATATGTCACTTGCACTGGACCTGGCCGAACGTGCTCAAGGACAGACGGGTATCAACCCGGTTGTCGGCTGTGTCATTGTGAAGAATGGTGCGCTTGCAGGAGTGGGAACCCATCTGGAGCGTGGAACCCCGCACGCCGAGATTCATGCTTTGAACATGGCCGGAACCAAAGCGGCTGGCAGCACGGTGTATGTGACGCTGGAGCCTTGCAGCCACTACGGAGCGACACCTCCTTGCAGCGAAAGGTTGATCGCCGAAGGGGTCAAGCGGGTGGTCGTGGCGTGTGAGGACCCGAATCCGCTCGTTGCGGGCAAAGGCATCCAGATGCTGCGGGCAGCCGGAATCGAGGTCGTGACAGGGATCTTGAGAGAACGTGCGCTTCGCTTAAACGAAGCCTTCATTAAATTCATTACGACGGGTCAGCCGTTCGTCACGTTGAAGACAGCAAGCACGTTGGATGGCAAGATTGCATCGAAAACCGGTGACAGCAAGTGGATATCGAGCGAAGAATCCAGGGAGCTAGTTCACACACTTCGTCATCGTCATCAAGGCATTATGGTCGGGGTGTCCACGGTTATTGCGGACAATCCAAGCCTGACAACGAGACTGAGTGTTGGAGGGCTGCATCCGGTCAGGATCATTGTGGACTCCAGCCTGCGAATGCCGCTTGATAGTCATGTGGTATCGGACGGAACGGCGCCCACATGGATTTTGACAACGGAGCAGGCAGATGAAGGCAAGCGGACATTGCTGGAGGAGCGGGGAATTCAAGTGATCCCATGCGGGGAAGGTCCGCGCGTTGATCTGAAGGCGGCCATAGCGAAGCTCGGCCAGATGGGCATTTCCTCGATTCTGCTTGAAGGAGGCGGCACACTGAACGGCGCCATGCTGGAACAGAAGCTTGTGGATCGGCTTATCCAGTTTATTGCCCCAAAAATCATTGGAGGGTACGATGCTCCGGGGAATTTCATGTTTAGCGGTTATGAGCAAATGAACCAAGCCATCGTGCTGACAGGGCTTGAAAGTAAAAGACTGGGCGACAATATTTACATCACCGGCATTCCGGTCTGGATGTAAGACATCGGGAAGGAAGGAGGGAAGCCTGTGTTTACGGGATTGGTTGAGGAAATAGGTGAGATGAGGCGAATTGGCCGCAAAGGCGAAGCCATGCTGCTGAGCATTTCGGCCAGCCGGATCATGGAGGATTTGAAGCTGGGTGACAGCGTTTCGGTCAATGGCGTATGCTTGACTGCAACGACGATAGATCGAGGGATATTTACGGTTGACGTGATGCCGGAAACCTATAGAAATACCAACCTTAAGGAGCTTCAACCAGGTGGAAAGGTGAATCTTGAACGGGCAATGGCGGCCGGAGGCAGATTCGGGGGCCACATCGTCCAGGGACATGTGGATGGAGTCGGCGTGATTCGCAGCGTGCAGGCTGATCAGAATGCGGTGGTCTATGAGATTGCACCTTCGCAAGATGACTTGTTTAAATACATCATCCCCAAAGGCTCGGTTACACTGGATGGAATCAGCTTGACCGTTGTGAAAACAACGGATTCCTCCTTTACGGTTTCCATCATCCCCCACACGCTGGCCGAGACTGTGCTGGCCTATAAAAAAGCGGGCGATACGATTAATATCGAATGCGACATTCTTGGTAAATATGTGGACCACTTGCTGCATTACGGCTCGGAGGGTGCGGGCAGCAGACGTGGGCCGAACCCGGGAATCAGCAGGGATTACCTTGCCGAGCATGGATTTGCCTAGCTGATATTCATACAGGTATCTCCATGAGAAGAAGGAGGAGTAGCAATGGAAGAGCGCTTTTCATTTCATACCATCGAAGAGGCGTTATCAGATTTGAAGGAAGGCAAGGTTGTCATTGTAGTAGACGATGAAGACCGTGAGAATGAAGGGGACTTCATCGCACTTGCCGACAAGGCAACTCCGGAAGTCATTAATTTCATGATTACAGAAGGCCGGGGGCTGGTATGTCTGCCGATGACGCAGTCCCGGGCACAGGAGCTTGATCTTAAACCGATGGTTACCCAGAACACGGACTATCATGGAACGGCCTTTACGGTTTCTATTGATCATAAGCATACCACGACAGGCATCTCCGCTTATGAACGGTCCGTGACCGTTCGGGGCATCATGGATTCAAGCGCAACCGCGGCTGATTTTCGCAGACCGGGGCATATGTTTCCCCTTATAGCCAAAGACGGCGGAGTCCTTCGCCGGGCCGGCCATACAGAGGCTGCTGTAGATCTTGCCAGATTAAGCGGGTCCTATCCTGCCGGGGTCATCTGTGAGGTGATCAAGGAGGACGGTACAATGGCACGACTTCCGGATCTGGTGGAGATTGCCAAGAAACATGACTTGAAGCTGATCAGCATCAAGGATCTGATTCATTACCGCAATGAGAAGGAAAAGCTTGTCCAGCGAGAGGTATCTGTACGGATGCCTACCGATTTCGGCGTGTTCCAGGCTGTTGCCTATACCAACGATGTGGACAATAAAGAGCATATTGCCTTGGTGAAAGGGGAGATTGACGGCAGCGAGCCTGTCCTGGTGCGTGTGCATTCCGAGTGCCTGACAGGTGATGTGTTTCACTCCCATCGCTGTGACTGCGGTCCTCAATTCGAGGCGGCACTCCGTCAAATCGATGAGGCGGGAAGAGGCGTTCTTCTCTACATGCGTCAAGAAGGGCGCGGCATTGGCCTGATCAATAAGCTGAAAGCTTATAAGCTGCAGGAAGAAGGTCTGGACACGGTTGACGCGAACCTAAAGCTTGGCTTTGCCGCCGATTTGCGGGATTACGGCATCGGAGCTCAGATTCTGAAGGATCTGGGCGTAAGGCAGATCCGCCTGCTGACAAACAATCCGCGCAAAATCAAAGGCTTGGAGGGCTATGGCTTGGAGGTCGTGGAACGCGTGCCGATCCAGATGCCGGAGAACGAGGATAACACCGGCTATCTTCATACGAAGCAAGCGAAGCTCGGTCATATGCTGAAATTCGATGATATCGAGCAGAACGAGAGCACCAACTAATCACCAACAAAATAATAGGTCAATCTGGTTTTTTGGTTGCTTCTTAGATAGACCGAGCGAAGAGGACGGAATGCTGCTGGAGAAGCGTTAGCGGTCGCCTTTAACTCCTGATTTCCACCTTGGAAAATAAATCCTGAAATCAGGAGTTAACAGCGATCGGAAGCAGCAGCCGTCAGCGCAGCGGGCTTCAAGGAGCAATTGTAAACACCAGTGAGACCTTATATAAACTCCAATCCGAAAGGAAGTCATCCCATTATGGCAACAATATTTGAAGGTAAATTAGTATCCGAAGGTCTGAAATACGGTATTGTCGTGGGTCGTTTCAATGAATTTATTACCAGCAAGCTGCTGAGCGGCGCACTCGACGCATTGAAGCGTCACGGAGCCCAGGAGAATGAAGTCGATGTGGCCTGGGTGCCGGGAGCGTTTGAAATCCCGCTCATTGCCCAGAAGATGGCAGAAAGCGGCAAATATGATGCCATTATCACCCTGGGAACCGTCATCCGCGGCTCCACTACCCATTATGATTATGTGTGCAACGAAGTGGCTAAGGGCGTATCGGCCATTAACCTGAAGACCGGCGTACCTACCATTTTCGGTGTGGTAACAACCGAGAATATCGAACAAGCCGTGGAGCGTGCGGGAACGAAAGCCGGTAACAAAGGCTGGGATTCAGCCATGGCGGCCATCGAAATGGCAAACTTGACGAAAAGCCTAAAATAGTGCTTATTTAATGTAGTGCTCTTTTTCAGAGCACTGCATTTTATTTTTTGGCGGGAGGATTCACCGTGACCGTATTATACAAGCTGGAAACGTTTGAAGGACCGCTCGATCTGCTGCTGCATTTGATTGATAAAGCGGAAATCGACATCCAGGATATCCCCGTCAGCGAGATTACCGAACAATACATGGCCTATTTGCACAATATGCAGGAGCTGGAGCTCGAAATTACAAGCGAATTTCTGGTAATGGCTGCAACGCTGCTGTCTATAAAGAGCAAGCTGCTGCTTCCGAAGCCCCCGGTTATCGAAATGGACGAGTTCGATTTTTATGATGAGGACGACATGGATCCGAGAGCGGAGCTTATACAGAAGCTGATCGAATATCGCAAATACAAAGGCATTGCCCGCCATCTTCATGAGAAGGAATGGGAGCGGAGTCTGATCTACTCCAAGGAAGCGGAAGACCTCACTCCTTTTATGCCTGAGGTGGAAGAGAACCCGGTGCTGGGGCTGCACATTTCAGATTTGATCAGTGCTTTTCAAAAAGCGTTAAACAAAGCAGTCAAACGTACATCGTATGCCCGTATTCAGCGGGATGAAATATCGGTAAAGGATCGGATTCGTCAAGTCATGGATGCCCTGGAGCAAGTGGGACCGGGAGGACGTGTGCTGTTCTCCAAGCTGCTTCACGAAGAGATGGAACGGCATGAAATCGTAGTGACTTTCCTGGCCATTTTGGAATTGATGAAAATGAAACAGATATTGTGCTATCAAGAGAAGTTGTTTGAAGATATTGTCATGGAGTGGAGAGGGGAAGAACGTGTTGATGGATTATCCGAAGCTGAAATCGATTATTGAGGGGCTTCTGTTCCTATCGGGGGAAGAGGGCTTGTCGGTAAGGCAAATTGCTGAGATCACCGAGCAGTCGGATGGCCTGGTTGGCGAAGCGCTTGAGGATATGAAGGAGGAGTGGGAGCGTCAGGAGCGCGGAATTCAGATTGTTCAAATCGCGGGAAGCTACAAAATGGCTACATTGTCTGAGCATGCGCCGTATTTTGAACGCCTGGCCTATTCGCCTTCACGGTCTTCACTGTCTCAAGCAGCGCTGGAAACACTCTCCATCGTTGCCTATCGGCAGCCGATTACGCGCGTAGAGATTGAAGATATTCGCGGCGTTAAGTCCGAGCGGGCAATTCACACCCTTGTCAGTAAAGGTTTGATCGAGGAAGTCGGGCGAGCGGAGGCGATTGGCAGACCCATTCTGTATGGTACAACCAAATCGTTCCTCGAATATTTCGGACTTGCCAATATCAAGGATTTGCCGGAGCCGTCGCAGTTTGAGGATACCGATAATCTGGAAGAGGAAACGCAGCTGCTGTTTGATAAGCTTGATGGTCGTCAGCTTACATTTGATGATGTGGAGGAAAGCTAGCCATTATTCAATATTATAAGCCTTAAGTAAGAGCTGATCCTGGGCGTGGTGAATTCACCGTCCGGGATTTTTTTTGTATTGAAAGTACATGAAATCGGGAACCTGGGATAGTTTTCGCATCATTTTGAGGAGATTTTGCCATACTAAGCCAAGCGGATTACATTTTACTAAGTTCGTTTTGGGGGTTACTTTGTGAGGGTTTGGATTTTTCTGGCGGTCGGTCTGGTTGTCCTCCTCATCGTATTGCTGATCGTTGTGCTGAGTTCCAAGATAACGATTAAGCTGGATGTGGTTCTAAGAAAAGATGAATATAAAGCGTTAGCGGAACTTAAGATGATTTTCGGTTTGATTACGCGCAAATATGAAGTCCCCTTTCATCTGGCCAACGGTGGCATTGAATATAAGAAGGAGACCGTTCCCGGAGAACAGGGGATCCCGTTAGGTTCTAACAAGGAGAAGATTTCTTCAAGCAGAACCATTCGATACAGGGATTATGTGCGGGCATTATTATCGACGAAAGGTCTTAAAAAATGGGTTAAGCAGACGATGGCGGCGGTTCATCTCATGGATGTCCGATGGTCGACGCGGATTGCCTTGGAACATGCGGCAGATACGGCCGTTGCAACCGGGATGCTGCATGGGGTGAAGCATACGCTTCTTGGATGGATGTCCCACCGTTTAAACATGAAGGACATGCCTCAAATCGATGTAGTGCCGATATTTAATGGCCCGCCGCAAATTTCCACTGAACTATACTGTATAGCGAAAATCTCCTGCGGAAAAGCTATGTATGCTGGACTGGTACTTATAGTTCGCGTGTTAAAGGTGAAAGGAGGAGTTAGATCATGGCAGAACACCCTATTCAAGGCTTGATGCAAACGGCAATGGAGAACATCAAGGGAATGGTGGACGTAAATACGATCGTTGGCGACCCCGTTAATACACCTGACGGCAGCGTAATCTTGCCCATCAGTAAAGTGGCCTTTGGTTTTGCAGCTGGCGGCAGCGACTACAATGTTGAAGCCGGTGGCACACACCATCATTCCACAGACGGGACGCATAGCGACCATATTTCCCATCCTTTTGGCGGAGGCAGCGGCGGTGGCGTATCCATCAGACCGATTGCTTTTCTAGTCGTAGGAAAAGAAGGCGTGCACATCGTGCCGCTGGATAACCAGACCCATCTGTTCGAACGGATCATTGATTCAACCCCGTATTTGCTTGAGCAAATTCAGTCGATGTTTCAAACAGGCAACAGCACTGGCACAACACCACCGCCTGCGTACTGATTGGAGCAAGCATATCCCTTCCGTTCCTAACGGAAGGGATTTTTGCCGTTAAGATGATGCGTGCAGGAAAACCTCCTCTAAATAAAGCCCCATGGCAACTGTATAAATCCGTCGATAGACGTTTCTCTGATGAATTGGACATACCTTAAGCGAAGGCGACATATACTTGTACAAGATTTCTGAACACCGGAGGATAAGATGATGAAAATGAAATGGAAAAAAGGCAAGTCCTTGTTATCCATGTTAATCGCTGTATGCTGCTTGCTGGTTACGATTGCGCCCGTGGTGTATGCAGATCATGAGAAAGGGCCAGCGAACCATGCTCAGGCCGCAGCGCTGATCGATGTGACTTCCGGGAGGATGCTTTACAGCAAGAACGGAGATGAGCGCTTAAGAATCGCCAGCCTGACAAAGATTATGACAGCCATTGTGGCGATTGAGCATGGCAAGCTGGACGACCGTGTCAAGATCTCCAAAAATGCTTTTGCCAAGGAAGGCTCCTCTATCTTTTTGAAGCTAGGCGAGGAGATGACCCTTGAGAATTTACTGTTCGGCCTCATGCTTCGTTCGGGTAACGATGCCGCTACAGCCATTGCCGAGCATGTCGGCGGTACAGAGGAAGGCTTTGTGATGCTGATGAACGAAAAGGCAGCCCAGCTTGGCATGACGAACTCGCATTTCATGAACCCGCATGGACTGGATCATGACGAGCATTACTCTTCGGCTAATGATATGGCCAAACTGACGGCTTACGCACTCAAGAACCCTGTTTTTAGCGAAATTGTCAAAACACCAACCAAAAAAGCGCCTAATCCAAACGAGTCATGGGACTACAAGTGGGACAATAAGAACAAAATGCTTCGTTTCTATGAAGGGGCCGATGGTGTTAAAACTGGCTACACCAAAAAAGCATTCCGCTGCCTGGTGAGCTCCGCCACCCGGAATGGCCAGCAGATTGCAGCGGTAACGCTGAACGATGGTAATGACTGGAACGATCATTCCAACATGCTGGATTACGGATTTGCCCATTTTCCTCTAAAGAAGGTTACCGAAAAGGGGCAGAAAATCCAGGGATACACCCTTGTCACGGGAAGTTCCTTCACCTATGCGTTTGCGCATGATGAGGAGAGTCGCCTGGTGAAGAGACTCGTTCTGCATAAAGCGACTGCGCCGGATGTTTCGTTCGGACTTCGCGGCCATATTGAACTGCTGCTGGATAACGTCAGCATCGGTAAAGTTCCTGTTTACGAAGAAGGAAGCAGGCTTCCTGAAACCCCGGACGTCATGCAGAAGTCCAGAAGCACATCCGGACCGCTGGGTTCGTTGTCATTATGGCAGTCGGCCGGAGAAGTGATCAGGCATCTGTTCAGGGCCAATCATAACTAGTCTTCGCTGAAGAGTTGTTTACACTCTCATGCAGCGAGGCATCGAACTGGGGGCGAAGAGATGATTAATTTGATTTGGATGGGGATGATACTGGTCGGGTTTGGTTTTGCGGCTATTAACGGGAACATTGACAGCGTCACAAAAGCCGCATTTGACGGAGCTCAAACAGGGGTGACAGTCTCCTTCGGTCTGATCAGCATACTGGTGTTCTGGCTTGGCATGATGCGGCTGGCAGAAGATTCGGGCCTGCTGAAAAAGGTTGCCAAGCTGCTGGGGCCAGTTGTTCGCTTTCTGTTCCCGGATGTGCCCAAGAATCATCCCGCGATGGGTTATATACTGTCAAATATGAGCGCTAATTTGTTCGGTCTGGGCAATGCGGCAACGCCGATGGGAATTAAAGCGATGCAGGAGCTTCAGAAGCTGAATCCGGACAAGGAGACGGCTTCTCCAGCAATGTGTACGCTGCTTGCATTAAATACAGCCAGCATTACGCTAATTCCCACCACGCTGATCGCGATCAGGCTGAATTATGAATCGGCCAATCCTTCAGAGATTGTAGGCACCACGTTATTGGCTACAGCCGTTGCTACTGCGGCAGCAATTATGGCTGACAGGTGGTACCGCAGACGCACGATTCGTCGCCAGAAGGCGCCGGGAATCGGTACAAGCCTGGGCCCGGACGTAAAGGGGTGATGAACTTTGCTGTCTTGGATTAACCTCGTATCCGCATGGTCCATTCCCGTCATTATCGCCTTCATTCCTCTGTACGCTTATACACGCAAAGTTCCCGTATATGAATCGTTTGTGGATGGAGCCAAAGACGGTTTCTCCACGGCGATTGGGATCATTCCGCATTTGGTCGGCATGATGGTGGCAATCAGTGTTTTCCGATCTTCCGGCGCGCTGGAGTTTTTTGTGGGCTGGACGGGCCCTTTTCTTCATTCATTGGGAGTGCCAAGCGAGATACTGCCGCTAGGCATACTCCGTCCCCTGACAGGCACCGGTTCACTTGCCTACACCACGGAACTGATCAGGGCATACGGCCCGGATTCCATGATTGGCCGGATCGCTTCGACTATACAGGGGAGCACGGATACAACCTTGTATGTGCTGACCGTTTATTTTGGCGCAGTTGGTATTCGCAACGGACGTTATGCGCTGAAGGTGGGGCTGTTCTCCGATTTGGTTGGGTTTATTGCCGCAATCGCCGTTTGTTTGCTGGTTTTTGGTTAGCCCTATATCCTATGGAGTGTGCGATGGTATGATAAGGTATGCAACAAGACGGGACGTTTTTCGATGTAACAGGACGTATGCCTATACCCTTGGTTTCACGGTGTCATATACTGCTGCAATTACGAATTGTAGTGGGGGTGGCGCAAGTGGAATTCGAGGGTTTTGTTATTCATCATACCGTATGCGAGCAGGAGCCGCCGAATTGGGATTTCAAGATCCACCCGGATGGGTCGGTTTCTTCCTCGTCTGTGCTGATGCGGCGGGGTCACATACACATCTGCCTGGAAGGAGACTTCAATCTCGGTTACGAGTCCATGAATTTGGATCAGAAAACCCAGCTTTTTACCGCCAGCAAAATCATTTTGGAGCTATCCAGGCTTCATGATATTTCTCCGCTATACTTATTTCCACACTCCGACTCCTGCCCTGGAGCACATTTTCCATGGAACGCGCTTGTGATTTATCCTGTCGATGGTTATCATTAGGGATGAGGTGACCTAACGAACATGGAGAGATTACAGAAAATTATGGCACAGGCCGGAGTCGCTTCCCGCCGCAAGTGCGAGGAATTGATTCTTGAAGGCAAGGTGCAGGTGAACGGAGAGACCGTTACCGAACTCGGCACGAAGGCCGATCCAGCCCAGGATATGATCACGGTTTCTGGCAAACCGATCAAGCATGAGAAAAAGGTATATGTCATGCTGAATAAACCGAAGGGAGTCATTACGAGTGCTTCTGATCCCGAAGGTCGAAAAATTGTATCGGATTATCTGAAGGGCATAAAAGAGCGCGTCTATCCGATTGGACGATTGGATTACGATACAGAAGGACTTCTGCTGCTGACCAATGACGGCGAATTTGCCAATCTGCTCAGCCACCCCAAATATCATGTGCCAAAAACCTATTTGGCTACTGTGAAAGGGGTGCCTCATGGCACTGAGCTGGACAAGCTGCGCCAGGGGATTATGCTGGAGGACGGCATGACATCGCCAGCCGAAGTGGAATACAAGGATGTTGATCCTGATAATAAGCAATCCGTTATATCCATCACCATTCACGAAGGCCGTAACCGTCAAGTGAGAAGGATGTTTGAGGCCATTTCCCATCCGGTATTGCGCTTGAAACGAATCTCTTACGGGGATCTGCTCCTACAAAATTTAAAACGTGGCTTGTACCGCCATCTAACAGCGGATGAAATCAACCAGCTCATGCAGATGGCCAAAGCCGCGAAGCCAGGCGGGAATCCGAAGAAAAAACGTTAAACCCGACACATAATATTCAAAATGGCGAGCGGCGTTTATGACAAATTTCGTTATAATTGTTCATAGGATGTTCACACCCGTAGTATACGATATGATGAATGTCATAGAAAGGAAGCTGCTGCTTTATGGGCAAATCGAAGAAAAGCGTACAGATTGTTATTCTGCTTGCCATCATCCTGGTCGGAGTGTACGCCGTTGTCAACGGTTGTATTCGGCTCTGACGAGGTTCCCAAAGTGGGACAGAAGGCAGCGGATTTTGAACTTCTAGGCATGGATGGCAAAGTACATACCATGAGTGAATATGAAGGTAAAGCCAGGGTTATTAATTTCTGGGGCACCTACTGTCCGCCATGCGTGCGGGAAATGCCGGCTCTTCAAGCTCAGTGGGAGAAATGGAGCAGTCAGGGCGTTGAGATCATTGGCATAAATGTGGGAGAGAACAAGATGACCGTTGAGAATTTTGTGGCTCAGACGGGAGTTCAGTTCCCCATCTTGATGGACCCTAAGCGGGATGCAGTTGCCAGCTTTGGCGTCGGACCCATGCCAACAACCTTCTTTGTTTCCGCCTCCGGCAAGATAGACCATATTCGTATAGGCGAACTGGATTTGAACACCCTTGACAAACAAATTGAACAGTTGGTGAATGCGAAATGAGTCAAGGTTCCAAGCCTTTGATCCAAAACACAAAGTGTGATTGCGGACACCAGAATCCGACGGGGACGGTCCTTTGCGAGGCATGCGGCAAGCCGTTGACCGAAGAAGCAGAGGCCCAGCCGGTTCTGGAAATGCGTTATGACGGGGTGGCCCGTCGATCACAAAAAGCAAATCCCGGTATTATTGATCGGGTATGGAATTTCTTTTCTTCGGTAAAGGTAGCCATTTATTTGATCTTGCTGACCCTGATTGGCTCCTCTTTGGGGACCATTTTTCCGCAAGAGAGCACATTCCTCAATATTGACCCCTCGGTTTATTACAAAGAGGAGTACGGGCAGCTGGGGCATATATACTACTTGCTCGGGCTGTCACATACATACACATCATGGTGGTTCGTGCTGCTGCTCGTCATGATCGGCGCATCGCTTGTCATCTGCAGTCTTGATCGTGTGCTGCCACTCTACAAGGCACTCAGCAGACAGCGTATCCCGAAGCATATGTCATTTCTTACCCGTCAGAAAGTTGTCTATCAAGGGCAGGTCGGGGAGGATGGAGCAGAGTGGGTCGAACGGGTGAAGCCGATAATCAAGAAGAAGGGCTACCGGGTTCGCACGGACGGCGGGACGCTTCTGGCAGAGAAGCAGCGGTTCAGTCGCTGGGGTCCTTATGTGCTTCATATCGGTCTCATTATATTCCTGCTTGCAGTTCTCGGACGGAATTTGCCCGGACTGCACATGGACGAGCACATGGCATTTCCCGAGGGGGAACCTGTGCACATCAAGAACACCAGTTATTATTTGTTGAATAATGGATTTAAGGTTGAATTCTACACGGAAGAGGATATGCCTGAAGAATTCAAAGGCAAGAACAAAGTGCTGCCAAAAGAATTCCAAACCCAGGCTGTTCTGTATATGTGTGAGGCCAATTGCGATGGACTGGATAAAGAGCCTCAACTCGTGGAATTGACACGCCATAACATTGAGGTTAATCATCCGCTCAATTACAAAGGGTTTAAAGCTTACCAATTCGATTATGACCTGACCCCGATTCTTCGTACGGTTTCGCCGGTGCTGGTTGATAGTAAGAGCGGTAAAGAATTTGGCAAGATTACATTGTCGATCAATGATCCCCAGAGGGAGTATCAGGCAGGGGAATATACGTTAACGCTTACACAATCCTTTACTGATTTTGGACTTGGCGATAACGGTAATCCGGTCAACCTGTCACCCAACCCGAATGCGCCTGCATTCTTATTTCTGATTAAGGGGCCTGATCTGCCGAAGGAAGGCATTCAATACTTCTACTTTCCCAAGCAGCTCGATAAGGAACGGTTCAATCAGGAAGCAATCAATGCACAGCTGGCGGGTGGGGAGTCGCTCGTATCGCTGGACGTGCTCAGCATGGATGATGTGGACTTTTCGGAATCTACGACGTATTTGAATATTCGTGTGGATAAAGCGATGCCATTCATATGGGTGGGTTGTTTTATCGGCATGATTGGATTGATTATGGGCTTTTATTTCACCCATCGCCGGATCTGGCTGCGTATTGATAACGAAACACTGACTCTCGGCGCACATACGAACAAAAACTGGTTTGGGCTTCGCAAGGAAATCTCCGCGATCCTCAAGCAAATGAATATCGAAGTCGATGAAAAGTCATTGGAGAATAACAGGGGGAGTAAGGATGAATCTAATTGAGTTTAGCGGCGACGCCTTTATTGTAGCCTTTACCTTATACTGCGCGGCATTCATCATGTATGCACTTGCCGTTATGGGACGCCGGTTCCGTAAACGGGATCCGGAAGCTCATTTGGCTAAGTGGGGCAAGATTGCATTTGTTACAGCAACGATCGGTTTAATCGGCCACTTGCTGTACTTCTTTACAAGATGGGCAGGCTCGGGGCATGTGCCTGTCAGCAACATGTATGAGTTTATGTCCTTCTTGTCGATGGCCATCATGATTGCTTTTCTTGTCCTTTATTTTATCTACAAAAAATCGCTGCTCGGATTGTTTGCATTGCCGCTGGCTATACTGATCATGGCTTATGCAGCCGTATTTCCGCAGCAGGTACAGCCGCTCATTCCTTCGCTTCAATCCTACTGGCTGGGGATTCACGTGACATTGGCGGCGCTGGGTGATGCGTTTTTTGCCGTCGGTTTTATAGCCGGATTGATGCACCTGCTTCGTACCGTTAACTTTAGCGGAACTGACAAGGGCTCGCGCAGGGAACAGCGCTGGCTTGAGCTCTGTATGTTTGCCATCGTGGTACTGATCGGATTTATTTTGTCGGTATACAGCTTCCGTGCGGGCGGATATCAGGCCGAGTTTAATCAGACATTGGTTGACCCGAAGACAGAAAATAGTACAATAGTAAAAGTGGAATATAACATGCCTCCACTTGTTGCACCGTATAAGAGTGAGACGGAGAGTATGCAATCCTTCCTGGGCATGAAATCTCCGCTCATGGAAGCTCCGTCATGGATGCACGGGGTGAATGCAGGACGGAAGCTGAATACAGTAATATGGTCGCTGCTCAGCGGTTTGATCCTGTACGGTCTGCTCCGTCTCATTCTGCGCAAGCCGCTGGCGAAGTTCATCCAGCCTGCGCTCGGCAGACTGGATCCGGATGATCTGGATGAGATCAGTTATCGCGCCATTGCGATTGGTTTCCCGGTATTTACGCTCGGCGGACTCATATTCGCCATGATCTGGGCGGAAATTGCCTGGGGCCGATTCTGGGGCTGGGATCCAAAGGAAGTATGGGCGCTTATCACCTGGCTCTTCTACAGCGTATATCTCCATCTGCGGCTGTCACGGGGCTGGCAGGGCAAACATTCCTCCTGGCTGTCCGTTATTGGCTTTATCGTTGTCATGTTCACGCTGGTGGGCGTTAACTTGATTATTGCGGGCCTGCACTCTTATGCCGGAACCGATTAATGGTTAACTTAATAGCAATGAATTAACAATCAGAAGGGCCCTTTCCTATTCAAGAGGGCCACTTCTGATTTTCCCTATAAACATGAAGGAGCTGCTGCCAATGTCAGAGCACGGAAATCGTATCCTTGTTGTAGATGATGAAGAACGGATTCGTCGATTGTTGAAGATGTATCTGGAGAAGGAAGGTTATGAAATCGAAGAGGCGGAGGATGGGGAGACCGCGCTTCGCAAAGCCAGCTCAGAAGATTATGGACTTGTTATTCTGGATGTCATGCTGCCCGGCATGGATGGCGTCGAGGTGTGCACGCGTCTTCGTCAGGTGAAGTCTACGCCGATCCTGATGCTGACTGCCAAGGGCGAGGAGATCAATCGCGTACAGGGCTTTGAAGTGGGGGCCGACGATTATGTCGTGAAGCCGTTCAGTCCGCGCGAGGTTATCTATCGTGTAAAAGCTATTTTACGCCGGTCTTCAGCGACTGCCTACCTGAGCAAGGAAACGAATCCAAGCAACAGCATCGTATTCCCGCATCTCGTCATAGAGCACGACGCTCACCGCGTGACGGCAGGAGGACACGAAATCAGCCTGACGCCGAAAGAATACGAACTTCTTCACTATTTGGCATCCTCGCCAGATAAAGTGTTTTCTCGTGAAGAACTGCTTAAGGATGTATGGAATTATGAGTTCTTCGGTGATCTTCGCACAGTGGATACCCATGTGAAGCGATTGCGCGAGAAGTTGAATAAGGTATCCTCCGATTCCGCAGCGATGATTACAACCGTATGGGGAGTAGGCTACAAGCTGGAGGTACCGAAGTAACGTGAGTTTCTGGAGATCACTTGTCGGCAAGCTGTGGATTACGATAACCTGTTTGGTTGCGTGCGTACTGCTGACGCTCGGATTATTTTTGCTGCCGTATATCGACACCACGTTTGCGAATTCGGATGCCATCAAACGTTTATTTACTTATGTGGCGATCATCGGATTCTCGATGACCACCTTTTTTGGACTGTTTCTGTTAACCAAGATCACGCAGCCCATGCAGCAATTGATTGAGGCTGCCAATGATATTCGGAAAGGGAAATACGGAACACGATTGAATCTGGTAACCAGTGATGAGATCGGTGAATTGGCCAATACGTTTAACCATATGGCAGCCGAACTGGAGACAAATATTCGTAATTTGAACCATGAGAAGGAGCATCTGTCCAGCGTGCTGAGAAGTATGAGTGACGCGGTCATTACCTTTGACCATCATGGTCAAGTTATACTGGTGAACCCGCCCGGACAGGAAATCATGAAGACCTGGAAGGGACTGCAGTGGGATGATGAGCTGCAAGGGGGCGGCTGGGCCGCTGATGTAATGCCGAAGCCGCTGAGCGAGCTCTATTACAGCACCGTGAACGAAGGCAGGGACCAGAGTGCAGACCTGCATGTCAAGCAGGGGATATGGTCGGCCCATATGGCCCCGCTGTACGCGGACGATATGATCCGGGGCGCTGTTGTCGTGCTCAGGGATATTACCGAGCAGGTGACCCTGGAGAAGATGCGTACGGATTTCATTGCGAATGTGTCACATGAAATCCGGACACCGCTGTCGATGATGCAGGGTTACAGCGAAGCATTGCTTGACGGCATGGCGGCTTCGCCGGAAGAGAGCAGGGAGCTTATCCAGGTCATCCATGAGGAATCTCTACGGATGGGACGCTTGGTGAAGGATCTGCTTGATTTGACACGCATGGAAGCGGGACACGCGGAGTTGTCACTGAGGAAAATGGATGCCGGTGAATTGTGCGAGCGGGTATACCGGAAATTCGCCGTGCGTGCCAAGGAGCGGGAAATTGATCTTCAGTTGAATAAACTTCATCCGAATCTGATGCTTGAAGCAGCAGACGAAGATAAGCTGGAGCAGGTGCTTACGAATCTGCTGGATAATGCTTTCCGTCACACCCCTTCAGGCAAACAAATCCAGATCACCGCAGACCGGATCACCCTTTTGGACGATGAAGCACTTCAGGTGAAAATCTGCGACCAGGGTGTCGGCATTCCACCCGAAGATCTGCCCTTTGTTTTCGAACGGTTCTATAAGGCGGACAAAGCGCGTGTAAGAGGTGAAACGGTGGGTACCGGTATTGGTCTCGCCATTGTGAAAAACATCGTGACTGCGCATCACGGAACGATTAACGCAACGAGTGAGGTTGGCAAAGGCACCATATTTACGATGATCATTCCCATAAAAGCGGTAGAATCATAGGGAATGCCCGCACAAAAGAAAAAACACGCTCACATGGAGCGTGTTTTTTTGTTGAAATAAAGGGGTTAATCTTGTTCTACGTGGAACATCGACTAACCCGCGTTTATCTGAATCAGTTGTTTAGCCCAGTGCAATTTGTTGCGCGGTGTTCAGTTCTGCCAGCCCTGTGAGTTTGATCAGAACATCTTTAGGCACGTCCTTATCTACGGTCAGAAGCATGATAGCCTCGCCGCCGATGACTTTACGGCCCACCTGCATGGAGGCGATGTTGACATCGTTCTCGCCGAGCAGCGTCCCGACACGACCGATAATGCCCGGTTTATCGTTATGCGAGATCAGAATCAGATGACCTTCCGGCGAGATATCGACCGGGAATTTGTCAAGGCGGACAATCCGTTCCCCATAACCGAGAAGGAGTGTACCGGCTACAATCCGCTCCAGACCGTTTTGGGTTTTAAGCGTAACGGTAACCAGATTGGTAAAGTCTTTCGTTTTTGGTGTTTGAGATACAACGACATGCAGATCACGGCTTTTGGCCAGGTGCATGGAGTTTACAATGTTCACTTCGTTTCCGAGATGACGCTCAAGCACGCCTTTTACGATGTAGCGTGTCAACGCTTGGGTATCCACTTCAGCCAGCTCGCCCGCATAGTCGACATGAATCTCCTTCACAGCGTGCGCGGTAATTTGCGCGGCCACACTGCCGAGTTTCTCACCGAGGGAGAAGTATGGCTGGAGTTTGTTCATGACGCTTGCTGCTACAAGCGGGAAGTTGACGGCATTCTTAAACGGCTCATTGCGCAAAATATGCAGCACCTGCTCCGATACATCGATGGCTACGTTCTCTTGAGCCTCAATCGTAGATGCACCCAAATGCGGAGTCACGATCACCTTTGGATGGGTCAGGAACGGATGGTCGCTTTCCGGCGGTTCATGCTCGAATACGTCAAAAGCAGCTCCAGCTACAATGCCTTCATCAATGGCTTCGACCAGTGCGCGCTCGTCGATAATACCGCCGCGTGCACAGTTCACGATACGCATGCCGCGTTTCATCACTTCAAACTGCGGTCTTGCGATCATGTGGCGGGTCTCAGGAGTAAGCGGAGTATGGACCGTAATGAAATCCGCATTGCGGATAATGTTATCCACCGAGGAGAGACTCACGCCGAGTTTGTCTGCACGCTCCTCCGTTAAGAACGGATCAAAGGCAAGTATGTTCATGCCGAATGCCTTGGCGCGTTTGGCAACCTCGCTGCCGATTCGTCCCATTCCCATAACGCCAAGCGTTTTATTGCGCAGCTCGACGCCGAGGAAGGATTTGCGATCCCAGGATCCGCCTATAGTTTTTGCATAGGCTTGCGGGATATGGCGGGCAAGGGCAATCATCATAGCAAAGGTATGCTCGGCCGTTGTAATCGTATTGCCATCCGGAGCGTTAATGACAACGATACCGCGCTTCGTAGCAGCTTCCAGGTCAATATTGTCCACACCGACACCAGCCCGGCCAACCACCTTGAGGTTTGTTCCTGCATTCATAATGCGTTCTGTTACACGTGTCTGACTCCGTACGAGGAGTCCGTCGTATTCTCCGATAATGGCAGTGAGCTCATCTTCACTGAGCCCGGTTTTTTTGTCTACCTGCACATCGGCAGCATCCATCAACTGCTGAATCCCCAAATCACTGATCGGATCCGATACCAATACTTTAAACATGGTTTCTCTTCCTCCTTAAGATTCTCTATAAATGCGGTACTGAAATATTGAATAAGGATTACGCTTGGCGCGCATTCCGTTATACACGTTCAAAGATTGCCTAGTAAAGCCAGAAGAATTCTATACAGGTTTGACGCGGTGTCGTGACAAAGAATCAGGAACATAAAAAACTCTCAATCCGCATACTACTTCCGTAGTAAGGGACGAGAGTTATTCGTGGTGCCACCCTTATTCGCTGCTGTCTTGCTGCAGCCTCAAGCGGTCTGTTCAGACCATGATTGGTAACGGATATCATCCGATTTACGCCTACTTCAATGTTCAGCGAAATATCTCAGGAACGCTCAAGAATACTTTACCGCCACCGATTTCCACCAACCATCGGCTCTCTGAGGACGTTGCAGCTTCTTTTTTCCATCATCGGTTTTCACAGATTAATTTTTTCATAATGTATCATGGCTCTAACATTGTGTCAATAGGTGTTTATTCCGTCCTTAGAGCGAAGAAACAGGGGATAGCCTTGAATACCATGCCGGTAATTTGCTATGATGCTTATGCCCGCCTATGATGGAATCAATCTTATATCACTGAGGTTGTACACGAAGATTATCCTAAAATATCAAGATGAAAGACAGGCCCATCTTCTATGAAAAAATTTAAAATACGCGTAAAAAGAATCGAAGCCCATCAACTGAATGACCGACTGCTGCTTATCAATCTGTATCTTACCCAAGCCTTAACCCTAATTGTGGGTTTGATCTGGATCTTGTTTCAAAAGAGGAATCCGTTTGAGCTGTTTGTCATTCCGAAAGAAGTCGAGTTTGTATATTGGGGCCTTGGTCTTGCTGCAGCTATGCTGATTGTGGATTTTGTATTGTCCCGTTTTGTATCTGAAGATAGTATGGATGACGGCGGAATCAATGAAATGTTGTTTCGGAACAGGCCGGTATGGCATATTTTGGTGATTGCCCTGATTGTATCTGTATGTGAGGAACTTCTGTTTCGTGGAGCGGTACAGCATGCATTTGGACCCTACTGGACCAGCATTTTGTTCGCGCTTATACATGTCAGATATCTAAAGCATTGGCTTCCTACAGGATGGGTTTTCTTGAGCAGTTATGGCCTGGGGTACGTCTATATTCATACAGGTACTCTGTGGGCGCCTATACTGTGCCATTTTCTGATTGATTTCATCTCAGGGATGCTGATTCGATTTCGGAGGAAAGAGGAAAATGAACGAGCTTAGCAGAATGGAACGACATCGGAGCCGCAATAAAGGCCGGAAGAACAAGACACCCGCTGCTTCGGAACAAGGAACTGCATCAAAGTCACAACGTGCAGAAGATACATTAAATCGCTCTAAATCATCGGTACATAAAGAACCGGTGGAGCAGAAACTTCAGGACGACAGTCCGACTGAAGGACTGAGCCGGTCCAGATCGACAAGGTCACGCTCAGGTCAATCCGGGGAAGAGGTATCGGCGCCTAAACGAACGAATACGTATTCCTCCTATCGTGTCAGAATGAGCAAATGGTTTGTGAACTCATTGATTGTCATATTCATATTATTAATGGTAGGACTGTTGTGGTGGGGACTGATCGGCGCGCCTCCATTAAGCGAATTATTAAAGGAGTTATTATGAGTGTGTTGATGTGGTTAGCCGGTGCTGCGGCTGTTGGTGCAGGCACAATCGGCTGGATGAGGTCCGAAGCCGGAGGATATCGCATACGTGAAGAGGAAGTTGTATCCGACCGTATTCCTCAGTCTTTTGACGGGTATCGAATATTGTTCATAACCGATATACATCGCAGAGTTTTGTCAGAACAGAAGCTGACCTCCAATCTCTTGCCAGTGGATTGCGTTTTTCTTGGAGGAGATATTACGGAAAAAGGGGTATCCTTTCAGCGGATGAGGCATAACATGTCGGTCCTGCTCCGTATAGCCCCCGTATATGCGGTCCTGGGTAATCATGATCTATATGCAGGCAAGGATGCGGTTCGTCAGGTTCTGCGCGAGACAGGGGTCGCCTTGTTGAGTGATAAGACAATTACACTGAAGAAGAATGAAGAGAGTATAACGCTGAGCGGAATTCGGCAGCCAGCAAGCAAAAAGCATCCGTATACGCAATTTCGCGGCAATCCAAAAGAAGATTCATACCACATCATCCTTGTCCATGATCCGATCTGGGTGAAGGACAGGGAGGAAACGAACGGTGATCTCCTGCTGGCAGGACATACGCATGGGGGACAGATCGTGCTTCCTTTTGCCGGTGCCGTACGGCTGGAGCGCTTCTATAAGAAGTTTAAATCAGGTTGGTATTCACTGCCGAGAAAAGTTGGCGACAGCCTTCACACTTCCCGAATGTTGATCAGCCGCGGATTTGGCACCTCGCACATCCCGCTGCGCTTGAAGTGTCCGGCCGAATATCATGTCATTACATTGCGCAAAAAACCTTAATTCCAACTCGTCAAAGTGATGACGGCGGAATTAAGGCTTTTTTGTATTGAGGGTTATCTTATTTTCGGTTCGATCAATCCAGGATCCACAAATCCATAACCTTTAGACTCGAGCTTGGTGAGCAGGCTGTCAAGTGCTTCGACGGTCCAGGGAAGCTCATGCATCAAGATGTTGCTGCCGGGATGAAGCTGCTCCAGTACATTGTTAACCACAGCATCGGGTTTGTTTTTGTTTTTGCTTTCCCAATCCAGCGAGCCGTTGGACCAAGTCATGAATAACAAATCATGATCCTTGGCAATGGCCTTGACGGTATCCCCGCCAGAGCCGAAAGGAGGTCGGAAGAACTTCGGTTCCGTACCAATCGTTTCCTTTACGATTTTCTGCACATTCCCAATTTGTTCCTCTACGTTCTGTTTGCTCTCTTTTTTCAGATCGATATGATCCCAGGAATGATTCCCAATCACTTGACCGCGGTCGTGGATAAGTTTCAGCAATTCGGGATTTTCTTTCACTCGATATCCGTTAACGAAGAAGATGGCCTTGGCTTCATGTTTGTCGAGTGTGTCAATTAATTGGTTGATCATGTCCTTATCCTTGGGGCCGTCGTCAAACGTGAGCAGCACCACCTTGTCTGGCACGGAATCGTCATTGGGTACAATCCGGTACACTTTATTCATGTGATACTGCGGTTTGGCGGAAGCCACTGCATCCGGCTTTTTATCCGGTTCATCCGTCGGCGGTTCTTGAGATCCATTCGCACTCAATTCCGGATCAGGCTTGTCCGTTTCGTTTACAGCGTCCGTACTCCCGCTTGGAGGGGGCACCTGCCCGGTTTCATTTTGCTGTGTTGTCGGCACATTACCGCCTTCCGCAGCCGCGTCTTGCTTCTGAGCAGCGCCGTTGTTGCCGCACGCACTGAGCATAAGACAGCAGGCCAGCAGAAGGACTGTTCGTGTTCTAACCATGATTCCATCTCACTTTCCTGTATTTATGTAGCATGAGTTCCTGGCGGTGCGAGAACAATAATCTCGAGTTTAACATAGAAGGAGGTATCATTTGTGAAGACTTCGTCATTTCTATATGGTGTCATTATCGGTGCCGTTGCATGCCGGATGATTTCCCGTAAAAACATGGGTTTCTCTTCCATGATGAAAGATGTGAACCTGGGCCGCTTTGCGGATACCGCGATGAGTAAAATTCAAGGCACAAAAAGCCATAACTACGGCTCAAGCCATGAAAGCGTGTCTCCCAGTTCAGGCCGTAACGGCTCCACTCATTCCGACAGAACTTCTGGTGGACAGACATCGACCCATTCGAAAGCTGCCAACCTGAAGCAAGTAAAGGACTTTATCCGCAACAATCCAGACGTGAAGAACGAAGTCGAACAGATTCTCAAAGAGACTCACACCGTCATACCGGGTTTGTAAACGACACGCACCTTTTTGAATCATTCTCGGGGAGTGGACTTCACATCCCTGTGAATGATTCTTTTTTCTTCAGCTACATATTTACGTGCATTTGTGGGTATTAAATGATAAAATCAATTATATAAAACCATTTTTATCACGTCATAATCCAGACATCATAATTTGTTATAAACTTTTGTTTACGTAAGGAGGATCCTGTCATGAAAATAGAGCGTTTGAGTCAAGATAAGATACGGATTTTCCTCACGTTTGACGATCTGAGTGAGCGTGGGATCCAGAAGGAAGAGATGTGGCAGGAAATACCGAAAGTTTATGACCTGTTTACGGAGATGATGGATCAGGCCTACAGTGAACTCGGGTTTGATGCCACCGGACCTCTTGCCGTTGAGGTGTTTGCACTGCCTGCCCAGGGCATGGTGGTTATTGTGACGAGAGGGAAATACGATCACCATTTTAGCAGCTTGTCCGAAGAAGATATGCCGGACGAGATTTATGAAATGGAAGTAACGCTGGATCAAAGTGATACCATCGTCTATGTTTTTCAAGATTTTGAAGTGCTCATTGAAGCATCGCATATGTTGAAGGAACTTGTAGACGGAGCAGGTAAGCTCTATCACTATATGGATAAATGGTTTTTGTATTTCGATCCTGAGGAACTGAACAGCGAGAAGCTGCCGGCGGTCATTGCCATGCTGGCTGAATTCGGCGAATCCTCCTCAGTAACGGAAGCTGTGCTGGAGGAATACGGGAAGAAAGTGATGCCTCAGCAAGCAGTTGAGGTAATCTGTACACACTTCCAGCGTCAGCGTTAATCAATGTGGGCGTGCGTGCCGGACTTCAGGCCCGCAACTAACGGAAGGGGAATTTTTTAGTGCTGGTGTTCTCGGTAATTGCGTCAGCTTTGGCGCCGGGACTCGCATTGCTCACGTATTTTTACCTGAAAGATAGGTATGATCAAGAACCCCTGCATATGGTGATCAAGGTGTTTATGCTTGGGGTTCTGATCGTTTTCCCGATTATGATTTTGCAGCGGGGAATGATACTATGGCTTGGCGATCATCCGGTAGTCAACTCACTGTTCGTTTCAGCGGGCGTTGAGGAGTTTCTGAAATGGTTTATGATGTACCATATTATTTTCAAACACAAGGAATTTGACGAGCCTTATGATGGTATCCTTTATGCAGCGGCTATATCGCTGGGTTTCGCTACTGTAGAGAACTTGCTTTACGCGTGGTACAGTCAGGCTGCTTTTGGTCCCATGTTCTTGCGGGCACTGCTACCCGTTTCGGGGCACGCTATGTTCGGTGTCATCATGGGTTACTACATGGGGCATGCGAGATTCACGGAAGGAAAGCGGAGAAGATTTTTCCTAGCTTTGTCCCTCCTCCTGCCTTGGATGTGGCACGGTCTGTACGACCTGATTCTGAATCTGCTGGCCCATTCATGGATATGGTTCATCGTGCCGCTGATGGTGCTGTTATGGTATGGCGGCATGGGTAAAATCTCAAGGGCTAACAACCGTTCTCCTTTTCGTTTCATAAAACGGGAGGAAGAGGTTAACACGTAATAAATAAGGGCACACTTCATTCTATAGGCCTTGGCTGTCAGCCAAGGAAATATAGAGTGGGAGGTGTCTTTTTTTGCGTATAAAAGTGAAAATCCTTTGCAAAGATTGTGGTGAGCGCTTTATTCTGCGCGGGAAGAAGGAAGATGGCCGGATCGAAACCGGGTTTAAGCAGTGCCTGTGCAACAACCGGGATCACTTCGATATTGAGGAAGATTTCTAAATGATGAAGTAATTATACAGATATGCATAAGACTTCTTCCTTCTAGTCAAACTAACCTCAGTGAGTAGAAGAAAGGAGACTATCGCATCATGTACAAACGATTAAGTGCTATTCTGTTTCCTGTGGCCACAATTTTATTGATCGGGGCTCTGGTATGGGGATATCAAGAGAATAAAGAGAAAAACGCAATATTGATTAACGCCGAGAACCAATACCAACGGGCATTCCACGACTTGTCCTACAATATGGACAGGATCCATGCCGAGCTCGGCAACACACTTGCGGTCAGTTCTACTTCCCAGGGGATGCACCGGAAGGGCTTGATGAATGTATGGCGTCTGACCAGCGAGGCACAGAATGAGATCAGCCAGCTGCCGCTTACGCTGCTGCCATTCAACAAGACCGAAGAATTCTTATCCCGGATATCGAATTTTGCCTATAAAACAGGTGTCCGAGATTTCACCAAGGAACCGCTAAGTGACAATGAGGTTAAAACGCTGAAATCCCTATATGCCAACTCCGGCGAAATTACGAAGGATTTGCAGCATGTGCAGAACAAAGTCATCACCAACAGCTTGCGCTGGATGGATGTAGAAACAGCACTTGCCACGAACAAGGTAGGAGACAACTCCATTATCGATGGTTTCAAAACGGTAGACAAAAAAGTCGAGTCTTACCCTGAGCTGGACTGGGGTCCGTCGGTCAGCAGCATTTATGACAGACGCTCTGTCAAACAGTTGGCAGGCATGCCGATTTCGGAAGAGGATGTGAAGCGGAAAGCGCTGAAGGTCTCGGATGCTGGCAACCAGGCCAAGGTCCAAGTCACGAAGAACGGCAGCGGCACGGAATGGGTATCTTATACAGCTAAGGTAAAACACCCGAACGGTCATATGCTCAGCCTGGATTTTACCGAAAAAGGAGGGCAATTGATCTCCTATACGGATGAGCGCAAGGTCGGTGCGAAGAAAGTATCGGTCCAGGATGCCATCGACAAAGCTCAGCAATTCCTGACGAAAAAGGGTTACTCCGACATGACCGTGGTTTCAGCTGACCAATACGACAACCTCGCCAACTTCTCTTTTGTCCGTGAAGAGGACGGCGTCCTGATCTATCCGGAGAAAATCACCGTTCGTTCGGCGATGGACAACGGGGATGTCATTGGTTTTCAGGCCAGCGACTTTGTATATGAGCACCAGATGAAGCGGCAAATTCCACAGCCGAAGATGAGTCTTGCAGAAGCGGAGAAAGTGCTGAACCCTGAATTCAAGGTGCTTTATCACCGCAAAGCATTAATTAAGAATGACCGTTCGGAGGATGTGCTGTGCTACGAGTTTGGCGGACGTATCAACGGCTCGCAATACCGGATCTATATTAATTCGGATACCGGCCTTGAGGAAACGGTTGAAGTCGTGAAGGATGCACAGGCAGGCATTAAATAACGGCGCTAAACATGGTGGTATGAACCGGTTAAGGAGACTCCTTGACCGGTTTTTTTAATGTGCAGATGCAGTGGAATCAGCGCTTGAATAGTGCCTCAGACAAACCGTTGTTTGCGAAGGGGAGACATGTTTACATTTTCAATCGAAGATTTTATCCCATGGACCCAGGGTTCGCATGATATAATGGTAAATATTGATTATCATGAATTAGTGGGTGAGCGCATTGTATCCAAAGATCAATGATGTCCTCTATATCCAGTTGGATACGGGGGATGAAAAGGAAGCCAAGATTGTATATAAATCCCGCATTTCCGACATGGATGATGAATCCATGTATATGGAGGTTCCGCTGCAGGAAGGCACCGGGAGGCTGAAGAAGCTCTTCATTGGGGACGAGCTGTCAGCGTATTTCCTAAGTGAAGGCGGCGTGAAGAACTACTTTAATTCCTACGTCTTGAGCCATCACGAAGACATTATACGGCTGGTTCGAATTAAGAAGCCGGATCCCGATCAGATAACGAAGGTTCAGAGAAGAAGTTTCCTGAGGGTGCAGGCGGAGCTCGAAGTTGCTGTTATTGCTAAAGACGGCACACAGTTCTTAACCAAAACCGATGATGTCGGCGGCGGCGGGGTATCCTTTCATCTAAAACCGGGCCAATCCATTTCGGAAGGAAGCTTGCTGACTTGCTGGGTTCTGATACCGTACAAGAATGGTGCGGTGGAGCACGTCCCTTTTGAAGGCGAGGTGGTGCGGGTTAAGCAGCTGCCCACGAATCGAAGCATCGTTATGCTGAAATTCAATCATATCGTAGATATGGAACGTCAAAAGCTGATCCGGTATTGTTTCGAAAGACAGTTCGATTTTCGCAATCGATGATGCATAAAAATGGTATAACGGTGGTACACTATCCGAAATTTGTACCGGAGGGACCGTTTGCCATGACAGAAGCAAAGCCTCATCAAGACCCGTTGAATGAAGAAACAGAACTTAATGCTGCGCTCCATGAGAATGGACAAGCCCTTCATGACCGTTACGGAAAAGCGCTGTTTAAGCTGCTGATCGGGCTTGTAGTCGCTTTGGTCATTGCCCAGCTTTTGCTGCATTATGAGCCCAGCAGGCCCTATATTTCGCCGGTTCAGCAAATGGAGGGCGTTCCCGTTAACGAGCCAAATGTAAACGATTGGATGGGGGAAAACACCCCTTCTCTTTTGCATCACTCTAGGTAGTGTGGTATAATTTTCACGTCGCAGGCGGGCGCCTGCTTTTTTCTTGAAATATAAGAATGGTGCAGAATTCATCTCGCGCTTTCTTGTATATTTTTTCTCAGGAAGTGTGATTCCGTCCTATCTGGATGGTAAGCCCTTTCGATTTCGAGGTATATGTTTGAGGAGGAATGCCCCGTTGGTTATGCAGGGGACAGGTTATCGCGACAGAATCAATATTGCCATTGACGGTCCGGCAGGCGCGGGTAAAAGCACAGTAGCACGTATGGTGGCCAGCAGGCTGCAGTACATCTATGTGGATACCGGAGCCATGTACAGGGCAGTCACCTGGTTCATGCTGAACCAAGGGATTTCTCCGGAAGATCCCGAAAAAGTGCTTCAATATGCACAAAACATGGTGATTGAATTAAAACCGCATGAAAATGGTCAAATGGTTTTGCTGAACGGGGAAGATGTCACACCCTATATTCGTTCACACCAGGTTAGTGCAGTGGTATCCAAATATGCACGAATCGAGGGCGTACGGATAAAGCTTGTCCGTTTGCAGCAGCAAATGGCGCTGGAGAAAGGCGTTGTCATGGATGGGCGTGACATTGGCACGACGGTTTTGCCGGATGCTGAGGTGAAGATTTTCATGACGGCCAGTGTCAAGGAACGTGCTCTCCGCCGCTTCAATGAGTTGAGTGATGAAGGCATCACGCTGGAACAACTGGAAAAAGATATCGCAGAACGTGACAGGCTTGACCAGGAACGTGAAGTGTCGCCGCTCCGATGCGCAGAGGATGCCATCATTCTGGATACGACACATATGGATATCAACCAGGTTGTTGAAGCGATTCTTTCATATTGCGAAACTTAAGTGGGATGGGGAGAAAAAGCAATGATTTATCTTTTTTGCAGAGCGGTGGTCCGCGGTTTGTTCGCTATTCTCTACAGATTTGAATCTGTCGGCGTACATAACATACCTTCAGAAGGCGGCGTGCTAATCTGCAGCAATCATATTAGCATAAGAGATCCAATATCTGTCGGGATCCACGTCAAACGCCAGGTGAAATTCATGGCGAAGGCGGAACTGTTCAAAATTCCGGTGTTCGGATGGCTGGTCCGCCAGCTTGGAGCTTTTCCGGTGAAGCGCGGTGGAGTGAGCAAAGATTCCATCAAGATGGCCCTTACCATCTTGCGTTCCGGCGAGATCATGGGCATCTTTCCCGAAGGGACACGCAACTCGGATGCTACCGCAGCGAAACGGGGTGCAGCAAGCTTTGCTCTCCGCAGCGGGGCAACGGTCATACCAGCTGCGATTATCGGTGATTACAAGCTTTTTAGAAAAGTGAAGATCATCTACGGCGCACCTGTGGATCTGTCCCAGTTTGAGGGGGATAAATCACCAGAGGCACTGGATGCGGCAACTGGAATGATCATGGCGAAGATTCATGAAATGCGTGCAAGCGGCAAACCAACCGTGAACTGATTTATTCGCTCCATGCATAAAAAGCATGGGAAAGTTGGAAAGATACTACAGCAATTATGTTTTGAACTTCGCGAATGCGAGTTTAAATAAATGGGGTTTGAATTGAGGAGGTTATTTGACATGTCGGAAGAAACAAGAAATCAAGAGGCTGCTGAAAACCAAGAGCAGCTGGACCAAATCGTATCCTTGAAAAAAGGGGACACCGTGAAAGGGACGATCGTCAAACTGGAGGACAACCAAGCTTACGTAAGCATTGGATATAAATATGACGGCGTAATTCCTGTTCGCGAACTGTCTTCTGTACAACTTGATAATGCATCTGATGCGGTTCAGGTTGGCCAAGAGGTAGAGTGCAAAGTCGTTAGCATTAACGATGACAAGGAAAGCCTGGTTCTTTCCAAGCGCGCGATCGACACCGAGAATTCATGGGAAGAGCTTGAGAAGCATTTTGCAGATCAAGACGTATTCGAAGTAACGGTGGCTGACGTGGTGAAAGGCGGACTTGTAGCCGATGTTGGTGCACGCGGCTTTATTCCTGCGTCTATGGTAGAACGTCATTTTGTTGAAGATTTCAGCGACTACAAAGGCCGCACACTTCGCGTAAAAGTGAAAGAACTGGACCGCGAGAACAACAAAGTGATTCTTTCCCAGAAGGATGTTCTGGAAGAAGAGTTCGAATCCAACAAACAAAAAGTAATGTCCGAGCTTCAAGACGGTCAAGTGCTGGAAGGTACAGTACAACGTCTTACCCAATTCGGCGCATTTGTTGACGTGGGCGGCGTTGACGGTTTGGTTCATGTATCCGAGATTGCTTGGAGCCATGTTGAGAAGCCTGCCGATGTATTGTCCGAAGGCGACCAAGTTCGCGTGAAAGTGCTGAAAGTTGATCCTGAAAAAGGCAAAATCAGCCTCAGTATCAAAGCAGCAGCTCCTGGTCCATGGGAAACAGCTGGAGAGCAATTCAACACTGGCGACATCGTGACAGGCGTTGTAAAACGTCTGGTTACCTTTGGCGCATTCGTTGAGCTGGCTCCAGGTGTTGAAGGTTTGGTTCATATCTCCCAAATCTCCCACAAGCATATCGGTACTCCGCAAGAAGTATTGAAAGAAGGCCAGGAAGTTCAGGTTAAAGTGCTTGATATCAACACTTCCGAGCAGCGTGTAAGCCTGAGCATCAAAGAAACTGAAGAGGCACCAGCTCAAGCTCCACGAGCTGAAAAACCGTCCAAAGGTCCTAAAATCGATCTGAAAGACAACCCTAACGTTTCTTTGAACAATCAAGGCATGAGTGTTACGCTTGGAGAGCGTTTTGGCGATAAGCTGAGCAAATTCAAGTAAGCCCGGGAACAGTTTTGTTCGGTCTATTGACCTATCATAACGAAGTCGGCGAACCCAGAAACCTGGGTTCGCCATTTGTTTTTTTAGGGGACTAACGTGAACGGATGTTGTAACATGGGGTAGAGCATAATAGAAATAAGATGAAAGGTTAGCCAATTGTAACGTTTTTTGCTATGATGATAATCGTAAGAATTGACAGGAGGAGTGACTATGGCAAGACCCGTAGTGGCTATCGTTGGACGACCTAACGTCGGTAAATCCACCATATTTAACCGACTGATTGGCGACAGATTAGCCATCGTTGAAGATAAACCGGGCATTACCCGTGACCGGATTTACGGAAGTGCCGAATGGAACGGCAAAGCGTTCAGCGTCATCGATACCGGGGGTATCGAAATCGACGGTGACGACATGATATTGAAATCCATACGCATGCAGGCAGAGCTTGCGATTGAAGAAGCGGATGTCATCGTATTTATGTGCGATGCTAAAGCGGGGGTTACCCAATCGGACGAGGAAGTTGCACAAATTCTGTTCCGATCCGGCAAGCCGGTTATTCTAAGCGTAAACAAAGTGGATAATTTGAAGCGTGTTGATGATATCTACGAATTCTATTCCTTAGGATTTGGCGATCCTGTGGGCATATCGGGAAGCCACGGGACCGGAATCGGGGATCTGCTTGACGTTGTCGTGGAGAACTTGCCGGAGCTTGAGGATGACGGATATGACGAGGATGTTATTCGCGTCGCTTTGATTGGCAGACCGAATGTCGGCAAGTCTTCCCTCGTTAATGCGATATTGGGAGAAGAACGTGTTATTGTCAGCGACGTTGCCGGGACTACGCGTGATGCAATTGATACGCCGTTCGAGAAAGACGGGCAACGTTATGTGCTCATCGATACCGCAGGTATGCGTAAGCGGGGCAAGGTCTACGAGACGACAGAGAAATACAGTGTCATGCGTGCGATGCGTGCCATCGAGCGTGCAGATGTGGTGCTCGTGCTCATTAATGGCGAGGAAGGCATCATCGAGCAGGACAAGCATATTGCAGGGTATGCATACGAGGCTGGTAAAGCTTCTTTGTTCGTTGTCAACAAATGGGATATGGTTGAGAAGGAAGATAAGACGATGCAGCAGTTCGAGAAGAAGATCCGGGATCATTTCTTGTTCATGACCTACGCACCGATCGTATTCCTGTCCGCCAAAACAAAGCAGAGATTGCAGAAGCTGCTCCCCGTGGTTAAACATGTGGCCGATCAGCATTCACTTCGCGTCCAGACACATCTGCTTAACGATGTGATATCGGATGCGATTGCCATCAATCCGCCTCCAACGGATAAAGGAAGAAGATTGCGCATTAACTACTCAACACAGGTTGCGGTTAAACCGCCAACCATGGTTGTATTTGTCAACGATCCTGAATTGATGCACTTCTCGTATGAGCGTTATCTCGAGAACAAGATTCGGGCAGCGTTTGATTTTGAAGGTACACCCATCAGGATATTTACACGAAGAAAGTCTGATGAGAGTTAGGGGAGAATAGCTTGATTCTGGAGATCGTAGCGATTGTAGTGTGTTATTTACTTGGTTCGGTGAGCTTTAGCGTACTATTTGCCAAAATCCTCAAAGGGATCGACATTCGCCAGCATGGCAGCGGCAACGCCGGGGCAACCAATACCCTCCGCGTCTTGGGGAAAGGGCCTGCCATACTTGTGTTGGCATTGGATGTAATGAAGGGCATCGCTGCGGTTTGGATCGGACGATGGCTCGGGGGAGACAATGAGTGGCTGCCTGGTTTATGCGGGATTGCGGCCATAATCGGTCATAATTGGCCGCTCTATTTCCGTTTTCGAGGCGGCAAAGGGATTGCAACCGCCATTGGTGTGCTGGCCACACTTTGCTTTTTACCGGCGTTTATAGCAGGCATTATCGCAATTCTATCGATTGTTTTTACCCGTTATGTATCTTTGGGTTCCCTTATTTTTGTACTTCTCACCCCTGTTTTTCTTTTAATTGCAGGATATTCTTGGCCGATTTTTTGGACAAGCTTGATTATATGTGTGTTCGCCTTCTGGCGGCATCGTACGAATATTGTGAAGCTTGTACAGGGTCGTGAGAATAAGTTGGGTTCGGGAAAAGGAAAAGACAAAGGAGGGAAGCGTGTTGTCTGACAAAGTCGCTGTTCTGGTGGCAGGTAGTTGGGGAACCGCTTTGGCAAGTGTTCTCGCTTCGAATCATCTGAATGTTGTAGTCTGGACAAGAACGGAGGAACAGACTCGTGAAATTAACGAGTCTCATACCAATAACCGTTATTTGCCCGGTGTGGAGTTATCATCGAATATCCGCGCTACAACCCATATGGAAGAAGCGGTTTCTTCGGCTGTTGCTGTGGTCATTGTTGCACCTTCATCCGCTATGCGGGAGGTCACGGGCCAATTGAAGCCATATTGGACTGAGGATATGCTGGTCATCCATGCGACGAAGGGGTTCGAGACTGAATCCTTGAAGCGGATGTCTACCGTCATTTCCGAGGAGCTTGGCTGTGAGGAAGGACGTGTGGTGGTATTATCCGGACCAAGCCACGCGGAAGAAGTAGTTAGACGCTGTCCTACTACCGTTGTTGTAGCATCATCGGATGCTGCGGCCGCCACAGCTACCCAGGATTTGTTTATGAACACGTATTTCAGAGTATATACGAACCGGGATATGATCGGTGTGGAACTCGCCGGGGCTTTGAAGAATATCATTGCACTAGGTGCCGGGATGTCAGATGGCTTGGGCTTTGGTGACAACGCCAAGGCAGCGCTCATCACCAGAGGGTTGGCGGAAATATTGCGAATCGGTATGGAGATGGGAGCAAATCCGCTTACGTTTGCCGGGCTTGCCGGCATCGGGGACCTTGTGGTTACCGCTACGAGTCAACACAGCCGGAACTGGCGAGCAGGCTCTATGCTGGGCCAAGGCAAGAAGCTGGACGAAGTTCTGGGCTCCATGGGGATGGTTGTGGAAGGAATTCGGACGACCAAAGCGGCACATGCCATTTCTGAGAAATATGGCGTGCAGATGCCGATTGCCGATCAGCTGTATCATGTGCTCTTCCAGGATCGCAATCCCCGTACTGCTGTGGAAGCTTTAATGGGCCGGGATCCCAAGACCGAGATGGAATTGATGCCGCTTGAAACTTGGGAACAGTGGCACACCTAGCTTATTCACCATTCCGATAGCTCTCTCATATATTGTTGTGAGGATGTCGGAGGAGGGGTGGAAATGAGCAAAAGCTTTCACAAGGATGTACTGAATGCGATTAACAAGAAAAGCGGCAAGAAAATTTCTTCAGGGGCTGTCAATAAGCTGGCTAGCACGGTTAAGCCGTCTACAATGCAAAATGAAGCCCAGCTCCGTCAACTGATCAAACAGGTGTCTTCCATGGCGAACATACCGGTTAGTGAGGATACAATCCAGGAGATTGTCGGAGCCGTGAAGAAGAGCGGCATGAATCCAAGCAATATGGAAGCCTTGATGAAAATGATGATGAACAAATAAGTTGCAGCAATGATGAACAAAAGCCACGTCCAGCTGGGCGGCGGCTTTTGTTCTTTTTTTCGACAAACCTGGGGTGAGGCGGTACCGTTTTCGTGATATAATAGGTTGAATAATTTGATGAGAGATTGGAGAGTTTCGTGACATGGATCCAATGCAAAAGATGTGGCTGTCCCTTGTCGCATTATTGATTATGGCGCTGTCTGTCATCGTGGTTACACTTGCGCGAAGCAAGACGAAGGGTTTCCTGCGCGGCACTTTGTCGTTTGTGGCCTTTATGATGATGATTTTTGGTTTTATTATTGGACTGGCCTCCATCATATAACAAAGGAAGCCGTCAGGGATGATAAGGTAAAAGGGGTGCAGCATGACGCTGAATGATCTGCCGGAATTGGAGAAGGTACTAGCTGCCGCCATTCACAGACTGAATCGGGCTTATACCGCATGGCTGCTTGGCGGGAGCTGCAGCTTGCTTCTACAGGACGTGAAGCTGGATAAACCGCCGAGGGATATCGATTTATATACCGATGCGGAGGGTGTTCACCCATTGCATGAGACGCTGGCTTCAGCGGCAGTTGATGCTCCCCGCCTTGATCAGGAAGGAATGTATTCCTCGATTCTGAGCCACTATGTCATTAACGAAGTCCCTATCGAGCTGGTGGGCAGCTTTCAGATCAATTCTTCAGGATCCTCCTATAGGGTAGAGATTGAGTCACTCTTGTACCAAGCAGCGCCTGAGAGCCGTATACGGGACGCTGCGGTACGGCTGATGCCGTTATCCCATGAACTGGTGTTCAACGTGCTGCGGGACAGGCAGGATCGTTATGAAGCTATTGGGGAGGCTATCCTGAAGGACAAGGACAATCACATTCCGCTTCTCCAGCAGTTAATAAGCCGTAATCGTCTGAGCGTGGAGCATCTTGAGATATTGAATCGTTTAATGGGACTGCAGCTTTAGCACAGCATATGTAGATGCAATCACGAAGGTTTGTGTACATAAGGAAGAAAAGGGGGTGCGTTTACCGGTGGACTACGAGGTATTGTTTTTGCCAGATCAGAAAAAAGCCAAGGTTCGTCAACATACGAATGTTCTGGATGCCTCTCGTCGGGCTGGTGTACGTATTCCGACCCGTTGTGGAGGAAAAGCCGGCTGTTTGATGTGCAAGGTTATCATACCGAAGGAGGAGCGTGGGCACTGCTTGCCCCCTGAATCCAAGGAAATTCGAAAGCTGGGTTCAACCCTTATCGAGCAAGGCTACCGGTTATCCTGTCAAACAAGAATAACAGACCATGTAACGGTCATGATTCCGGAGGATCCGCTCAAAGCTGCGGTACGCAAGCAGTTGGAGGCTGCGAGGAGCCGAGATTTGGATGATTTTATTTAAAGTGAAGGATGATGTTAGTTGAGTATTGTCAATGGGATGACCCAAGCAGGGGGCCGTTCAAAGCGGATGTCTGCCATCTTGATCCTGGTACTTTTTCCGATGCTGCTGACCGGCTGCCTGTACCCTGATGAGAAATTACAGGAGAACCAGGTTTCATACAGGGAGAGTATCAAGAGAATACAATCGGCAGTGGACGATTTTTACAAGGAGCAGGGAATACTGCCGATTATAACGGCTGGCCAGGAGATTCCGCGGTATGAGAAGTACCGGGTCGATCTGGATCAACTCAAGGGCAGAGGATACCTCGATGAGATTCCGAACACGGCTTTCGAGCAGGGTGGCAGCGGTTACTTTCTTATTATTAATGAAGAAACGAAGCCAACCGTGAAGGTCATGGACTTGACCACGACCCAGAAGGTGAATGACGTTCAAAGAGCAGTGAATCTGTATAAAATGTCCCATGACAACGCCCTGCCGGCAGGCGAAGCCCTCTATCCGGGTTATACGGCGGTGGACTTGTCCAAGACCGATGCCAAGTCCCTGAAACTGATGAGTGTGTATTCGGGTCAGGAGATGACCTTCATCATGGATGAAGAGGGTACCGTTTATGCGGATTACGCCTTCGATATTATGCAGGCCATCCAGAAAAATGGGGCCGATCCCCAAGAAGGACAAGATTTACGGGTGTTTTTGGAGGAAGAATCCTACTATGTCCCCGTAAAATCAGTCGCTTACACGTGGAAGGACGGGCAGCCCGTGGCCCAGCCGCAATCCTGACTCCTATCTGTAATACCCGTCGAGCCCGGCGGGTATTTTTTTGTTTTAGCAGCAAAGGATCGGCCATGCACTCCTTTTGATGATTTTTTGAAATTGAATGAATCTATTTGGAATATCTATTAAAGTGCGCGCATATTCATAATCTGAAAGAGTAGTGCGGGCAAGAGTCGGTTGCCCACATCATGAGGTTCAGGGCAACGTCCGGGGACGCATCATGAGAACAGACCGCTCCATGCGGTGGTTTTTTCTTGGGATATTTGATTTTTCGTGTCTAGTTTGTTTAGACATCTTCGATATCTTAAAAAAAACTGGACGGACTTTAAGGGGCAACCGTCATATTTTTGAACCCGGTACATATGATGTTACTAGTCCAAATGCATGTACGAGTTACGCCGCTTTGCCGTTTCCATCAAAACTCATGGAATACCGGCGGCGGGATGCTGGCGACATTGTAAAGGCTGCTCATCTGTTGCAATGGCTTTGGCTATGAGTGGAACACGAAGCGGATGCTCTTAAAGCATTTTTCCTTCGGAGTAATTTGAGGAGGGGATCTCTTTTGGAAAAAGTGGACATTTTTAAGGACATTGCCGAACGGACCGGAGGGGACATTTACTTAGGTGTTGTCGGTGCCGTCCGTACGGGAAAATCAACCTTCATTAAGCGGTTTATGGAGACGATTGTTCTCCCGAACATTACGAACGAGGCGGATCGAGTAAGAGCTGTCGATGAGCTGCCTCAAAGTGCTGCAGGGAAAACGATCATGACAACCGAGCCGAAATTTGTGCCAAACAATGCGGTGCAGATTAAGGTTACGGATGGTCTTGAGGTCAACGTACGACTGGTGGATTGCGTAGGCTACGCTGTTGAAGGCGCCAAGGGATACGAGGACGAGAACGGCCCTAGAATGATCTCGACACCATGGTTCGAAGAACCGATTCCGTTCCAGGAAGCGGCTGAAATCGGAACACGCAAAGTCATTCAGGAGCACTCAACACTTGGTGTTGTTGTAACGACAGACGGCAGCATCGCTGAGATCCCGCGCAGTTCTTACGTTGAAGCGGAAGAGCGGGTCATTGAGGAACTGAAGGAAGTTGGCAAGCCATTCGTGGTTGTGATTAACTCCACGCGTCCACGCAGTGAAGAAACCCTTCAACTGCGTAATGAGCTGGCAGAGAAGTACGACATTCCGGTAATGACACTGAGCGCGGCTACAATGACCGAAGATGATGTAACCGGCGTTCTTCGCGAAGTATTGTATGAGTTCCCTGTACATGAGGTGAATGTCAACCTGCCTAGCTGGGTTATGGTGCTCAACGAGAACCACTGGCTGCGCAGCAACTACGAGAACTCGGTTAGAGACACCGTGAAAGATATCCGTCGCCTGCGCGATGTGGATCGTGTTGTCAGCCAGTTCATGGAGTATGACTTTATTAACCACGCTGGTCTTAGCGGTATGAATATGGGGCAGGGCGTCGCAGAGATCGATCTCTTCGCTCCTGACGAATTGTATGATCGGATCTTGATGGAGGTCGTTGGTGTTGAGATTCGTGGCAAAGATCATCTGCTGCAGCTGATGCAGGAGTTCTCCCATGCCAAACGGGAGTATGACCGCTTCGCTGAAGCTCTTGAAATGGTCAAAACAACAGGTTACGGTATTGCAGCTCCTTCGCTGGCTGAGATGGCTCTCGATGAGCCTGAGCTTATCCGCCAGGGCACCCGCTTTGGGGTAAGATTGAAAGCGACGGCGCCTTCCATCCATATGATTCGAGTCGATGTGGAATCCGAGTTCTCGCCGATTATCGGAACAGAGAAGCAGAGTGAGGAGCTTGTCCGCTATCTGATGCAGGATTTCGAGAACGATCCGATCAAAATTTGGGAATCCGATATATTCGGACGCTCGCTGCACTCGATCGTCCGCGAAGGAATTCAGGGCAAAATTGCCATGATGCCAGACAATGCAAGATACAAATTACAGGAAACGTTGGGTCGCATTATTAACGAGGGTTCCGGCGGTTTGATTGCCATTATTCTCTAATCCAGGCGTTGATAGGAAGCGGAAAAAAGCAGTCGCTAGCGGGTCAAAAGTCCCGATTAGCGGCTGTTTTTCGTGTTTTCTTTGGTCCAATAAAGCAAAACGCTTGAAATTATGAGATGGCTGTATTACTATAAATTTGTTCCGCGTCATGCATTCTAAACGCGAGATAGGGGTAAAATACCCGATTGCACGTATAATTTGCGGTAAAACGGAAACAGTGAATAGCAAGTGGAGCACATCCTTGTTAGGGAGGTGAAAGAATGAATAAATCGGATCTGATCACACAAGTAGCTGAATCTACTGAGCTGTCGAAGAAAGATGCAACTAAAGCGGTTGATGCCGTTTTCGATGCGATCTCTGAAGCACTGCAAAGTGGAGACAAGGTTCAACTGGTTGGCTTTGGCAACTTCGAGGTTCGCGAGCGTTCCGCACGGAAAGGCCGCAACCCGCAGACAGGTGAAGAAATCGAAATCCCTGCGAGCAAAATTCCTGCATTTAAACCTGGTAAAGCGCTCAAAGACGGAATCAAATAAAGATTTCTACATATTACCTAAGAGCACAGGTCGTGAATTCGTTCACGGCCTTTTCTTTTAGACTTACGGTCAGGAGGTCTGGAAATGGAGAACGTTCAGAACGGAGATTATTTTGTTGTCAAAGCACTTGACCTACGGGGTTCAAGTCATCGGTCTTACCCGCGGACAGGACACCCGGTTTCATCATACCGAGAAGCTGGATAAAGGCGAAGTCATCATCGCACAGTTCACGGATCATACATCGGCAGTGAAAATACGCGGTAAAGCGGAAGTCATGACGAAACACGGGAAAATCGAATCTGGCAGTTAATTTTCACTTGGCATTATTGAGAAGCCCCACCATGATCGGTGGCGGCTTTTTTTGTATGGAACGTTTTTTTGACGTGGAAGTGCGTAAACACATTGTTAAAAGTCCTATGGTCGAGTTAACTTACGATGGATATACTAACGGGCTGGTATGGCCTGGACCGCTGGGCACTGCCGCTGCTGGGAACACCGTGGAGCCGTAGAAGAATAGACAAGGATACATCCGACTAGGTTGGTGTTTGCCTCTAGAAAGTAACATTCGTCACTTTTGAAGCTGTTTTGTCAAGTACAATTCGAACAGCCTCCTGTTTTCACATCCTTTAATCTGGAGTTAGATACTTTTATGATAAAGGGTGATGAAGATGGGAGTCCGATCTTTTTTTAAACTGGTGGAAATTCAGACAAAGGTAGCCAGCATGATCCCGTTCCTGTTAGGAACCTTGTACGCGCTATTTCGCTTTCAGCAGTTTGAAGGGTATCATTTTGTCCTTATGCTGGCTTCATTATTGTCGTTTGATATGGCAACGACAGCGATCAATAACTACTATGATTACAAAAAAGCGATCAAGACGAATGGTTTCGGTTATGAGCAGCATAATGCGATTGTGCGTTATAAACTAAAGGAGACGGCAGTCCTGTGTGTGATTGTGGTGCTTTTGCTGACGGCAGTCGGCTCCGGCATCGCGCTCTTTCTCTCCACGGGCTGGCTGATCCTGCTGCTTGGAGGATTGTCCTTTGCGGTAGGGATCTTATATTCGTTCGGTCCGATTCCGATCTCAAGAATGCCGCTTGGAGAGCTGTTCTCGGGATTGTTTATGGGATTTGTCATCATTTTTATCTCGGTTTGGATCCACGTGGATAAGGACAGACTGGCGGTTCTTGATATACATGGAGGGATGCTCTCGCTTCAGGTGAATCTTCCCGAAGTTCTGCTGCTGCTTGTCGTGTCCCTTCCGGCCATTCTCGGAATTGCTAACATCATGCTGGCAAACAACATCTGTGATATGGATGAGGATATGGAGAACAAGCGGTACACGCTGCCGGTATACATCGGGTTCAAGCATTCCTTATCGCTGTTCCGTATTTTCTACGTTCTCGCATACCTTGATCTGCTGGCCCTTCTTATGTTGAAGGTGCACCCCGTGCTTGTTCTTCTGGTATTTGTAACGATTATTCCGGTTTATAAAAAAGGGGTGCAATTTACGGCTCGTCCTTCTAAAGAGAAGACATTCGTGATCGCGGTACAAAATTTTGTTCTGATGAATATGGCCCGAATTGCTGCCCTCGGGGTGGCAGTGACGCTAACAGCTCTATCGATCCTCTAGTCCGAAAACTAATCGTTATATCTTAAAGCAGGCATAGCCTGCTTTTTTTCTTTATACAATGAGGTATGGACTTAATGGGAGCGGAGGAAACTAAGGACAGAGGAGGTAGATAATATGAAGCATTGGCCATCCGTACGAGCTGTTCTTGTGCCGGCGGCTATCGCCTGCATGATACTTGCGCTGCTTATTAGCGTGCAGTCACAAACGCGTTATAAGGTCGGAGCTGTGACCGCTGCAATCCCATATCATTCCCGGGAGTTAAACGATGCCGGATTAGTGGATGCGCTGATGGAGCTTCCTCTCCATCTTAGGATTAGCCGTGCGGATTATGATGACGGCGCTCTGACTCTGGATATCAAATTAAACGATCAATCAGATACCGTAACCGACGTCTATGAGGATGTTGCAAGTGTTATGTCCTTCTCGTTTGAGGGTACCGATAATGTACAGCAGTTGTATTTGAGAGTGATAGCCATTGATCGCTGGGGCGGGAAGCGTTACATGCTGTTGGCATCGAACATGAGCAGAGAAACATGGGATCCTCGGTATGCAGAAGCACTCACCCAACTTGAGAACGGCGATATGCCGCCGGCCTTAACAAGCTCCCTCAACATAACATTTACGAATCTTTGGCTGAAGCAATTCAGCAGCCCTTGAAACGGGTAAATTAGTAGATGACAGGGCATGTACGTGCCTTGAACATGTGTTATAATAGATTGGATTGTGGGCTCAATTGGACAAAAGAACATCAAGTGCACGGAGGCTGAGAATGAAATCGTATCGCGTACCAGAACTGGCAGAGAAATATATGAATTATGATATGATTAAGAACCACACGGATCTTCCGGAATTCCCGGATGCCCGTGTTCATTTGCTATACATATTTTTAAAGGATTCGGGACGAAATATTTCCGGACACGAAGAATTGTACGCGCTGGTTACCTCACTGGTTCAAGTGGGACTCGATACGCATGAGAGCATCGATGTTACGGAGGGCAATCAAGGAGAGGCGCTGATGAGATCCCGGCAGTTAAAAGTTCTCGCAGGGGATTACTTCAGCAGCCGATTTTACCAACTTCTTGCCCTGAAGGGCGAAATCGCTGTTATCTCACTTCTTAGCAAGGCTGTGAGCGATGTTAACGTGATGAAGATGAATTTGTACGGCAAAATGAAAGAAGCACTGCTGCCTTCGGAAGATTATTTAAGTCTAACGGTACAGCTGAACATGCAGCTGTTTCTTTCTTTTACTCCGCTGCTTGAGGAATCCGTGCAAGAGACTTGGGAGAAGCTGCTCAGGGAAATCACGGAATGTGAAACACTTGTGCAGGAGATGGAACGCTGTGCAACGCCTGAATTCGGCAGATGGGGTTACGCCTATTGGCATCTGATCGAGGCGGGAAGCGATGAGGAACGGAAAATGCTGGTCGGTAAGAGGACGGATATGAAGGATTGGAAGAAGCTGATTCTGAAGCACAAGGCATCAGAGAAGCTGCTGGATAAGCTCCGGGTAATCGGTAAGTGCCATTCAGCAGCAGCTGGCAAGCCGCGTAGAAGAGAGCCCTTACGCCGGCATATTGGACCCTTTCCTGAAACGGCTCAGCACGTTCCGGTCCGTCGTAAGTGAAGGGTAGGGGGATGCAGTGGATAATCAAACGAACAAGCTGGACATGAATAAGCATGACGGCAAAAATCCGAAAGAGCAGTATGTTCATTCCGTCTTCGAAAGCATCTCAGGGAAATATGATTTGATGAATGACATTCTCAGCTTTCGAAGACATAAAGCCTGGCGCAAGTATACGATGAGGAAAATGAATATGCGTCAAGGCGATACGGCTATCGACCTATGCTGCGGAACTTGCGACTGGACGATCAGTATGGCCCAGGCAAGTGAATCCGGACACATAGTCGGACTTGATTTCAGCGAGGGGATGCTGAACGTCGGCCGGCAGAAGGTGGCCAAAGAGGGTTTGGAACAGCAGATCAATCTGGTTCAAGGCAACGCGATGAGCCTTCCGTTCGAAGATGGTCAATTCGACTACGCAACGATTGGTTTCGGTCTTCGCAACGTACCGGATTATATGCAGGTATTGCAAGAGATGAAACGCGTGGTTAAGCCTGGAGGGATGGTTGTATGCCTGGAACTGTCCAAGCCCACCTGGCAGCCGTTCAAAGGCATTTATTATTTCTACTTTCAACAAGTGCTGCCTCGGATGGGGAAACTGGTAGCCAAGCGATATGAGCAGTATAAGTGGCTGCCGGAATCGTTGGCATTATTCCCCGGAAGAGAGGAGCTTGCCGAAGCTTTCCGTCAGACCGGACTTAAACAGGTTCAGGCCTATCCCTTGACTGGTGGCATCGCAGCCTTACATATTGGGATCAAGGAGAATCTGGATGTTTAAGAAAATAGGAACGTATCTTGAAATGATCAAAGTGGAGCATACACTGTTTGCTCTGCCTTTCGCTTTTATGGGGGCTTTAGTGGGATCGGCTGTTGTGTTTGACGGGCTGCCTTCCTGGGGAGATATCGGCTGGATCTTTCTGGCCATGTTCGGGGCACGCAGCGCCGCGTTCGGACTGAATCGGCTGACAGATCAACACATTGACGCCAAGAACCCTCGCACCGCAAACCGGGCCATTCCGGCAGGACTGCTCAAGCCGCTTGAAGTGATTTTATTTATTATTTTGTCTTTTGCAGTATTTTTCTGGGCGACGTTTATGCTGGACCCGTTTGCTTTTCGATTGCTGCCTATTGCAATTTTTATGCTTATTATTTATTCCTTTACGAAACGCTTTACATGGCTGTGCCATTTGGTTCTCGGACTTACAACCGCATTGGCTCCGCTTGGCGGATGGGTTGCGGTAACCGGTCAGATCGACTGGAAAGCAATCGTGTTTTATATTGCGCTGGCGTTCTGGACAGCGGGATTTGATATTGTCTACGCTTGCCAAGACGAGAAGTTTGATGCGAAGGAGAAGCTGTACTCGATTCCTTCCCGATTCGGATTGCATAAAGCGTTATGGTTTGCCCGGGGATTCCATGTAGTGACCGCGGCTGGCTTTATTATTCTATTCTTTGTCACCCCGCTCGGCTGGTGGTACCTGATTGGCATGCTCATTGCCTGCGGAATCTTGTTCTATCAGCATTACATTTTATCGCCAAACGACATGAGCCGGCTGCAAACAGCTTTCTTTACCATGAACAGTACGCTCAGCATCATCTTGTTTGTGTTTACTTTGATTGATTTGGTGGTGCGGTATATCTGATGGAAGCCACGCGCAGAAAAAGCTGGGTTGTCGGGATTACGGGGGCCAGCGGCAGCATATACGGTGTACGCCTTACCGAAAGCCTGCTCTCGCTGGGCTATGATGTGCACCTGATCATTTCGAATGCAGGCTGGCGTGTCCTGAAGGAGGAAATGGATTTTCAGGCAGGCAACCGCGAGGAGATGCTGTCCGAAAAATTCGGTGGATATGAGGGGAAGGTGATTTATCACCCGATCGCTGATATCGGAGCTACGATTGCGAGTGGATCCTATCTCGTTGAAGGCATGATCATTATGCCTTGTTCCATGGGTACATTATCCTCGGTGGCACACGGGTCCTCCGATAATCTGATGGGGCGGGCAGCCGATGTGATGATGAAGGAAGGCCGCGCGCTGGTGCTCGTTCCGAGGGAAACGCCCCTGCATGCGATCCACTTAGAGAATATGCTGAAGCTGGCCAGGCTTGGCGTCAAAATCATTCCTGCGATGCCGGCGTTCTACTATGGTCCGAAAACCATCGATGATATCGTGAATTTTCTGGTAGGCAAGGTGCTGGATAGCCTGCGTATTGAACATCAATTGTACAAAAGATGGGGTGACTGACATGCCGGGAGCAGACAGCAAGACTATCATCGGCAAAATCAGTTACACCAACGCTTGGCCGGTATTTCATTACGTAAATCCGTCAACACTGGATACTCCTGCAGAGATGATAACGGCAGTCCCGGCCGCGTTGAACCGCGGGATGCACAGTGGTGAAATCCATATCGGGGCGCTTTCTTCGTTTGCCTATGCTGAAATGTCGGACCGGCTCCTGCTGCTGCCGGATTTATCCGTTAGCGCAGATGGGGCGGTTAACTCCATCTTCCTGTTTTCGAAAAAGCCGCTGGATGCCTTGAAGAACGCAACCATTGCGCTAACCAATACGTCGGCAACCTCCGTCAACTTGCTGAAGATTCTTCTGGAAAAATCACTGGGGGGCACTTATTCCTATCGCACTTGTGAACCGGTGTTAAGCGAGATGATGGCTGAAGCGGATGCCGCACTTCTGATTGGGGACCATGCGATTCGGGCTTCATGGAGCCATTCGGATTATTATAAGACGGATCTCGGCCAATGGTGGAAAGAATGGACCGGCTGCAGCATGACGTTTGCCGTCTGGGCGGTGAACAGGCATGCTGTGAAGCAGAATCCCGAAGGCATGGCTGAGATTGCCGCCATGTTCCTCGAGAGCAAGCAGCGGAGTGTGAGCGACCTCTCCCCTATTGTCGATGAAGCGGTTCGGCGAATTGGAGGTACTGGCGGCTTCTGGATGAAATACTTTTCGAACCTGTGCTACCATTTTGACGAACGACAACAGGAAGGGTTACGCTTATATTTCAAGTTCGCATATGAACTTGGCCTGCTGGAGCGTGAAGTGGTGCCGGAGTTATGGAACGAGAAACTAAGCATACGGGTGAACAAATGAAACGATTTGATATATTCGGAACATTAAAAAAAGATATGGATGTCATTGAGAAGGAGCTTTATCTCAGTGTGGAGGGCGACAGCCCTGAGCTGACGGAAACATCCTTGCATCTGCTGAGAGCAGGCGGCAAGCGTCTCCGGCCGGTCTTTGTGCTGATGGGCGGCAAGTTCGGCGACTATGATATCGATAAGCTGAAGCATGTGGCAGTGCCGCTTGAGCTGATTCACAGCGCATCCCTTGTTCATGACGACGTGATTGACGATGCCGATACAAGACGGGGGAAGCCAACTGTTAAGGCAAAATGGGACAATCGGATCGCCATGTATACCGGTGACTACATATACGGCAAAGCGCTCGAACTGACGACTCACCTGAAGCAGCCCGAAATTCATCAGATTCTGGCCAAAGCGATGGTTGAAATGTCCATTGGCGAAATGGAACAGATTCGTGATTTCTTTAATACGGAGCAGGATGTAAGAAGATACCTTCTCCGCATTCGCCGCAAGACATCGCTTTTGATTGCGGTCAGCTGCCAGCTCGGAGCGCTTGCCGCGGATGCGGATCGCCAGGTGGCCAACAGCCTGTATCGGTTCGGATACAACGTGGGGATGGCGTTTCAGATCCAGGACGATCTTCTGGATCTGTGCGGAACGGAGAAACAGATCGGCAAGCCGCCGGGCAGCGATATGCGTCAGGGGAACATTACCCTGCCTGTTATATTTGCCTTGAAGGATAGCGAGCGGAGGGAAGCACTGCTTGCGGAGCTGGATCGAATTCATGCGCTGAACGGCCAATGCGACGTGTCGGATGCCGTGAAGCTTGTAACCTCGAGTGAAGGGATCGCAAGAGCTGAAGCCCTTGCCGATCGCTACATCGGTAAAGCACTGGCTGCATTGGATACGCTGCCTGACATCAGGAGCAAGAAACAGCTTAGAGATATTGCAAATTTTATTACGAAACGGTCATATTAGCCTTAACCATTAGGAAGCTTTCTGTTAAAATACGGGTACAAACATGTAACATCACATGAGCATGGAATGATTGTTCAATATCCTAGAGTGAGGGGAAGAGTGATGAGGCCTATGGAACGTACTTTTTTAATGATTAAACCGGATGGTGTACAGCGTGGACTGATCGGCCGAATCGTCGGCCGTTTGGAGGATAAAGGATTTAAGCTGGTTGCAGGCAAGTTTGTGCAGATTTCGGACGAGCAGGCGAGGCGCCATTATGCTGAGCATGAAGGGAAAGACTTTTTTGCCAGCCTCGTAGGATTTATAACATCCGGACCGGTATTTGCCATGGTTTGGGAAGGGGACGACATTATCGCCTTGTCTCGCCAAGTCATCGGCAAAACAAACGTGAAGGAAGCATTGCCTGGAACAATTCGTGGTGATTTTGCAGCGCATACGCCGCATAATTTGATCCATGGATCAGATTCCCCGGAGAGTGCACAACGTGAGATTTCCAATTTTTTTGAAGAGAATGAGTTGGTGGAGTATAACAAGACGCTATCCCCTTGGCTGTAGACGTATTGAGTAAGCGCGGGAGCGAATAATCTGATTAACAGGATGATACGGATGACGGAACAAGAACCCGTGCTGGATGATCCGGATTATATCAGCTTTGTTCGAAGCATCGAACGAAGCACAGGGATCAATCTGGCAGATTATAAAGAAACGCAAATGAAGCGAAGATTGACAACGCTGCGCATGAAGAAGGGCTTCGGAACATTCTCGGACTTTTATGACGCGATGATGAAGGACAAGCCGCTTTTCCATGAATTTTTGGACCGGATGACAATTAACGTCTCAGAGTTTTGGCGTAATCCGAACCGCTGGGAAGTTTTCCGGGATAAGATTTTGCCTGAATTGTCGCATCAGAATCCGGGTGTGCTGAAGATCTGGAGTGCTGCCTGTTCCACAGGCGAAGAGCCCTATACACTTGCCATGATTCTGGCTGAGCAGAAGATGCTGAACCGTGCACGCATCGTGGCCACAGATATCGATGATGGCGCATTACATAAAGCGGCGGAAGGCTTGTATGTCGAGAGGTCATTGAAGGATGTGCCTCCGGATATCGTCCTTCGCTACTTCAAGGAAGAAGGTTCTCTGTATCGTTTCAATGAGAACTTGAAGAAGGAAGTTGCCTTTCATAAACAGAACCTGCTGACCGACCGGTTTGAAGGCGGTTATGATCTGATTGTCTGCCGGAACGTGATGATTTATTTCACGGAAGGGGCTAAGCATAAGCTGTATACGAAATTTGCCAATAGCCTGAAACCGGGCGGCTTTCTGTTTGTGGGCAGCACCGAGCAGATATTTAATCCGGGGCAATACGGCCTGGAGAGCAATGAAACCTTTTTCTACCGCAAAGTTCAATAGAGATGGCAATAATTAACGCATAAAGCGCTTTTCTATCCTGAGGATGAGAGGCGCTTTTGCTTGTCCGGCAACATTCTTGTCAAAGCGTTGGACCTATACTATAATGAGCAGAAGATGTTTACGGAGTTTAGCGGTTTAACGCTTAAAAGTTTAAAGGGGGAAAAGCATCATGAGTTTACGTTTTTTAACTGCTGGGGAAACACATGGTCCTCAGCTGACAACTATAATCGAAGGGCTACCGAGCAATTTGGAGCTTGATTTTGAAGCACTTAACTTTCAACTAGCATCGCAGACAAAAGGGATATGGCCGGGGACGCCGCATGCAAATCGAGAAGGATACGGCTCAAATTCTTGGCGGTGTTCGGCACGGATATACCACGGGAGCCCCGGTTGCATTGGTCGTTCAGAATAACGACTGGAAGCATTGGCAGAACATTATGAATGTGGAGCCGATTGAAGGCAATGACGAGGCGAAGAGACGGATGCACCGTCCACGACCGGGACATGCCGATCTGAACGGCGGCTTGAAATACAACCTAAAGGATCTGCGCAACGTGCTGGAGCGCTCCAGCGCACGTGAGACGACGGTCCGCGTAGCGGTTGGCGCAATTGCCAGACAATTCCTGGCACAGTTCGGTGTCAAGGTGGCAGGCCAGGTGATCCGGATCGGTGAGATTGAAGCTCCTCCGCATAACCTTTCGATTGATGAGCTGATTGAGCGTACGGAAGCGTCTTCGGTCCGGGTTGTGGATGAAGAGACGGAGAAGAAGATGGAAGCCTACATAGACCTGATCAAAAAAGAAGGCGACTCCATAGGCGGTATTGTTGAATGCATCATCGAAGGTTTGCCGGTTGGTCTTGGCAGCCACGTCCAATATGATCGCAAGCTGGATGGCCGCATCGCACAAGGCGTAATGTCGATCAATGCGTTCAAGGGCGTCGAGGTAGGCATCGGGTTTGAAGCAGGCGAGCTGCGCGGTTCCCAAGTGCATGATGAGATCATGTACAGCGAGGAACGGGGGTACTACCGTGCAACTAACCGCCTGGGCGGATTTGAAGGCGGAATGACCAATGGCATGCCGATCGTCGTTCGCGGTGTCATGAAGCCGATTCCGACGTTATACAAGCCGCTTCAGAGTGTAGATATCGATACGAAGGAAGCTTTTACGGCACAGGTTGAACGTTCGGATGCTTGTGCGGTTCCAGCGGCCAGCGTTGTGATGGAGCATGTTGTCACTTGGGAGGTAGCCAAAGCGTTTCTTGAGAAGTTCGGCGGTGACTCAATGGAAGAAATCCATGCGAACTACCAAAACTACCTGAAGCAGCTGGAGAACTACTAATATGAGAACACTGCAGGTGGAACTGGGAGAGCGTTCGTATCCGATCTATATCGGAGCAGGAATTCTGGATTCCATCGGTACGCTTAGTGCAAAGCATGGGATTAGCCGGAAGAGTCCGCATCTGATCGTAACGGATGATAAAGTTGCGCCTCATTATCTGTCTCAAGTTGAGGAGCAGTTAAAATCAGAAGGGTACACGGTCATTTCTCATATCGTACCTTCTGGTGAATCCTCCAAATCGCTTCAAGTTTATGAAGAGGTTATGACCACAGCCATCAACGGCAAACTGGACCGGAGCTCTGCTGTATTTGCGCTAGGCGGGGGCGTTGTTGGTGACTTGGCGGGGTTTGTAGCGGCTACTTACATGCGCGGGGTGACATTTGTTCAAATTCCAACCACCATACTGGCGCATGATAGCAGTGTTGGCGGCAAGGTAGCGGTCAACCATCCGTTAGCCAAAAATATGATCGGCGCCTTCCATCAACCGGTGATGGTGGTTTACGATGTGAATACGCTGGCGTCACTGCCTCCGCGCGAAGTGTCTTCGGGTCTGGCCGAAATGGTGAAGCATGGCCTGATTCTGGATCGTGATTTTGCCTATTGGTGCCGGGACAATGGGGAGAAGCTGCTGAGCTTGGATCCGGAGACCTTGATCTATGGACTCGAGCGCGGCTGCGCCATTAAGGCAAATGTTGTATCCCAGGATGAGCGGGAAGGCGGCCTGCGTGCCATTCTAAATCTGGGACACACCATTGGACATGCGATTGAAGCCGTCGGAGGGTACGGACGCTTTTTGCACGGTGAGGCCATAGCGATCGGCATGGCCGGATCGGCTCGCCTCGCAGAGCTGCTGGGCAGAAGTGCCGATCTCCATCACGAGACCGTGAGCATGTTGAAGGCAGTGAACCTGCCTGTAACCTTGCCGGAGGATGTCTCGGTTGAACGAATTATGGAAGCCATGCAGCACGATAAAAAGTTCACCGAAGGGCAAATGGTCTTTATTGTACCGGAAGCTGTCGGTTCTGTAGCCATTGTCAAGGATGTGCCGGTAGAAGCTGTTCGATCCGTGGTTGAACAGTTGAAGGGAGAGGGATAGTTCATGATGAATCGGGGAATCCGGGGGGCGACAACCGTCACTCGGAATGATGAACAGGAAATAGTGCAGGAGACATTGCGACTGCTTGAAGAGATGGTACGACGTAATGAGCTTCAACCGGAATATATTAGCAATATATGGATTACAATGACTCAGGATCTCGACGCGGCGTTCCCTGCCAAAGCGATACGCCAGCTGGAGGGTTGGGATCTCGTCCCTTTGATGTGTTCGGTTGAAATACCGGTTCAGGGCAGTCTTCCGCGCTGCATTCGGTTTATGGTGCAGGTCAACACGGACAAAAGCCAAAGCGAGATTAAGCATGTGTATTTGAACGAAGCCAAGCGGCTGCGCCCGGATTTATCGGGCTCGAACGCCTGATGACTAAAATTTTGGGTTGCAGAATAAGGGTATTATCCTGTATAGTGAAATCAGAATAGCTGAGTAGAGTTAGGTTTTACAGATGAGTTGAGTTGAGAAGAGCTGAGGCATTTAGGTAACAACACAATCGGGTTAGAGAATGATTAGTATTCATGACGAATAGTACAGCTTGTTCGTACGTTGGGTTATAAGTAGGATTTGTGAACCTGGCAATGGAACGCAGCCGCTGTAGTTTGTCATTGTGACTGATTTGACTTTCTCTTGACCACGCTCTTTTTTCTATAGTACTTTTTCTGAACGTTAACCTCTACTTCGGTAGAGGTTTTTTTGTTGTTTACACTCATTAAGGAGGGATTGACATGGCGAATCCATCAATGGAGCAAGTGGTGGCAATGGCAGGTGAATACAACCTGATTCCGGTAGCGATCAGACTGTTAGCCGATATGGAGACCCCGATTCGCATTTTTCAGCGGTATGCGGAGCGGAAGCGGGCATTTTTACTTGAGAGCGTTGAGGGCGGTGTACAGTGGGCACGGTATTCGTTTATCGGAACAGACCCCTTCTTAATGATAACGGGTAAGAAAGGAAAGATCGAAATCGAAGTGAACGGGGAACGAACTTTGCTCGAAGGCAAGCCGATTGAGGAGCTGAAGGCGCTGCTTCGAACGTACCGCAGCCCGCAGCTGAAGGATATGCCTCCTTTTACCGGAGGGGCTATCGGTTTTTTTGGATATGACCTGCTTCAATATTATGAAAAGCTCCCGGCGCATGCCATGGATGATCTGGGAATGGATGATATTCGCTTTATGTTCTGTGACCAGGTCATCGTGTTCGATCATGTGAAGCAGCAGATCATGCTGATTGGCAATGTACACGTCAAGCCCGGAGATACGGATGAAACCATCCGTCAAAGCTATATCGACGTATGCCGTGAACTGGAAGCGGCAGCTGAGCAGCTGCAAGAACAGGGACCGCGTGAGAATGTAAATTCCAGAGGCATTCCGGCAGACGTTGACATGGGGGATATCAAATCCAACATGACCAAGGAGAAGTACATGGCCAATGTGAAGCAAGCCCAGGAGTATATCCGAGCAGGAGACATATTTCAGGTCGTATTGTCCCAGCGCTTCCATATTGAGACGGAAGTATCGCCGCTCCACGTCTATCGTGTGCTGAGAACGCTGAACCCTTCGCCGTATATGTATTATCTCAAAATGGATGATGACATTATTGTTGGAACCTCTCCTGAAGCCTTGGTGAAGGTGGATGGACGGAGGCTCGAGACAAGGCCGATTGCGGGTACAAGGCCAAGAGGCGTCGACGAGGCCGAGGATAAGGCATTGGCGGAAGAGCTTCTGAGCGATGAGAAGGAACGGGCGGAGCATTTGATGCTTGTGGATCTGGGCCGGAACGACTTGGGGCGTGTATCGGAATTTGGATCGGTGAAATGCGACACGTTTATGGAGATTGAAAAATACTCTCACGTAATGCACATGGTATCCAGCGTATCCGGTCAGCTGAGCGAGGACAAAGATTTCTTTGACGCTTTCCTATCCTGTCTTCCGGCGGGAACGGTATCAGGGGCTCCGAAACTCCGAGCTATGGAAATCATTGCCGAGCTGGAGCGGGAAGCCCGGGGGGCTTATGCCGGAGCCATCGGCTATCTGGGATTTGGCGGCAATATGGACTCCTGCATTACGATCCGCACGATTATTTTTCGTCAGGGCAAGGCTTATGTGCAGGCAGGTGCCGGTATCGTATGGGACTCGGTTCCGGAGAAGGAGTACGAGGAGACCGTCAATAAAGCCAAGGGCATGCTCAAGGCGATCCGCGTAGCGGAGGCGATGTTTCCGACCAGCACAGGCGCTAACGATTTGATCAATCAGGATTATCTGTATCAATACACACCCTAACCTGAAGGAGGAGAACGTTATGAACGTTATGGAACCGGTACAATTCAGTCTTACGAAGTTGATTGCGGGTCAAGACCTGAATCGGGATGAAGCCCGTGGGGTGATGCAGTCCATCATGGAAGGCCAAGCAACACATTCGCAGATTGGCGCACTGCTCACTGCCTTGAGAATGAAGGGGGAGACGGTAGAGGAGATAACGGGTTTTGCCGAAGCGATGAGAGGAGCGGGTGGGCGCGTTGTTACCGAGCGGAATCAACTGCTGGATACGTGCGGTACCGGAGGATCCGGCATTCACAAGTTCAACATTTCTACCGTATCCGCGATCATCTCCTCCTCGGTATCGGTCAGAGTGGCAAAACACGGCAACCGTTCGGCTTCAGGCCGGGCGGGAAGCGCAGACGTGCTGGAGGCATTGGGTGTCAATATTCACCTTACCGCCGAGCAGGCAACTGCATGTCTGGATGATATCGGTATTTGCTTCTTGTTTGCACAAATCTATCACCCGTCCATGAAATATGCCGCTGCACCGCGAAAAGAGCTGGGTATCCGGACCGTATTTAATATGCTTGGACCTTTGACGAACCCTGCCGGCGCCGATCGGCAGATGCTCGGCATTTACGATATGAATAAAACGGAAACTATTGCTCAAGTGCTGAAAGAACTCGGCCTAAAACGCGCAATGGTGGTAACCAGCCATGATGGTTTGGACGAGATCAGCATATCGGCGCCTACACGTGTATCTGAGCTTCGCGGCGGGGAAGTCCATACTTACGATATTCACCCTCATGATTTGGGACTGTCGGTTCATCCGATGAGCGACATCCTGGGCGGAGACGCAAAGGAAAATGCAGCAATTATCGGTTCAGTGCTGCGCGGTGAACGGAGCGCTTACCGGGATATTGTGCTTGCCAATGCCGGAGCATGCATCTACGTATCGGGGCTGGCGGACAGTTTGAAAGAAGGCGTACAGCGGGCAGCGGGAGCAATCGACACGGGATTGGCTCAGTCCAAGCTGGAGCAGTTGATCTCAAGAACGGGGGAAATGAGTTATGTATCTTGATCGAATTGTAGAAACGAAACGCAAAGAGGTTTCTCAGCTGCGCGAAACATTCAGCGTCTCGGAGGCGCTGAGACAGATCGCGGAATTACCGCCCACATTGGGATTCGAGAAGGCATTGTCCACAGGACGAAAACGCAGCATGGGACTCATTGCCGAAGTGAAGAAGGCATCTCCTTCCAAAGGTTTGATCCGGCCGGATTTTGATCCGGTTATGATCGCTAAAGCGTATGAGGCGGCCGATGCGGATTGCCTCTCCGTGCTGACAGACAGAGACTATTTTCAAGGTAGCGGTGAATATTTAAAAGCGGTTAGAGCAGCTGTTCATATTCCCTTGCTGCGCAAGGACTTCTTGATTGATGAGGCCCAGATTTACGAAGCACGCCTCCTGGGGGCGGATGCGGTTCTGTTGATTGCAAGCATCCTGGAGCCGCAGCAAATCGCGGAGTTCATTGAGACCGCGGGCTCCATCGGTCTGGATTGTTTGATCGAGGTCCACGATCAGAAGGAGATGGAGACGGTTCTTGAGCTGGGCACCGCTCAGCTTATCGGGATTAACAATCGAAACCTCCGTACGTTCGAAACTTCGCTTCAGACAACGGCTGATATCGCAGCGCAAGTTCCTCACGGAATCACCTTGATCAGCGAGAGTGGAATCTCAGGACCCGCAGATATATCTTACCTGCATTATGTCGGGGCACATGGTGTTCTGGTAGGAGAGCATTTCATGCGTCAGCAGGATGTATTCCGGGCGGTTAATGATCTGATGGGACCCTTGCCGATTGCTGCAGACACAGAATAAAGGGGAGCATTCGCTGATGAGTACGGTTCTAAAAATATGTGGACTTCAAAGCGTTGAAGTGCTAAAATCTATGATAAACTTACCTGTGGATTATATCGGATTTGTATTTGCGAAGAGTCGGCGAAACGTATCGCCCAAGCAAGCTGCACAGCTGATTCAAGTATTGCGGCAATGGGATACGGGCAAGACTCCTGCCGCCGTCGGCGTCTTGGTTAACCCTGATCTGAATGAGCTGGAAGAGCTCCTTCAAGAAGCGGCGCTCGATGTCGTGCAGCTGCACGGTCAGGAATCGCCGCAATTTTGCCGGGAAGTGAAGGAGCGCTTCCCGGTTTCCGTTTTTAAGGCTGTATCTATCGAGAGTGACCGTTCGGAAGCGGATCGTCTGTCCTCACTGGATGCGTACGCTGGCTGCATCGACGGATTGCTGCTGGACACCTACGATCCGGTGTACGGCGGTGGATCTGGCAAGACATTTGCCTGGGACCTGATTCCACCTTACCAGCGGTGGGCCTCACAGCAAGGAATTCCCTTGTTTATAGCAGGCGGGCTCGATTCGGATAATGTATCGCATTTAATCGGCCAATATGCTCCATACGGCGTGGATGTATCCAGCGGTGTAGAGAGTGAACCTGGCGTGAAGGATATAAACAAAGTGACTGCATTCGTAGAAAGGGTGAAGGGGAAATGACACAGCTTCCGGACCGTAATGGACGTTTCGGGGTGTTTGGAGGCCGGTTTGTGCCGGAAACACTCATGAACGCTTTAATAGAGCTTGAACAGGAATATAATCGCTTTTCGGAGGATCCTGAATTCAAGGAAGAAATCGCTTATTTGCTTAAGCAGTACTCCGGGCGGGAAACGCCTCTGTATTATGCAGAACGGTTAAGCCAGCATCTGGGCAAGGCCAAAATCTATCTCAAGCGCGAGGATTTGAATCATACAGGCGCCCACAAAATCAACAACGCCATCGCTCAGGGCGTATTAGCCAAGCGCATGGGCAAGGGCAAGGTGATTGCCGAGACGGGTGCCGGACAGCATGGCGTCGCAACTGCAACGGTAGCTGCTCTCCTGGGTCTTGAATGCAAAGTGTTCATGGGCGAGGAAGATACCAAGCGGCAGCAGTTGAATGTGTTCCGTATGAAAATGCTCGGGGCAGAAGTGATTCCGGTGACTTCGGGAAGCCGTACCCTGAAAGATGCGGGCAACGAAGCGCTTCGCTACTGGGTCAGCAACGTGGAGGATACCTTCTACGTTCTGGGATCTGCCGTAGGTCCGCATCCTTATCCGATGATGGTGCGGAACTTCCAGCGAATTATCGGGGATGAGACCCGCAAGCAGATTTTGGAGACGGAAGGACGCCTTCCGAACGTGATTCTCGCTCCGATCGGGGGAGGGAGCAATGCCATCGGGATGTTCTACCCGTTCCTCGAAGATAAGGAAGTGGGCCTGATCGGCGTTGAAGCGGCAGGTAAAGGTGTGGATACCAATTTTCATGCGGCTACCATGTCCAAAGGAACACATGGTGTGTTCCAGGGATCGATGAGTTATTTGCTCCAGGATGAATACGGTCAGGTTCAGGAGGCGCATTCCATTTCTGCCGGCCTCGATTATCCGGGTGTTGGCCCGGAGCATTCATACCTGAAAGATATTGAGCGTGTGCAGTACGTGCCGATAACGGACCAAGAGGCACTGGATGCCCTGCAGCTGTTATGCCGCACGGAAGGCATCATTCCGGCTCTGGAATCCGCCCACGCCGTGGCACAAGCGGTGAAGATGGCGTCAACATGGTCTGAGGACGATATCGTGGTGATTAATTTATCTGGTCGCGGTGACAAGGACGTGGAGTCCATCATGGCTTACACGGGAGGGATAACAGAATGAACCGTATTGATGAGACCTTTGCATCGTTGAAACAGCAACACAAAACCGCCCTGATTCCTTATCTTACTGTCGGCGATCCCGATGTGAAGTCGACGCTGGATATCATTCACGAGCTTGAACTTGCAGGAGCCGATATTATTGAACTCGGCGTTCCTTATTCGGATCCTCTTGCCGACGGCCCGGTCATCCAGCGCGCTTCCGAGCGTGCACTGAAGAGCAAGGTAACGATCCGAACTTGCATGGAAACTGCGCGTCTGGCTAGAGACCGCGGAAGCAAGCTGCCGTTCATTCTCTTTACCTATTACAATCCGGTTCTGCAAACCGGGCTGGATACATTTTTTGAGGAAGTGCTGAAGAATGATATCAGCGGGTTGATCATTCCGGATCTTCCGGTGGAGGAATCCGAAGAGATCAGGAGCCGGGCACATGCTGCAGGCGTCCACCTGATTCCGCTGGTGGCACCAACCTCGCATGAACGGATTGCGAGCATTGCTTCAGAGGCGACCGGCTTTGTCTATTGCGTATCCTCGCTTGGTGTGACGGGAGAGCGCTCCGATTTTTATTCGGGAATTGAGTCCTTCCTTGAAACGGTGAAGCAATACAGCCATGTTCCGATAGCGATTGGTTTTGGCATATCGTCCGGCGAGCAAGTGGCCAGATTCTCGAAAATCTGTGACGGTGTGGTTGTCGGAAGCGCGATTGTACGCCAGATTGAATCCAATATACCTCTCTTGGAAAAAGAAGAGACTCGTCAGCAGGGACTTTTGCAAATTAGAGAGTTTGTGGCACAATTAAAAGGTTAGCGTTGTGTACAGCAGTTATGAAAGGTGAGGCGAATATCGAATGAAACCAAAAGCGCAAATTGTAAATCTTCCTGTATATCAACCGGGCAAGCCGATTGAAGAGGTGAAAAAAGAATTAGGACTTGATGTTGTCATTAAATTGGCCTCCAATGAGAACCCTTATGGCTGCTCGCCGCGGGCAACCGAAGCGATTACCGCTGAACTGGGAACACTCAGCTTGTATCCGGACGGAAGCGCGGCTGATTTAACAGCAGAGCTTGCTGACCAGCTGGCAATTGAACGCAGTCAAATTATTTTCGGATGCGGATCCGACGAGATTATTGCTCTCATTATTCGAGCGTTCCTGGAGCCGGGGGATGAGACCATTATGGCGGATCAGACCTTCTCCGTGTATAAAACCAATGCAGACATTGAAGGTGCCGTGAGCATTGAGGTACCGCTGATCAACGGGAAGCATGATCTTCCGGGCATGGTCAATGTCATTACGGACAAAACGAAAATAATATGGGTGTGCAACCCGAATAACCCTACGGGAACCATCGTATCCGAGAGTGAACTGGTATCCTTCCTGGATGAGGTTCCTGCCCACGTAATGGTTGTACTGGATGAAGCTTATTATGAATATGTTACGGACGCTTCTTATCCAGCCAGCATCAAGCTGATGGAACGCTATCCTAATCTGGTTATTCTGCGTACCTTCTCCAAAATATACGGATTGGCAGCGCTTCGCATCGGTTACGGCATCGGTCAACAGGAAGTTATCTCCCTGATTAACCGGGTACGCGAGCCATTTAACACAGGTCGCCTTGCCCAAGTAGCCGCGAAAGCTGCTCTGAAGGATCAGGAGTTTGTTGCCAAATGCCGCCAGCGGAATGCCGAAGGCATTACGTATATTCAGCAGCAATTCGATCGCCTCGGGCTGTCCTACTTCCCTGCGAACGGTAATTTCATCATGGTGGATGTACAGAATCCGGGTACCGAAGTGTTCAAATTACTGCTTAGCAAAGGCATTATCGTGCGACCGGGATTTGAGGTCTACCCGAGCTACATTCGCGTAACCGTAGGTTCCGAGGAACAGAACAAGGCTTTTATCGGCGCTTTGGAGCAAGTGCTCCACGAAGTGAATTCTCCAGCCTGATCGAATGACACCACAAATAATCGCAGCTTGAAACGAGTGAGAGAGAACATGACAATGCACATTTCTATTTTTGGCGTCGGCTTGATCGGCGGTTCGTTAGCATTATGCTTCAAAGGAAAACCAGGCATAACCGTTACGGGTTATGCCCACACCCAGGAATATGCCGATCAGGTTACGGCCAAGTCCGTTGTTGACAAGGTTACCCTATCGGTAGAAGAAGCAGCCCAGGATGCGGATGTGATATTCCTGTGCGTTCCTGTAGGCAGCCTGGAGACATATATAAAGCGTTTAAGCGAATTGCCGCTTAAACCCGGGTGCATTATCACAGATGTAGGCAGCACAAAAGCCAGCATTGCGGAATGTGCAGCACAGCTAACACTTAAGGAAGCTTGCTTTATCGGAGGACACCCAATGGCTGGGTCGGAGCGATCAGGTGTAGGTGCTGCTTCGACGGTTTTGTTCGAGAATGCTTATTATGTCCTCACCCCTCCAGATCAAGTGCCTCAGGAGAAGCTGGATACTCTTGTGGAGCTTCTTGCTCATACACGGGCGCATATTGTGAAGGTAGAGCCGAGACTGCATGATGAGATTGTAGGGGCGATCAGTCACCTGCCCCATGTGATCGCAGTGGCTTTGGTGAACCAAATCAGCTCCTATAATGAGGAGAATCCGCTGTACCGCACACTTGCTGCAGGTGGCTTCCGGGATATTACCCGAATTGCATCCAGTGATCCCGTGGTTTGGCGGGACATTTTATTAAACAATCGCAATGTAATGCTTCCTTTACTTCGGGACTGGAATGAAGGAATTCAGCGGTTTATGGATATGCTGGAGAATCAAGACGGACCTGCTATCGAAGAGGCTTTCCGCAGAGCGGGGGAGTTCCGCAGTGTGCTTCCTGAGAGACGTAAGGGTATGATTGTATCCCGGTACGATTTGTATCTTGACGTACCTGACCATCCAGGGATCATCGGTCGAATCGCAACTGATTTGGGAACAAACCGCATTAACCTCAGCAACATGCAGATTATCGAGAGCCGGGAAGATGTTCCGGGTGTTATGAGACTTTCCTTCCGCAATGAAATGGAACAGGAGCGTGCTAAAGAGCTGCTGATATCGCAAGGACATTCGGTTTACCAGTGATATTTCCGGTTGTTTAAAACAACCGGAAATAAATGTGTTTAATGTGTTGACAAAATGTAAACGTATACATATAATAAAAGTACAGTATGGTTTCTCTCCACTCCTATCCAAAATATTGCACTTTGTGCAACCGCCTTCAAATTTGAAGGCGGATTTTTTTTGTCTATTTTCCTAACCGTGGTAAACCTCCTGGCACAAACCTGAACTTTTCTCCAAATTGTGCTATAATGCTAGAGTACTAGTGTAGAAGATTTGGGGAAATTGCCAAATACATAGAATAGTCAGACAACATGAGGCGTAACTATATATGGTTTGACGGTACTTTTGCAAATCCTTGATTTTGCATCCTTGAACAAGTACAGGACAAGGAAGAGGCACCGGTGGGTGAAGGAGGAACGAAAAATCATATGACGGATTCCCAATTGATCCAGGAAATCAAGCAAGGCAATACCGAACTTTATTCCGAATTAATGCGACGTTATCAGAGGAAAATATTAGCATTTGTCTATCATATGTTAAAAAGCTCGCACATGGAGCTTATGGCTGAGGATTTATGCTCGGAAACATTTTACAAGGCTTTCCGAAGCTTGCATTCATTCCGAGAAGTAGATGCATCCTTCTCAACATGGCTCTACACCATTGCACGGAACACCGTGCTCAGCGAGCTCCGCAAGCATCGCAGCGGCACATTGCCGCTTGAGGAGAGTGGAGTCGTTCCGGTGGCTCCGCTGGAGGTTGCTCCGGAACAGGCGATTCTGCGAAGCGAACGAGTACATATGGTAAGAGAAGCCATTAATAATTTGCCGGAGAAACAAAGATCGGCACTGATTCTTCGGGAGTACGATCAACTGGATTATCAAGAAATCGCGGATATTTTGGGTCAGAGTGTCAGCTCGGTCAAATCGTTGTTGTTCAGAGCCCGTGGCAGTGTCAAAATTCAGCTCGAACCTTATTTTCATGAGCCGGTTTTTGAGGATCTGAGAGGGATGAAGAGCAGATGACTTGCGATGAAGCCCAAGAGCTGATGGAAAGTGTCTGGGATTTGCCTGACAATGATCTGCGGCGACAACGGCTGAAAGCACATGTTCAAACCTGCAGTTCATGTGCAGAGGAGTACGAAATGTGGGTGGAGAGTCAAGATCTGGTCCATGCGTTGGAGCATGAAATTCCGGATATGGACGCTGACCAAATCAACCGCAATGTAATGGACCGGATCTATCGTGATTTCCCGTGGCTGGTGGAGGAAACATCCAAGAGCCGCGCGGTAAGCCGGGTTTCTCGTAAACGGTTGACTCTAATGATTGCAGGGTTTCTGGCATTGTTTGTTTGCAGCTTTGTCTATTTTGCAATGATGGGCAATCAGCCGGAGCCCGTACCGGAAGCGGTAACTACAGGAATAATGCCTACGGGAGTGGCTGACACAGCCCAAGGCCTGGCTGCTCAGGACGATTACAACATTCCGAAAACCAACAGCGGAATTATTGATCCTTTTGTGGTTGATATGAGCCCAACTCAGCCAGAATACTGGATGATCCTGTCCCTGCTGGGAATCGGCTTCGCCTTGTTTTTCCTGAAGAGATTAAATCGGGTGAGAAGATAAAATACATGAGGATGGAGGAGATGTGGCATGCAGATCGGCTTGGTTCGTCACGGTTTAACAGATTGGAATGCTGTAGGCAAAATACAAGGCCAAACGGATATTCCACTTAACGAGGAAGGTCGTAATCAAGCGCGTTTGCTAGGGGAAAGACTCCTGCAGGAGTCCTGTCGATGGGATTTTGCGATTAGCAGCGGTCTCTCCCGTGCCGAAGAGACGGCGAAGATCATCTCATCCATGCTGAATATTCCATTGGCACCACCGGATAACCGTTTGCGTGAGCGCAGATACGGACAGGTGGAGGGTTTAACAGCGGAAGAACGTGAATCCAGGTTCGGTGCCGACTGGCATCTGCAGGATTTAGGGCAGGAATCAGACATTGAGCTGCAGTCGAGGGGGCTTGTTTTCCTTGACGATATGTGGCATAAGCATCCGGATGCAAACATTCTGGTTGTCAGTCATGGCGGTTTTTTGGCGCAATTGTACAAACTGGTATGTCGTGGTGTTCTGAGTGAACGCATTGGCAATTTGTCGTTCACCGTCCTGGAGAGAAAAGACGATGATTGGTCGCCCCTTCTCTTTAACTGTACCAAGCATTTGCTGACAAAGCAGTCGTAAGTACATTGAATTATAATAAAGAGGAGCCTTCCCCGGGGGAGGCTCCTCTTTATTATAAGGACTGTCGTTTAAACTTCTGCTTTCACGATGAATCGATGCTGCTGAACCTCGAAGTAGCCCTTGGACTGGATGACAAGATGGATTCGATGCAACGGCTCCAGGTAGCGTTCCACGGTGAAATCAGGGATCTGCCACGGAATGGCTTTCAGGTAATACACCAGCGCACCGATGTCATAAAATCGCTGCAGCGGGAAGTCTTCCCGGCTGAGAGTGATGTTAAAACGATGATCGAGCAGCTCTTTCATCGCCGTTTCCAGATTCCAATGAGCGAACTCTTCATTCAGCGGGACTCCAAACATTTCGTTGATTCCTGCGCAATCCGTTCCCCCGGATTGCTGGGTTATGAATATACCGCGATCGTTCAAAATTCTCCGCAGCTCCGTGACGGAATAGGATTCATGCTGATTGATGATCAGATCAAAATAATGATCTTTTAAAGGAAGGGAAGCATCGTCTTCGAAATACACAACCTTTACCCCCAGCGGCTCGAGCTGCTTCTTCGCCACCGGTACATTAGGCTTATATCCTTCAGTTGCGTAGACGGACTGTGGCAAGGGCTGAAGAGAGGATAAGAACTCCCCACCGCCCGTACCCATGTCCAGCAGCGTATTGGCATTCCGCAACAAGGGAATGACCAAACTGCCCAAGGACCAGGGAAGAAGCTGCGACTGCATGCGTCCTGAAGCCGTGATATGTGAAAAGTCCCATCCAGAAAAATGCTGATCCACTTCTTGGATATAGGCCATAAACTGTCTGTCTTTAATCATGGTTTGACAACCTCCATAACAATTTATAATGAGTTGTAACTGCATCTGAAATTGCTTTGGATATGGAGGCCCTCGAATTCTATGGGCGCCAAGTTATATTTCATGCTCTGGTGTTCTCACAATAATTCCCCTTCCTGAATTTTGAAAATCACTTTCATATCAACGTGCATTTCATTTTATTAGATGAGCGCTTCATAAATGTTATATTTTGACTCTATAGGCATTCTATCATTATATAAGAGAGCATAGTCATTTTTATATACAAAAAAATAATTTCGTAAACTGAAGCAAACAGGTATCAAATGTTCAAAACCTTCCCATAATGGTTGTAAAACGGCGAGGCGATGGAAGATGAATCTAGCGGATATGCTCACATATGCCGATATTGGACAGCTTAGCAATATAGCGAATCATTACGATTGTGACGCCAAGAGAAATTCGAAGCATGAGTTGATTCAGAGCATCCTGTCCAAGCTCGGAAGAAGAGAGTTCTTCGAGGAGCAGGTTAGCAGCTTGACACCAAGCGATTTGCGTTTCCTGAACAACCTGGTCTTTGACACTCGAACAGGCTACAGCCTGGAAGAATTGACTGCTGCGATACGCCTTACGGCGGATGTGGAAGAGAAGGGTGCAAAGGCCCCTGTGAAAAAGAAGGCTTCCGAGAAAACGGAAAGTCCGCGTGAGGCTGTTGCACGCTATCGCCGAAGCGGGTGGCTGTTTAACGGTTTTACCCACTCCACCAAATATTTGTTTCAAGTACCTTCGGATTTGAAGGAGCGCTTTCGGGACGTGCTTCGTGAACGTCTCCATGAAAACCTGCAGCGATTGACGGATGATCCGGAAGTATATCGGGACGAGCAGGGACTGGCCGCGGAAGATTTGATGCTGATTCTTAAGTATGTCGGTGGACATGATATTGAATTGAATCAGGAAGGGTTTATGTACAGGCGGAACCAGCAGCAGCTGATGAGCACGCTGCATATTACGGAGCCGCTGATCACGAAAGGTGCATGGCGCTTTGGGTACGGCCGATCCTGCATTGAATATCCCGATCGATTTGCACTGCTGTACGATTATGCTTACGCAAGAAAATGGATCACCGAAAGCAATGCACGGTTAATCTTGACGGAAAGCGGAACTTCGTTTATTGAGGAAGGAAATCAAGTTAGCGTGATACAGATATTCCGCTTTTGGTTAAGACTGTATAAGGGCGCAATTCCCAATATCACTTCTCTTGTGTACTGGATCAGTCAATGTGCAAGAGATTGGGTTACAGCTGCATCTCTTTATGAATCGCTGGGTTGGCTAATCCGTCCTTTCTATTATGATAGCCCGCAAAATATGCTCGAGCATCGGATTATCCGTATGCTGATGCATTTAGGGATGGTCCGTATAGGGGAGAGCCAAACGATGGGAACTTCGTACAAAATGACCGCGCTTGGCTTAAAGGCTGCGGAAGCCAGTATACATATCAGCGATTCGAACGATTTGATCCTCTAGCATGGTTAGGTAGTCGAAACAGCCAAAATGATTTTATGAGAGTAAAGCAATTAATGGGAAAGAATATAAGCTATATGCAAATTTAGTTTGGAGGTGCATCCTAATGGATAAGATGAAGGTTACTTACGAGGTTATGTTAGGTCTGGCGGCCGAGATGGTGTGGGACGAAGCATTGCGCAAGCATCGGAGTGAAGAGCTGTATAAAGAAATTGACGAAGCGCTGGCTTCCGGCGACGAAGTGGCTTTCCGAAACCTGACGGATGAACTGAGGACTTTGAATTGAAGAAATGCTTTATCGCATTTCTTCTTTTTTTTGTCCTTACTGCAGATTCACTCTTATAATGAAGAAAAATCATAATGAGTGAGCAGAAAGGATGTACCCTGCATGAAATTTAGTGAAGTGGACGAGCAAACTTGGGAGGAACTGAAGCCTTTCTATGATACCTGCCTCATTCCGTATACCGGATTATCAGGTTTGGAGTCGCCGTGGGAAGTGACTGCTGCACTGGAGCGGCTTCGGGATTTTATGGATTTGGCAGAAATTCCGTTTAAGGGCAGATTGGTTACATATCCAGCCATACAATATGGAAAGACTGAAGATATAAAGCTTCTAAATGAAGTTTGTCACAATGTCAAATCCATCGGGTTCAAATACGTTGTTGTCATGACAGCCGATCGTGAGCTTTCTGAAGAGGATGTGCCTGAAAGTTCGCTGGTGCTGTCCCGGCGCAGGTTTGAAGGCAATGGAGATACCCCCTTGGCGGCCGTTGTTGCCGAACAAATCAGTGAAATGTGGCAGCAGGAAAGCCGTATCGAAATGTGACAAAAAACCAACAATTTATGAAAGGGCTATTGGAAGCGAACCCAAATTTGGGGTTCAAATTCTTGACGGTCTTGGGTGCCTAATATATTATTAGTATGTCCTAGTAAGTCGTGTGATTTTGATCATTGATGACACTTAAGAACGGTTGACAAAGGGGGTTGAACACAGAATGAGCAGCAACCACAATGACGAGCATGAAGAATCGCACAATCCACCCCGTCTGAAAGAGATGTCCCGCAGACAATTTCTTACATACACGTTGGGCGGTGCCACAGCTTATATGGCTGCTGGGGTAGTTTTGCCAATGCTTCGCTTTGCCGTTGATCCGATTCTTCAGAATAAAGAAGAAGGATCTTTTGTAAAGGTAGCGGAAGAGAGCAAAATTACCAACGATCCACAAGAATTCCATTTTGAACTCAAACAGCAGGACGGCTGGTACAACAGTACAGCCACTTTGACGGCGTGGATTCGTAAGAACGATCAAGGTGAGATTGTAGCGCTTTCACCAATTTGTAAGCATTTGGGATGCCTTGTTGGATGGAATAACAACAAGAATTTCCCGGATGAGTACCACTGCCCTTGCCACGGTGCACGTTATACACCGGACGGTAAGAATCTTGCAGTTGCGCCGAAGCCGCTTGACCAGTACGAGACGAAAATTGATAACGGCTGGATTTACCTCGGCGCCATCGTGCCAAATACCGTAGTTAAATAGGAGGCGTAGATTCAGATGTTGAAGAATGTCTACAACTGGATTGATGAACGTCTCGATATCACGCCGATTTGGAGAGACGTTGCAGACCACGAGGTACCGGAACACGTAAACCCGGCGCATCATTTCTCCGCGTTTGTGTACTGTTTCGGCGGCTTGACGTTTTTTATCACAGTCATCCAGATTCTGTCGGGGATGTTCCTGACGATGTATTATGTGCCCGATATCATAAACGCTTACAACAGTGTCGAGTACCTGCAAACACAGGTTGCTTTTGGACAGATTGTCCGCGGTATGCATCACTGGGGCGCAAGCTTGGTAATCGTAATGATGTTCCTGCATACGATGCGCGTGTTCTTCACAGGCTCTTACAAAGCGCCGCGTGAAATGAACTGGGTAGTCGGCATGCTCATTTTCTTTGTTATGCTCGGTCTTGGTCTGACAGGTTACCTGCTGCCATGGGATAACAAAGCTTACTTCGCTACAAAAGTTACATTGGAGATTGCGAACTCCGTACCTTGGCTTGGACCAATCATTAAAGAATTGCTGCAGGGCGGTACGATTGTTGGTGCCGAAACGCTAACACGTTTCTTCGCTATTCACGTATTCTTCCTTCCGGCTGTCCTTCTTGCCCTATTGGTAGGACACTTTATTATGATCCGCCGACAAGGTATTTCCGGTCCACTATAAGAAGAAGGGAGGCGCATATTTATGGCACATGGTCATAAATCTGATGAGAAAGTAGTTTTTGTCGGCGATTCGCGTGTGAAAAAAGGCAGCGGATGGGTTACTCCGCCGGATTACACCGCTTATCCCGGTAAATCAGAAGCGTTCATTCCTAACTTCTTGCTGAAGGAATGGATGGTTGGGGTCGTTGTGTTGGTCGGATTTCTTGTGCTGACCATCTCGGAACCGGCTCCGCTTGGTTATCCGGCAGATCCGGGGGCTTCTGTAATCCCGATGCCGGACTGGTACTTCCTGTTCTTGTATGAATACTTGAAGCTTCCTTACGCTTCCGGTGATTATGTCGTTCTAGGTACAATTGGGGTTTCAGGGGTCGCCTTCGGTGCATTGCTGCTGGTTCCTTTCCTTGATACAGGGAAAGAACGGCGCTTCTACAAAAGGCCGATTACTTCGGCACTTATGATTCTGTCGTTGTTTGCCGTCATTTATCTGACGAATGCAGCATGGACGCACTATGTGCATGAGTTGGAAGCTACGGGACAGAAGCCTGAGCATATTCAGCGGGAAGAAGAAGCAGAAGAGAAACATGCAGCGGGACTCCCGACGACCAGCGGCAAGCAGTCGGAAGATAGTATTGTAGCGATTGTGGATAAGGATAATCCGGCAATGGAAACCTTTAAGACAGCTACATGCATCTCCTGTCATGCTGCAGATTTGAAAGGGGCATCCGGTCCATCGCTTCGCGGTGTTGGAGATACCCACACCAAGGAAGAGATCATGGCTATCATTGAAAATGGCCAAGGTACTATGCCTCCAATGAAAGACCAGGCTTTAAGTGCTGGTGTAACCGAAGCAGAGCTTGATCAGTTGGCTGAATGGCTTGCAAGCCAGAAAGCAGAAGCTGCTGGAGAGTAATGATACACAGAGGAACCTGACCGCTGATGCGGTCAGGTTTTTTTAAATAGGAAGGGTTTAGATGAAATGTATCGGGCGTTTAGGTATAATCGGCTGTAGCTATGTAATTAGAATACAGTCATATGAGACAAGGAGGACGGAGTTTGTCAATATCACATCTGTGGAGCCGGGAATTTTTAAGTAAGCGATCGATTCTGTGGTTATTGTTCATATGCAATGCACTTGGAACGATTTATGGCTACATATGGTACGGTGGTCAAATGGTTGACACGGTGAACCACGGCTACATATGGCAGGTCATATTTGTACCGGACAGTCCGACGGCGAGTTTGTTCTTCTGTTTGGCACTACTGCTGCTTCTATACCCGCCTAAGCGATTGGGCAGTGCCTTGTTTCAGCAGTTCATTGAGGCATTGGCCGTTGTTACCTCAGTGAAGTACGGGGTATGGGCAGTTGCCATCATATTTGCAGGACAAGCCCAAGGGGATGTGCTGGCATGGCAGGATTGGATGCTGGTTGCCTCGCATACGGCGATGGCGGTGGAGGCGCTGCTGTTTGTCCGGTTGTTTCATTACCGCTGGACAGCGCTTACCGGGGCCATCGCATGGACTCTATTGAATGATACAGTGGATTATACTTATGGAGTGTTTCCTTGGCTGCCGGGGGAGTTATATGATGATCTTTCCGCTGTAGAGCTCTTTACCTACCTCCTGACTCTTTCTAGCGGCTTTGCTGCCTGGATATTCATGAGATACGGTAATTCCAAACGACTATAGCCAATTCGGCAATACAGTTCTATGCACATCCCTTCTGCCATACATATACGGTAGGAGGGATGTCCCATGTTTCGAACCTTTCGCAAGTTCCTGCTGGTCCTGTCTGCACTATTGCTGCTGCATGCCATCAGCATCAGTGATCCTATATGGGCTGATCCCGCGAGTGGAGATACGGAAACCTCGCCCGCTGCTTCCATTCAGGCCAAAGCGCTGAATAAGGAAGTAGAGCAGCTGTACCGTCATGTGGAGGAAGGCAATGTACAAGCCGTGCTTGAGGATACCCGCCGGGTATCCAGCCTTTTTGAAGCTTCCTCATTTCAGGGATTGACCGGAGTTGAAGGTATTCATGCACTGGCCGAGAGCATTTTGGAGATGAAAGAAGCTACTGCAAGAGCCGTGCAGGAACCTCAGCACTGGATGAGGTCTGCAGGTAAACTCCGCATGGCATCAGACAGCTTGATTCATTCGAGGGATGCATTATGGCTCCAGTACTTCAAGGTGATTCGTGAAGATCTTAGAGTAATGGGGCAGTATGCCGCGCAGCAGGATAAACCCGGCATGAAAAGGGCTTACGACAGCCTGGAAGAACATTATGAGCTCATACGCCCGTCCATCGTTATTCAGCGAAAGCCTGAGGATGTGAACATGATTGAATCCTGGATTTCCTATGCGGGTGGTCTGGTGACCTCTGGAGAAACATCCGAAGTACAAAGAGTGCTGCCGCAGGGCGAGGAAATGATGAATATGCTGTTTGGCAAGAAGAAGGATGAGCCGGCCCTTGCTCCTCTGGCAGAGGTTAGGGAGCCTTGGACATGGCAGCTGGTCATCGGTGCCTTCATCCTGGCAGCTTTAACGTTTGTAGGCTATCGCAAATATCGCGGTCAGCAGTATAGCTCTAAACCGATGTTTCCGCGTAAATTGTAAGCAACATATGATATGAGTTCGAAGCAGCCCGGTGCAAACCGGGCTATTCCTCTTTAAATCCTTCCCCATGGACATCATTGACATCGTTAATGATCATGAACGCACGAGGATCAATGGATTTGGCTATTTCGGTCAGTCGGCGGATCTCCTGTCTGGACACTACGCAGTAAACCATATGTTTGGCTTGTTTGGAGTAGACACCGATGGCGGGAATAAGCGTAACCCCGCGTTCCATATCGATGGTGATGCGTTCGGCGATCTCGGGGGCATGATCACTAATGATGGTAAAAGCTCTGGCAGCATAGGCACCCTCCTGTATAAAATCGATGACCTTCGAAGCAATGAACACGGCAACCAGGGTATATAAAATCCGTTCGAGCGGGATAAAGAATAACGAAAGCCCGATAATCAAAATATCAAGTGACAGTATGATCTGACCCATACTGAAGCCGAACTTGCGATTAATGATTCTGGCGATAATATCGGAGCCGCCGGTGGTTCCGCCGTAATCGAAACACAATGCCGAGCCCAGCCCCAAGCGTTACGCCTGCATAGAGAGACGCGAGAATATAATCATGCTCTGTCCGAAACGGCACAATATATCCCCGATTGATCAGCATCTCGAATAACCAGAGGAACAGGGTTAATGAGGCGATACCGAGACCCGTATAGATGGACTGGCGCTTTCCGAGGATTTTCATACCAACCAAAAATAGCGGAATATTTAATACCATGGTCGAGATGGACGGGGAAATGTTGAAGGCGTAATTGAGAAGGACGGTAATGCCGGTGACTCCACCTTCCATGAGTTCATTCGGAATGATGAAATAGAGCAGACCGAATGCGTATATGGCAGAACCGATGATGATTGGAATCATCGTTCGAAGCTGATGCATCAACATGGATGTTCTCATAAGACCTCCTGAATTTCCTGTAGTGGACTGTATCCGTATGTCTGGTTAACTCGTATCCCTAACTAGTATGTGCCGATAATGTTGCAGCAATAAAAAATTATTTGTTTTCAAATGGGCTTTACGATAACATAGGTTTAAAACCTGTCGCCCTGACGACAAGTGAAAGCTGCTGAAGACTTCATGTTGGAAGCTTACTGCGCAGTGAAGGGAGTTATCGGAATCTTGGAAAAATCAATGGCTGAAATGCAGCAGGAAGTCGATCGATATATATCACAGTTCAAGGAAGGTTATTTCAGTCCTTTATCCATGATGGCCCGGATGTCGGAAGAGGTCGGCGAGCTTGCCAGAGAGGTTAATCATCAGTTTGGCGAGAAGCCGAAGAAAGCGGATGAAGCGGATAATTCCATTGAAATGGAACTTGGAGATATCCTGTTTATCACCATCTGTTTTGCCAATTCGCTTGGCATTGATCTGGCGGAGGCCCATAATAAAGTCATGCATAAATTTTCGACGCGTGATGCCGATCGTTGGACGAAAATAAACACCGATTAGGCTGCTGCTACATATGCTGTACCAAACCCGCTGTGGGGAGGGACAGCCAGTGAAACCTGAAAGCTATATACAAAAAGCATATCGATGCATCCTTCAAAATGATTTCGACGAGGCGTTGCGTTGGTTTGAGCAAGCGATTGCCGCTAATCCCGGAGATGCTGAAGTCCACTACCGATGCTCCATCACCTATGGCAGAAGCAACAAGCTGGGTATGGCGATCATTCACGCGGAAGAAGCCGTAAGATTGCAGCCTGACAAACCGGAGTATGGTGTTCATTTACAGCATATTAAGGCTGCAGAACTGGTGCAGCGAGCCCGGAAAATGGTGGAGAACCGCAAGGATGTCACCAAGACGGAGCTGTATCAGGCCATATCGCATCTGAAATCAGCCGTAGCGATGGACCCTTTATATGCTCAGGCGTATGTATGGCTGGCCCTTGTCTATAGTGAACTCGACGAGCACGCGCTTGCCATATCCACGCTTAAAGAAGTCATTGCGCTGTATCCTCAGGAAAGTGGTCTTCAGTATATTATGGAGGAGCTTAAACAGCGCTTGAGATCATATTTGCAGGATTCAGCATCGGATTGAAAGTGAGGAAATGTAGATGGCAAACAAAATGAAAGTAGCGGTCGTCGGTGCCGGCGGCCGTATGGGTAAAGAAGTTGTGAAGCTGGTGCTAGGTGATGAGGAACTGGAACTGGTAGCAGCCGTAGGAAAATCTGATGCAGGCGCAGACGCAGGGACACTTGTTGGTCTGCCAGCCTGCGGCATCCGCGTAACATCCGATTTGGAAATGGCGCTGGTTGAATCCAGACCGGATGTTATGGTTGATTTTACAACTCCACAATTTGCTTACAGCAACACGGCGCTGGCTATTAAGCATGGTGTGCGTCCGATTATAGGCACAACCGGTTTCACTCCGGAGCAAATCGAAGAGTTGGACAAGCAGTGTGCGGAGCAGAATATCGGCGGTTTAATTGCCCCGAACTTCTCCATTGGAGCCATCCTCATGATGAAGTTTGCTGCCCAAGCGGCAAAATATTTGCCACATGTTGAGATTATTGAAACCCATGGCGACCAGAAGCTGGATGCTCCGTCCGGCACCTCGATAAAAACAGCAGAAATGATTGCACAGAACCGTGAGGAAATTCGCCAAGGCAATCCGAAGGAAGAGGAAGTAATTGAAGGTGCCAGAGGCGGTTATTATAACGGCTTCCGCATACACAGCGTCCGTTTGCCGGGTGTATTCGCGCAGCAGGAAGTTATTTTTGGAGGATACGGTCAAAGTCTGAAGATCCGTCATGATTCCTATGAGCGTGCAGCTTATATGCCAGGTGTAAAGATGGCAATGGAGAAGGTAATGAGTTATACCGGCTTGGTCTATGGATTTGATCATTTTATTGACTAACATAGGGGAGAAATGACTATGAATATTGCATTTATCGCTCATGACCGTAAAAAAGAGGAAATGGTCAATTTCGTTATTGCATATGAAAGTGTATTTGAAGATCATAAACTGTACTCCACAGGCACGACAGGTACCCGTATTATGGAACAAACCCAGCTCAGCATACATCGCTTTGCTTCGGGCCCGCTTGGCGGCGACCAGCAGATTGGAGCGCTCGTAGCGGATAACGAAATGGATTTAATTATATTTCTTCGCGATCCCTTGATGGCACAGCCTCATGAGCCGGACATTAACGCGCTGCTTCGTTTATGCGACGTGCAGGGAATTCCGCTTGCAACCAATGTAGCCACTGCAGAAATTCTCGTCAAAGCGCTGGACCGCGGGGATTTTGCATGGAGAGAGCTTGTGCACAAATACAAACCGGGCGTGGACAGCTAATGAACAGCAAGCTGGATATTTTAATCTTCGGGGCACACGCAGACGATGCCGAGATTGGAATGGCAGGAACGATTGCGAAGCATGCGGCGGCAGGACTGTCTATCGGGATTTGTGACCTGACGCAGGCAGAGATGTCATCCAATGGAACGGTCTCCATTCGCAAATCAGAGGCAGATCATGCTGCCAGTGTGCTGGATCTCAAGGTCCGTACGAATCTGGGATTGCCGGATCGAGGTTTATTCGTCACACCTGAGCATATTGAGCTGGTGACAGCAGAAATCCGCAGGTTTGCTCCTTCGGTTGTGTTTGCACCCTATTGGGAAGATCGTCATCCCGATCATGTGGCCTGCAGTCGTTTGGTAGAAGAAGCGGTGTTCAATGCAAAACTTCGACGCTATATGCCGGAGCACTCACCGGTCAAAGTGGACGAGCTTTATTTTTATTTCATCAATGACATAGGAAGAGCGGATTTGGTCGTTGACGTTACGGATTATTACGGAGTTAAAGAGCAAGCCTTGTCTTGTTACCGTTCCCAATTCCAGAAGGCTGAAGAGGATGCAGTCTCTACCCCTTTGACAGAGGGATACATAGAGCGTGTGCGGGCCAGGGATTCGTTGCTTGGAGCGCGCAGGCTTATTCCTTATGCAGAAGGTTTTGCTTGTAAAAGTCCATATGTTGTTCATCTATTCGGCTCCAAGCAGGCATAATATATAGAGGCGTAGGTAAAGGAGGCCTGACATGAATCAACAACCATTAAAAATCGGAATTACCTGTTATCCTTCATTGGGCGGGTCCGGGGTGGTGGCGACGGAGCTTGGAAAGCTTCTGGCCGAGCAAGGTCACCAGGTTCATTTTATAGCACATAGCATCCCGTTCCGGTTAGGGACTTTTCATAAAAATATTTTTTATCATGAAGTTGAAGTGAACGATTATTATGTGTTTAGGTACCCGCCATATGATCTATCGCTAGCAACGAAAATGGCGCAGGTGGCAAAAATGCAGCAACTTGACGTCCTTCATGTCCACTATGCGGTGCCGCATGCGGTATGTGCTTTCTTGGCGAAGCAGATGGTCGGGGATCAGCTTAAAGTCGTGACCACCTTGCATGGGACGGATATTACCGTGCTGGCACAGGATGAATCGCTGAAGGATCTAATCCGGCTCGCGATTAATGAGAGTGATGCGGTTACGGCTGTTTCTCAGGATCTGATCCGAGAGACTCGGGAACTGCTTGATATAAGCCGAGATGTTGACCTGACCTACAACTTCGTTGATCCTAGGGTGTACTATCCTCGGGATTCGGAGTCTCTACGCAGAGACTATGCCGATCCGGATGAAAAGATTGTGATGCATATCTCTAATTTCCGGCCAGTGAAGCGAGTAGGCGACGTGTTGGAGATATTCGCACAGGTACAGGAACAGGTCCCAAGCAAGCTGCTGCTTGTCGGTGAAGGGCCTGAGCTGCCGAAGATCCAATGCCGGATTAATGAGCTGGGACTCAGCAGCAAGGTCCATTTTCTTGGCAAGCAAGATGAGATTGCCCACGTAATATCCATGGCCGACGTACTGCTGCTTCCTTCGGAAAAGGAAAGTTTCGGTCTGGTTGCTCTGGAAGCGATGGCTTGTGGGGTACCCACCGTGGGTTCCACAGCAGGCGGAATCCCTGAATTGGTTACGCATGGCGAGACAGGATATTTGGCTCCGATCGGAGATACGCATTCAATGGCTCAGCATGTGCTTGAGATATTTAAGGATGAAGCACTGAGCGAACGTCTGCGGAAAGCATGTTTGCAGCGATCCAGCAAAATGTTCTGTAATGAGTTAATCCGCGGCAAATATGAAGAAATATATTACCGAGTGTTGGGACGGGAGGTAGGCAAGCTGAAGCCGGTCTGTGGCTAAGCTTACCCTCTCGTTGTTTTTCGGGTGAAGGAACGGGAATACTATGGCAGAGATGTTTAATTCAGTACAATGGCGCAACGCAGACCCAAATATGGCTGAGCGGAGTGCGGACGTGATCCGCACTCTGCTTCAGCATGGATATGAAGCATACTGGGTCGGAGGCTGTGTCCGTGACGAATACATGGGGCGCAGGGTCAGCGATATGGATATTACGACCTCGGCCTTGCCGGAAGTGACCTGCTCTGTCTTTCCGAAAGTGGTTCCTACAGGCATCAAGCACGGAACCGTTACAGTGCTGATGGAAGGTCAGGCTTTCGAAGTGACCACTTATCGGGTGGAGAGCGGGTATGAGGATCATCGGCATCCGACCGAGGTCGCTTTTGTCCGAGATGTGAAGGAAGATTTGACGCGGCGCGATTTTACGATGAATGCCATGGCCAGAGGCATCGACGGTTCCTGGGTGGATCCGTTTGGCGGACGAGAGGATATTGATAAACAAGTGATTCGCTGTGTCGGCGATGCCCGTCTTCGCTTTCGTGAAGATGCGCTGCGTATGGTTCGCTGTATTCGCTTCGCTTCGGTGTTTGGTTTCTCCATTGCCCTGCATACCTGGAAGGGAATTCTATCGGAGAGAGATACCCTAAGCTGGATTGCCATGGAGCGAATTCGCAGTGAATTTGAGAAAATCATGACCGGACCAACCCCATTACGGGGATTGGAAATGTTTCTCCGCAGCGGACTTTACTCACGAATGAAAGCCCCTTTTCCGTACACGGGGCATGATGTTCCTATCATGGAAGCCATCCATCGGACGGCCCCGGAGCATTCGTCCATCCGTTGGTCGCTGCTGCTGCTTGCCTGCGGCATTTCGGCCCAGGAAGCTGAGAGACTGCTGAGATCATGGACATTTTCCAATAAACAGCGGGAAGCGATTGTGAAATTGCTGGCGCTTCACGAATCATATGCACAGGTCAATGAAGAAAAAGAAAAAGAAAAACAGAGCGGTAGGCTGACGTGGATCAAGCTTGTTCTTGCTCACGGGGCGGAAGCGGCTCATAGCTGGCTGCAGATGCAGACGGCTATGGAATGGACCGGAGCGGCGACCGTATCGCCGGCCGTGATGGAGCAGCTTGAGGGCTGGCTGCAGGAGCTTCAGATTCGAAATCTGAAGGATCTGAATATTACGGGAAGCGAGCTGCTGCTGGCGCTGGACAAGCGCGGTGGAGCCTGGCTTGGCGAACTTCTCGGGGAACTGCTGGAGAAGGCGGCGGCAGGTCTAATTAACAACGATAAGGAATCGTTGATTAATGAAGCAAAGCGGGTGGTAATTAATAATGAAGGATCATGATCAAGACAATTCGCTGCTGAGAATGTTTCAGGAGAATTCCGGTCAGTTTTTGTCAGGAGAAGAAATAAGCCGCAAGCTGTCCATAAGTCGGACGGCTGTATGGAAGCAGATTAATAAACTGCGAAGTTTGGGTTATGATTTTGAAGCTCTCCCGAGACTCGGCTATCGCATGATGGAATCGCCGGACAAGCTGAGTGTGGATCAACTGGAAGCGGGGATGACCAGTAAAGTCCTAGGCAAGCAAGTGAAGTTATTGGACAGAACGACCTCTACTCAAGAGGACGCCCGGCAGTTGGCTGAAGAGGGAGCACCGGAAGGCACTTTAGTCATCTCGGAAGAACAAACGGGCGGGCGCGGCCGAATGGGGCGGAGATTTCATTCCCCGCGGGGCAAGGGAATATGGATGAGCCTCGTACTACGGCCGAAACAGCCGCTGCATTTAACCCAGCAGCTGACCTTGCTGACGGGCGTGGCGGTTTGCCGAGCCATCATGAAATCCGCTGGAATAAAGACGGATATCAAGTGGCCTAACGATATTTTGTTTCAGGGTAAGAAGGTTTGCGGGATTCTGCTGGAGTCTGCTACGGAAGATGAAAGAGTCCGTTACTGCGTGGCAGGAATCGGAATTAGCGCCAATCTGAAGGAGACGGATTTTCCGGAAGAGCTGCGTGACGTTGCAACCTCGATTCGAATGGCTGGCGGTAAAACCATCAATCGAACCGAATTGATTCAAACCATCATGGCGGAGATGGAAGTTCTGTATGAACTGTACAACGAGCAGGGATTCGAACCGATTTCATCGCTCTGGGAAGCATTGTCAGGCTCAATCGGTCGGGAGGTGCGTGTCCAGACGATGCGAGACAGTTTCATTGGAATCGCTACAGGCCTCAATAAGGACGGCGTCATTGCTGGTGCGGAATAACGAGAATGAGACGATACCTGTTTATTCTGGAGATATTCTTTTTAATACCAGGTAAATCAAACATGGTGAAATTGCAGCGGTATTTTGTTATACTATAGCCAGAGGCGGTATCGTGAACAGCGAATTGCACTCTGCGCAAGTTTTGCAAGAAACATGTTATAGAACACCTTCATAACTGTTATGCCGGTTACGTTGGATTCTGCTCTGAGCCGAAAGGACCGAGACAGAAGGGACGATCGCGAGTGACTCTTTTTTGCCTTTCGGACTTTTTAGCGGTCGTGCTAAAAGGTTTTTTTATTGTGTTTAACTAAATTACACAGGGAGGCTGTGTCACAATGGCAGGCAAACAAGCACTAAACATTGTAAAAATGAAAAACATGAAGAAGAAGGGCGTACCGATTACGATGCTGACCGCGTACGATTATCCTTCTGCCAAGCTGGCGGAGGAAGCAGATATCGATATGATATTGGTAGGCGATTCGCTTGGCAACGTAGTGCTGGGCTACAATTCAACGATTCCTGTAACGCTGGATGATATGGTATACCATACTCGCGCGGTTGCTCGGGGGGCGGAAGAGACCTTTATCGTAGCCGACATGCCGTTTATGACCTATCATGGGGGCATTGATGAAAGCTTGCGAGGCGTTCGGAGGTTGATGCAGGAAGGCCATGCGCATGCCGTGAAAATGGAGGGTGGCGAAGAAATCGCCGATACCGTCAAACGTATTGTACAATCCGGTGTTCCGGTACTTGGGCACATCGGGCTGACGCCTCAATCCGTGAATCAGATTGGCGGCTATCGCATACAAGGCAAGGATGCTCTTGATGCCGAGCGGCTCATGAATGACGCGAAGGCACTTGAAGCCGCAGGTGCATTTGCAGTTGTATTGGAGCTGGTGACGGAAGAAACAGCAGCCGAAATTTCCAAAGTGCTGAGCATACCAACCATTGGCATTGGTGCCGGTCGTTATTGTGACGGTCAAGTACTGGTATACCATGATATATTGAAATATGCGTCCCCTTATCGGGACAAACGCTTCGTTAAAACCTACGCTGATGTCGGGACCATCATCCGCGATGGCATTTCACAGTATGTTAGGGAAGTGAAGGACCGCTCATTCCCGGCCGAAGAGCATGTGTTCAAAACAGAGACTAAAGCAGTGGTAGAAACGACATTATATGGCGGTACCAAGGAAAAGGTGGGCACGACTTCATGAAAGTGATTCGCACAATTGCGGAATTGAGATCCGAAATTCAGGATCGCCAGCAATCCGGTTACGGACCGGTAGGTCTTGTGCCGACGATGGGCTATTTGCATGAAGGACACGCTAGTCTGATGCGTAAAGCACGTGAAATGTCAGGAACGGTGGTCATCAGCATCTTCGTCAATCCGATACAGTTCGGTCCCGGTGAAGATTTCGAAACCTACCCGCGAGATGAAGCACGTGATGTGGCATTGGCGGAATCGCAAGGCGTAGACGTGGTGTTCATTCCAGCTGTACAGGAAATGTATCCGCAGCCAACAAAAACCAAGATTTCCGTAGCGGAAATAACGTCTTTATTGTGCGGAGCATCCCGCCCCGGGCATTTTGATGGCGTAACCACCGTTGTCAGTAAACTGTTCAATATCATAAAACCGGATTACGCCTTTTTCGGGATGAAGGACGCGCAGCAGGTGGCTGTCATTGAACAAATGGTACGGGATTTGAACATGGATGTCACCATCGTGCCCTGTCCCATCATCCGTGAAGCCGACGGTCTGGCCCTGAGCTCGCGGAACGTGTATTTGAAGCCGGAAGAGCGGGAACAGGCTCTTGTGCTGTCAGGTTCACTGCGGACGGCTCAGGAGGCAATCCAGCAAGGGCAGGCGGCAACGGCAGGAGAGATCCGTGCACATCTTCGAGAATATATATCCCGTTCCCCACTGGCCGATATTGAATATGCAGAATTACTCACATTCCCGGAACTTGTTCCAGTGGAAGATTCTTATCGTATGGTTGATGGAGACAGCCCGGTAATTATGGCGCTGGCTGTGCGCTTCGGCAGAACTCGTCTCATTGACAATGCGCTAATCCAACCAAAAGTAGGGGGATCCCATGTTTAGAACGATGATGAAATCCAAAATCCACCGGGCTACGGTGACGGAAGCCAATCTGAATTATGTGGGCAGCATTACCATTGATGAAAATTTAATGGAGGCTGCAGACTTGCTGGAGAATGAAAAAGTTCAAATCGTGAACAATAACAATGGCGCCCGTTTGGAAACGTACGTTATCAAAGGCGAACGCGGTAGCGGGGTTATATGCCTGAACGGCGCCGCAGCAAGGCTTGTTCAACCTGGAGACAATGTAATTATCATTTCTTATGCCATGATGTCCAAAGAGGAATACGACCATCATACGCCTACGGTTGTGATTGTCGACGAAATGAATAAGCCGGTTACGACGGAGTATCGCGAAGTCCACGCGGCGGTTCTCTAAGAGCCAAAATGTGACGGAAGCCCAAAGGGATGAAAAGACCGACTTCTACAGAAAATGAGTTCAGGTCGATGCACTGATCTCATTTTTCCGCTAAGGGTGGGATGCAGCTATGTTTCAACATGTATTCGCTGAAATGAACAACATGTTAGATGAAATTGTGAAGCATTACCCTTCTGCACAAGGTCCCCAAAAACAGGCGCTGGTACAAAACTGGAACATGCTCAAAAGCATGAGTGAAGCAATTATCGAGGAGTGGCTCCAATTTGAAGAGAAGATGGCCATTTTCCGCGAAAATGCCGTATCACCCCCGGTTTTTCCGCCGACCGAAGCGCCTGAATTGCAGCTTGATGCTTTTATCCGTGGCCAAGGTTATTACAAGTTGTTGATGTTCCAGCCGGCAATACAGCAGTTTGGGGCTGCCGCTGTGGTATTTCCGGAGAGCCTTCTGATCAAGCTGTACATTGCGATGTCCCATCTTTATATGGGGCAGACAGCTCAGGCATCTGATGTATTGATGTCCATTCTGCCGCTGGCAGATAACAAGAAGCTCCGGGCGATGATCTACAATGCACTTGGATGCATCGAGGTATTGAATGGACAACAAGGGAAGGCCGAAGAAAATTTCGCACTGGCAATTCACAGCGATCCGACTCTGCCCGATCCCATTATTAATCTGGAGGTCTGCAAGAAGAACCGCGGTGAACTTCAGTACGGCAGCCAACTGATCTCTTTGCTGTAGAAGAAAAAGCCTAACAAGAAGCGATGCCAGAGCTCATTCTAAAGAGACTTTGGCATCGCTTTTTGCCGTGTGAAGCAGGAAGGGGAGGGTGAGGGGATTTTTTACCCGGAATGTTCAAAACCCGCAACTTCTGGTATGCTGTTAATTAGTCTGGAGGAAAGGGATTTAGTCGAATGAAATTTGCCGTATTGGATTTTGAAACCACGGGCAACCAGTCTGCAGATGAGATTATTCAGGTCGGACTGGCCATCATCGAAGAGGATCGAAGTATATCCCGCGTGTACGGCACTTATGTCAATCCCGGGATTCCAATCCCTCCGTTTATCACCGGTTTGACCGGTATTTCTGACAGCGATGTAGCGGACGCTCCATCCCTAGAGGAAATGATGATGGAACTTGTGCCCATGCTCGACGATGTGGTATTGGTTGGGCATAACGTAGCTTTTGATTTTAATTTTTTGCAAAATGCACTCGATCGCTGTGGCTATTTACCGTTCAGCGGTCGGATTCTAGATACGATGCACTTCTTGAAAATATGCTTCCCTTCGCTTTCTTCATATCAGCTTGGAATGGTGTCTTCCCATTTCGGCCTGGAGCATGACCGTCCGCATCAAGCGGACAGCGATGCACTTGCAACGGCCTATGCGCTGCTGAAATGTCTGGAGGAGATCGATGAGCTTCCGCTCTTGACCATTCAACGGTTAAGTGATCTTTTTGCTGATGAGGATAGCGATTTGGCCTGGTTCTTTGACGGAATCCGGGCGGAACGGGAATTCCAAGCTGTACAGGGCGGAGATACCCATACGTATTATCGCCAGTTTGCGCTGGCTGTTGATGATTGGAACGATATTGCACCCGCAAGGGACGAATCGGAGCCGAACCCACTGGCTGATGTGAGCTTCGAACAGTACATGAGCGATGTCCGGGACCGTCTGAAGGAAACGCTGCCTCATTACGAGAGCAGAGACGCTCAGGATATGATGTTCCAAGAAGTGATGCAGGCACTGGATGATAATAAACATCTGTTGATTGAAGCAGGCACGGGAACAGGGAAGTCCCTCGGCTATTTGCTGCCTTCGATCTATCAAAGTGTGAAGCAGGAACAGAAGGTCATGGTCAGCACGCATACAATCAATCTTCAAGAACAGCTGCGTGACCGGGATATACCGCTGCTCACTCAGGTTGTTCCTTTTCCCTTTAAAGCAGCTATTTTTAAGGGGAGAGGACATTATTTGTGTTTGAGAAAATTTGAACATAAAATAAATAGAAGAGATTTTCATTCGCCGAAGGAAGATGTGATCATTGCAGCACAGATGCTGGTCTGGCTGACACAGACAGAAAACGGCGACGATGAAGAGCTGAACCTCGGCGGCCGTGGCGGAGATTTCTGGGAGACGATCTCCAGCGATTCGGATTCCTGTCTTGGACGTGCCTGCCCATGGTTCCGCAAATGCTACTATCACAGGGCCAAACATGAAGCGAGCGTTGCCGACGTGGTCATTACGAACCATTCGAAGCTGTTCACTGACGTTAAAGCCAATCATCAGCTGCTGCCGAGTTATGAACGCCTCGTCATTGACGAAGCACATCATCTTGAGGACGTTGCGGGCAAGCACCTTGGCTTGCAAATGAAATATTTTACGGTTGTGCATACGTTGACCCGGATGTACAAGGACAGCCGCAGCGGACAGCTTCCCGCGCTTCGCCAGCTGCTTCAGGCTTCACCGCATGAGAAGGCCGTAGAATGGTCTTCTGTCATTGACCGTATGTATCCAGATCTCATCACGGCCAAAGAAAATTGGGATCGTCTTAGCGATCAGCTGTTTGCACTGCTGCCGGAACGCGGGGATGCATCTCCAGGAGAAGCGGGCCAATTCTCACTTCGGTTATCGCCTCTCAAGAAACCGAAGGATTGGCAATCGCTGGCGGAGCTGGAGCATCAGATTCATGTGACCCTGGGTGACGTTGTGCGCAAGGGTGACAAGCTGATTGCTGAAATGAAGGAAGATCTGGATGATTACAGTGCAGACAGCTTGCTTACGGATCTGTCCGGACTGTTTAAAGACCTGGCCGCTCACCGTGAGGACTTGCGCTCCTTCATGGCTCTTAATGATGAGGGTACGGTATACTGGATGGAGGCTAATGGCAATTTCCGCAGTAAATCGCTGCAGCTCTATGCAGTGCCTGTTGATGTAAGCACTCATTTAAAGGAATTGTTTTTTGATAAAAAACAAAGCGTCATTCTGACATCGGCTACCTTGTCGGTGGATAAATCGTTCCAGTTCATGATCGAGAATCTGGGTCTTCAGGAAGCGGCTGACGCCGGTAATCTGAACACGGTTCAGCTGCCGTCTCCGTTTAATTACAGAGAACAAGCGCTGCTTGTCGTTCCGCGTGATTTTCCGAGCGTGAAGGGATCGGTCGGGGATGCCCTCTTTGTGAACACACTTGTGCAGTCACTGGCCGAAACGGCGATCGCTACCCATGGAAGGATGCTCGTTCTGTTCACCTCTTACCGGATGCTGCGTCAGGTGCATGAGCCACTGAAGGAAGCATTGGCATTAAGCGACATTGCGGTGCTGGGGCAAGGAATGGACGGGACCAGTCGAACCAAGATGATTCGACGCTTCCAGGAGAGCAGCGCATCGGTGCTCCTTGGCACCAGCTCCTTCTGGGAAGGGGTCGACATTCCGGGCGAGGCGTTGACCTGTCTTGCTATTGTACGGCTGCCTTTCCAGCCGCCGAATCATCCGCTGGTGGAAGCCAAGAGTGAACTGCTGCAGCAGCAGAAAAAGAACCCCTTCATGAAGCTTTCCGTTCCGCAAGCGGTTATTCGGTTCAAGCAAGGGTTTGGCCGCCTGGTCCGGACGGCACAGGATAAAGGGATCGTGATTGTATACGATACCCGGGTGATTGAATCCTATTACGGGAAATATTTCTTATATTCCTTGCCAGGACCTAAGATGGAGCATATGCCGACAGAGGGAATTGTTCCACGCATCTCGGAATGGCTTCAGGAAGAGGTCGAGGTTGGGGCAGATAACCAATCCGATGAATGATAGCTAAACGAAGAATGAAAATGCAAGAGATGTAGTTATTAACCTTTACTAGGGGGAGCATGCATGAAATCGGAAAAAATTTCGGAAGCCGTGGTCCGCAGATTACCTGTATATTTGCGCTATTTGAATGAGCTTCAGAAGCGGGAGGTCTCAACTGTTTCATCCCAGGAGCTGGGGCAGAAACTGGATCTGAATCCTGCTCAAATTCGTAAGGACCTGGCGTATTTCGGTGATTTTGGACGGAAAGGGATCGGATATGATGTTTCCTATTTGATTGAGAAGATTCGCCAGATTCTGAAGCTGGACCAGAAGATTAATGTAGCATTGGTTGGAGCCGGTAATCTTGGACATGCATTATCCAATTACAATGCATTCCTGAAGGATAATATGAAGATTGTGGCTATTTTCGATTCATATTCCCCCAAAGTTGGTATGAAAATCAACAACTTGACGGTTCAGCCGATGGAAGAGCTTGAGAAAACCGTACATGAATACGGCATTCGTATCGGGATTATTACCGTTCCGGATTTTGAGGCGCAAAACGTAGCTAATCAGCTTATTGCAGCAGGCATCGAAGCGATTCTGAATTTTGCGCCAACCATCCTGAAAGCTCCACCTCATATCCGTATTCATACGGCCGATTTTACAACCGATTTGCAGAGCTTGGCTTATTATTTGGACAACGGTAAGGAGGAAGCTTCACATGACGACAACGAAGTGGATGGTTAAGAACGGTACTTTTGCTGTGCTTGAGGATGGAAGATCCGTTCTTCGTGGATACATGGTTGTTGAGAATGACCGCATTACCTATCTTGGTGAGGAACAGCCGCCGGTAGAGGAAGGAACCGAGATTATCGACGGCACACATCTGTTGTTCCTGCCTGGTTTGGTAAATACCCATGGACATGCTGCCATGTCACTGCTCCGCGGTTATGGAGACGATTTGGCGCTGCAAGTATGGCTGCAGGAAAAAATGTGGCCGATGGAAGCCAAATTCACGGCCGATGATGTTTACTGGGGAGCCTCTCTTTCCGTGCTGGAGATGATCAAGGGCGGAACCACAACTTTTGTGGATATGTATGATCAGATGGACCAGGTTGCGAAGGTGGTAGAGGATTCAGGAATGCGCGGTGTCCTGACCCGTGGCGTTATCGGATTATGTCCGCCTGAGGTTCAGCAGCAAAAACTGGATGAGGCGGTTGCATTTGCGAAGGACTGGCACGGCAAAGCCGATGGCAGAATCACAACGATGCTCTCGCCGCATGCACCGTATACGTGTCCACCGGATCTAATTGAAAAATTCGTCCAAGCATCCCATGATTTGAATCTGCCGCTGCATACACATATGTCGGAAACGGACACGGAAGTGGCCCAGAATGTGAATGACTACGGACTCCGTCCCGTTGCGCATCTGGAGAAGCTGGGCATGTTCTCTCGTCCTACACTTCTGGCGCACGCCGTCCATTTGACTGATGAAGAGATCGAGATTTTGGCTAAATATCAAGTCGCGGTCTCTCATAATCCAGGCAGTAATCTGAAGCTTGCCAGTGGTATAGCGCGCGTGCCTGCACTGCTGAAAGCCGGCGTTACCGTGTCCCTGGGTACCGACGGACCAGCGAGCAATAACAATCTGGATATGTTTGAAGAGATGCGTCTGGCTGCATTGATCCATAAAGGGGTAAGCGGTGATCCTACGGCCATTCCAGCAGCCGAAGCACTGCGGATGGGTACGGAGTATGGAGCCAAATCGGCTTTCATTGAAGATATAGGCACACTTGCCGTCGGCATGAAGGCGGATATGATCGCGTTGAATACAGATCAGGCGCACTTCCTTCCTCGAACCGATTATGTGTCCCATGCGATCTATTCAGCCAGTGCAAAGGATGTAGAGCATGTATGGGTTGACGGCAAGCAGGTAGTGAAAAATGGCGCCAGCCTTACCCTCGACGAGGAACGTATTCGCCGGGAAGCCCAGTCTGCATTTGAGCGTCTTACAACCCTCTAGGGAATAATCAAGGGGAGCGAGGAAGACGGATTGAAGAAAAAAACGAAGTGGATATTGCTAAGTGTATCCGGAGTGCTGCTCTTGCTGCTAGGTCTGCAGCTCTACTATTCGCATGTCATGAAGGACACTTGGAATGAAGAGAGAATGGCAATCAACGCTTCCAAACAGCATGGCGGTTTGGTTTCGACAGGAAAGACCTATAAATCGGTGTGGGGCGAGGACAACAATTACTGGGTTGTCAGCGGCAAGGATAAAGACAATCAGGACCGAATGGTCTGGGTGAAATTCACCGATGATAATGTACCGGTTGACGGTGCCGATGCGGTGCAGTCTGTCTTATTGAGTTCCGGAATGTCAGAAGCACAAATACTGGATCAGATTCACAATGATTTGCCAGGAGCAACCATTAAGAGATTGCTGCCGGGTATGTATGAAAATGAGTTTGTATGGCAGCTCCAGTACGAAAGCAATGGTCAGCGGGGCTATCGATTCTATCGTTTCCAAGATGGAAATCCGATCGGCAATGACATTATTCTTCCAAATCAATAGTAGAAAAATAAAGAGAGACATCCCTATCAATTTCGGGATGCCTCTTTTTTTCACAACAATTGACAACGTTTACAATAAATAAAATGGAAAAACTGTTCTAAATATTTTCACAGATACGCATGAAAAAGTATATAAAATGTGATATACTCATATTTGTACAAATTAAGCATACAAACTACATGCATCGTATTATATCGTTGTTACATGTCATTATATACAAAGAAAATGATAGACAAAAACTATATAAGATTTTAAGGAGGAACTTCATGAAACTACGCATTGTACCTATCGTGCTGACTGTCGTGATCTCAGCATCGGTCCTCTTTGGTGGATGGTTTCTGTATCGGCAGATGGCACAGCATAACCCGCTAGCAAATGTTGTTTCGCAGTATGATGGTGTGAAGAGTTCTCATATAGATATTAAACAGGATACGGTTACTTTGAAACTTGATCTGGCTCCGGAAACGAATTTGCAGGGGCTTGTGCAGCATATAAAGCAAGAAGGCAAATCTGTAATTGGGCAGCGTGAGCTGAAAATCCAGGTGGAGGAGCATTCCTCGGAAGCGCTGGACCAATGGTGGGAGCAGGCGATGTTATCCGTTGCAGAAGCGATGGACAACAAGCAGTACACCGATATCCAATCTTCGCTTGAGCAATTGGCTGGCGAGTCCACGAACTTAAAAGCGAAAGCAACCATTGATGACACCAATGTTTATGTCAGCTTGTCGGATGGGAAGTCTGGTAAATTTATTATCTTGCCGCGTCAACCGGGTAAAATGGGGGTTTGGAACCATGCCTAAACTGGCTAAAGAGATCATGCTGGGTTTTATCCCGGTTTTGTTGGTATTCCTCGTGTTTGTAGGCGTCAACGTCGTGCCTCTGTTTATTGCTGCGGCCCTCGTAGGTACGCTACTGTTTATTGCAAAGATGAAGGGCGGCATCGCGGTGGGGGCTGGTAATGAACGCAAGCGAAAGAAGAGCGGACCGGCCAAACTGACATTCGAAGAAATCGGCGGGCAGGATAATGCCAAGCAAGAACTCCGCGAGGCTCTGGATTTTCTCATTCGTCATGAAGATATTAAGAAATTTGGCATTCGTCCGTTGAAGGGCATTCTTCTTACCGGGCCTCCGGGAACAGGGAAGACCCTGATGGCCAAAGCCGCTGCCCATTATACGGATTCTATCTTTGTTGCTGCATCCGGCAGTGAGTTTGTTGAAATGTATGTCGGGGTTGGTGCCGGTCGTGTCCGGGATCTGTTTAAGGATGCCAGAAGCCGCGCTGCAAAAGAAAACAAACAAAATGCGATCATTTTCATAGATGAGATTGATGTGATTGGCGGCAAGCGTGAAGGCGGCCAGCAGCGTGAATATGACCAGACACTGAATCAACTGTTAACTGAAATGGACGGCATTTATTCTCAGGATACTCCGCGTATACTGGTTATAGCTGCTACGAACCGCAAAGAAATGCTGGATAGTGCACTGCTGCGTCCAGGACGATTTGACCGCCATATTCAGGTGGATCTGCCCGATAAGAAGGGGCGTACACATATCTTGAATCTCCATGCGGGTAACAAGCCGCTGCATGAGGATGTCGACTTGGACAAAATCGCGGAGGAAGCCTATGGCTTTTCCGGCGCACAGCTGGAGAGTGTCATGAATGAAGCTGCAATCTATACGATGCGTGAGAATGAGCAGTTTATCCATCAGCGCCATTTATCCATGGCGATTGACAAAGTGATGATGGGTGAACGCTCGGACCGAGAATCGAATTTCGAAGAGAAGAAGCGCGTTGCCATCCATGAATTGGGACATGCTATTATGGCAGAGCTTGTGCGTCCCGGCAGTGTCAAGCAAGTAGCATTGAGTCCGCGTGGTAAAGCACTTGGTTATGTTAGGCATAATCCGCAACAGGAACAATACCTGTATACCAAGGCGTTCCTGGAAGAGCAGATTATGATAGCGCTTGGCGGTGCCGCCGCCGAGGAGATTTATTACGGGGGCCGAAGCACGGGCTCCAGCAATGACTTTGAGCAATCGCTTAACATCGTAGAGACGATGATGAAGTCAGGACTGACGGCGCTCGGCATCATCAATATGAATATGGTAACTACGGAAGAGTTAATGAAAGAGAATAATATGATTCTGGAAGAGTTAATGAACCGAACGAAAAGCCTCTTGGAACAGAATCGGCCAATATTCGACAATTCTCTTGACATCCTGTTGAAGGAAGAAATCCTCTCGGGAGAACAATTTCGTTGTCAATTTCGTGAAAACGCGCTTTTACCAGCATAAATTGTTATGCTGGTTATTTTTTTTTACTTTTTTGTCGTGCTAAGATATTATTATACTTTGTGCTCTAAACTGTATTTTTCGACAAATGGGGTACAATAAAGTATAGAGATAAGGAAAGGGTGGAGTAGAAACCATGTACTTCAAAAAAATCGGCGTTGTAGGCGGCGGGACTATGGGGCAGGGCATTGCGGAGATGCTGGCTGCAAAGGGTCTTGACGTACTGCTCGTAGAGAAAACTCCAGAGAAACTGGACTATTCATACCGAATGATTGAGACCAGTCTAGATAAACAGCTGGAGAAGTGGGGAATTACCCAAGCAGAGAAGAAACTGATACTGAACCGGATTCAAAAAGTAACTCATTTTGCCGAGCTTAGCACCTGCGATATGGTGATTGAGACCATTATAGAGGACTTGGAAGCGAAAAAAGAAGTGTTTACACAGCTGGATCAAGTATGTCCCAGCCATGTGATATTAGCAAGTAATACATCCACGCTTAGTTTGACGGAGCTCGCCAGCTCTACCAAATATCCTGAGCGTGTTATTGGCATGCACTTCATACATCCTGTTTCCAAGGTAGATCTGGTTGAAATTATCCGCGGTCTGAAAACTTCCGATCATACGTTCACGGAAACGAAACGCTTTGTCGAGGAAGTGTCCGATAAAAAAGGCATCATGGTTTATGAATCCCCAGGCTTCGTTACAACACGCATGATCACGCTCCTCATCAATGAAGCGATGCATCTGCTTCAAGAAGGTGTGGCTTCGGCAGAAGATATCGACGATGCGATGAGAATCGGTTATAACTTCCAGCACGGGCCGCTGGAGATGGCAGACCGCTTTGGTCTCGATTCCATTCTTGCGGCGCTGGAGCGGATGTTCCGCGAGTATGGCGAGCTGAAATACCGTCCATCGATTGTCTTGAAGAAAATGGTTCGCGCAGGACAACTGGGCGTCAAAACCGGAGAAGGCTTTTTCAAGTACGACAAGGATGGTGACCGGGTATGAATATTCTCGTAATCAACGCAGGCAGCTCTTCACTGAAGTATCAATTGTACAACATGACAGATGAATCCGTACTGGCCAAAGGGCTGGTTGAGCGGATCGGTATGGATTCCTCCATTTTGACCCATAAGCCGACCGGAAAACAGGACGTAACCGAGGTTAGCGAAATTCTGGAGCATACAACGGCCATCCGCAAGGTGCTTGGCATGCTGACGAATGAAGAACATGGTGTTATTGACTCCATCGAGAACATTCAGGCTGTCGGTCACCGCGTGGTCCATGGCGGTGAATCTTTCAAAGCGTCCGCGCTTGTAGATAGCGATGCAAAAGCCGAGATTCGCCGTTTGTTTGACTTGGCTCCGCTTCATAATCCGGCGTCCATGATGGGAATTAAGGCTGCAGAAACGAATATGCCGGGCGTGCCGCAGGTGGTTGTATTTGATACGGCATTCCACCAAACCATGCCGGAAAAATCGTATCTATACGCTATTCCGAGAGTTCTTTATAATAAATACAAAGTACGTCGTTACGGTGCGCACGGAACATCCCATGCTTATGTCAGCCAGGCAGCAGCAGAGTTCCTGAACCGCCCGCTCGAGGATTTGAAGATCATTACCTGTCATATCGGCAACGGCGCTTCCCTGACAGCTGTTCAAGGCGGAAAATCTATCGATACCTCCATGGGCATGACCCCGCTGGAAGGTCTGATGATGGGTACCCGCAGCGGTGATTTGGACCCTGCAATCGTTCCGTTTGTCATGAACAAGGAAGAATTGACGGTCAATGAAGTAAACTCGATGCTGAACAAGCACAGCGGACTGCTGGCGATTTCCGGAATCAGCAGCGATATGCGCGAGATCACGGAAGGCATGGAGAAGGGCGATCCGAATTCGACATTGGCTTTTGATATGTATGAATATCGTGTTCGTAAATACATCGGCTCTTATGCTGCGGCAATGAACGGTGTGGACGTTATCGTGTTTACCGCGGGGGTTGGCGAGAATTCGATCGTTCTTCGTCAAAGAGTGCTTGAGCAGCTTACCTATCTCGGAGTAGAATTGGATGAGGAGCTGAACAGCATTCTTTCCGGCGAGCCGCGTCGTATTTCAACGGCGAATTCCAAGGTAGAGGTTCTCGTGGTTCCTACCAACGAGGAATTGGTTATTGCTCGGGATACGCATCGTATCGTACAAGCTTCTAACCGTTAAATAGTAGTGATATAAGGGAGAGATTTAAGCATGGCCACCAAAAGTGTGATTCGTAACGTCAACCAGCATGTCGGTGAGACCGTCACGATCGGCGCCTGGATTAACAACAAGCGTTCCAGCGGGAAGATTCAGTTCCTGCAGCTTCGCGATGGATCGGGATATATCCAGGGTGTTGTTGTGAAGAGCGAAGTATCCGAGCAGGTATGGGATGACGCGAAAAGCCTGACACAAGAGAGCTCTTTGTATGTGACGGGTGTGATACGTGAAGAGCCGCGCAGTCAGTCGGGTTACGAGATGACGGTTACCGGCATTGAAATTATTCATCTTACGGAAAACTATCCGATTACCCCTAAAGAGCATGGTGTCGATTATTTGATGGACCATCGTCATCTGTGGCTTCGCACACAGAAACAACGGGCAATTATGGTGATCCGCGCCGAAATCATCCGTGCGGTTCAAGCATATTTTGACACGAACGGATTTACCCTTGTGGATCCTCCGATTTTGACACCAACTTCGGCGGAGGGGACAACAAACCTGTTCCATACGAAGTATTTTGAAGAGGATGCTTATTTGACGCAAAGCGGACAGCTGTACATGGAGGCCGCTGCTATGGCACTCGGTAAGGTATACTCCTTCGGTCCTACGTTCCGTGCCGAGAAATCCAAAACCCGTCGTCACCTGATCGAGTTCTGGATGATTGAGCCTGAGATGGCCTTCACAGACCATGAGGAGAGCCTTCAGGTACAAGAGCAGTTCATTAGTTATGTGGTGCAATCCGTAGTCAAGAACTGCCGTCAGGAGCTTGAGGCGATCGGTCGCGACATTTCCAAGCTTGAGGCGATACAGGCACCATTCCCTCGAATTACGTACGACGAGGCAATTGAATTCCTGCATACGCAAGGTTTCGATATTCCTTGGGGTGAGGACTTCGGAGCACCACACGAAACGGCTATCGCGGAGAAATATGATAAGCCGGTCTTTATAACACACTATCCGGCAGGGATCAAAGCATTCTACATGAAGCCGGATCCGAATCGTCCTGAAGTGGTGCTGTGTGCGGATATGATCGCACCGGAAGGCTATGGCGAGATTATCGGCGGCTCGCAGCGGATAGACGATCCGCAGCTGCTTGAAGAGCGCTTCAAGGAGCATGAGCTGTCGATGGAAACGTATCAATGGTACATGGATCTGCGTAAATACGGTACAGTCCCTCATTCCGGTTTTGGCTTAGGTCTGGAGCGCACCGTTGCCTGGATTTGCGGTTTGGATCATGTACGTGAGACAATTCCGTTCCCACGGACCTTGTACCGGTTGTATCCGTAAGCTGTGAGAGGTGAGTCTATGGACCACGGCAACGCTGGCACAGGCGTGAAAGGGTGGGCAGCGGGCGCAGCTGCCGGCATGAGCCAAGGGATGACCCTTATCCCTTACGCGTTGCTTCGGTATTATCGTTCCATCGGTTTAAGCGACCGTGAAGCAATGCTGCTCATACATCTGATCGGATATCAGCAGGTGGAGTTCAAGACGTTTCCTTCGCTGGAGGAGCTTTCGGACGTAACGGGAGCTCCGGCTTCTTTCATCGCCACAAGCCTGCAGCGCTTGATGAAGGAAGGGCTGCTCGGCATTGATGAGTATGTGGACGAGACACAGGGGATTCATTATGAGCGCTACAATCTGAATGGATTGTATGAGAGGCTCGCTTCTTGCCTGGCTGAAGAGGGCAAGGAGATGAGCGCTGATGGAACCACGTTTGCGTCCCCGCTATTAAATGCCCGTCCGGTTTCCGGCAAAGGAACGGACTCGGAGAAGTCAACGCCTGAGAAGGAAGAACGAAATTTGTTCTCGATATTCGAAAAAGAGTTCGGCCGTCCCTTATCGCCCATGGAGCTGGAGACCATCTCCGGTTGGGTCGATGCGGACCGATATCCGGACGAGTTGATATTGTTAGCTCTGAAGGAAGCGGTATTTGCGGGCAAGCTTCATTTCCGCTATATCGACCGTATCTTGCTCGAATGGAGCCGCAATCGTGTACGCACAGCGCAGGATGCCAAAGCTTATACGCAGAAATTCAGGAATAATCGGAAGATAGATGAAGCACGTCCATATCGGACGTGCTTTTTTTGTTATCCGCTATTTGAATTGGATTGATGGCTGTTTTTTTATATAGTTGAAAATGGGATGTGCAGACAGGAGCTATCAGAAGCAGGAGAATATTCCTGCATCAGCGAATTCATCTATTTACTGCAACCGGATGTGAGGAGAGAGAGACATGAAATATAAAGCCATTATTTTTGATCTGGATAACACGCTGCTGGATTACAATCAGAGCGAGCAGACGTGTATGCAGCAAGCGCTTGAACATTACCGACTGCATGAGGATCTGACTTGGGATGAGTTCTGGAGTGTCTTTGGTCCGATTAACTTCCAATACTGGATGAACCGCACCCGGAATAATCACGATATCAGACAGGTGCTGGAGCATTCGTTCACGGACACCTTTCTGGGTTTGAAGCGGGATTTCAATCAGTTCAGGGAGATCTCGGAAACATACTGGGGATTCTTTTGCGGTTCTGATCATAAGGAGCCTAACGCCGATTTGATTCTGGAGCATCTGCATGGAAAATTTGCGCTTGGAGTGATTTCCAATGGCATAGGTGAAGCACAGCGCCAGCGTCTTACGACAGGGGGCTTGTTTCATTATTTTGACTCCTTTATCATCTCGGACGAGGTGAAGTGCTGGAAGCCGGATCCGTTGATTTTTGAGATGGCCTTGAGGGAATTGGCATTAAGTCCGAGTGAGGTATTGTACATAGGGGATTCACTCACGGATGATTATGAAGGAGCTGCGCGTGCCGGCATTGATTTTTGCTATTATAATCGTCGAGGCAAGGTTTTGCATGATCATCATCGTCCTACTTATATCATCAGTGATCTTCTGCAGATCAAGGATTTGACTTGAGCTTGACGGAACCCGATCCGACAGAACCGAGGTTATCCAGTACGTTCTGGATACATGCCATATCCAAACCTCGGACGCCGTGATGATTGGAGACCGGAAGCATGATCTGATTGGTGCCTTTAACTGCGGGGTACACAGTATGGCTGTTGGTTATGGATATGGATCAGAGGACAAGCTGACGGCATGTCAGCCAACCCATTATGTCAAAACGGTGAAAGAGCTGATGCAATCTTTTACACGTATAGTGGTTTGAAGAAGGGCGGAAACCGGGAACATGAACAACTTCATTTCGATTTCGGCGTATGATCGGTTATAATGGTCATAACCAGTCGGAATGTCATTATTTTGAAGGGAGGGGCATGATTATGAAGGGAAGATTGCAGATGAGCTCTATGCAAAGTCTATTTGATGAACAACGGCGGTTGTTTGCATGGAGCGATAAGAAAGTTGCCGCCTGATTACCTCGTGTAGAGAGGCCGTTTATCTAATGGACTTTGCATCCTTAAAACCTTTATTTTAATTTTAAGGAGCAGAGCTTACCATGAAATATATAAACGCGGATATTATACTTCCAGAAGAATTGCTAAAGGAAGTTCAGAAATATGTACAGGGCGGGATGGTGTACATCCCGAAACCTGAAGGATTGCGCAAGAAATGGGGAGAAAATTCCGGCAGCCGAGTATATCTGAAAACGAGAAACCTGGAAATCCGGCAAAAGTTTGCTTCGGGTACCACGATCGATGAGCTTTCTTCTCAATTTTGTCTATCCTGCGATTCGATCAAAAAAATCGTATATACCAAAAACAAGTAATGACAAGTCACATTGGACTCGATTCTGATGTGGCTTTTTGCTATGCCAATAAAAATCTTTTCAATCCATTTGTTATATAGGCTAGGCAGGACTGCGCCAGTATAATAAGTCAGGAACGTTGTAACGAATTAAGGAGAGGTGAGACCGTGGATGATTTTTTTCAATTTGAAAACGAAGAACAGCGGGGTAGACTGCTTGCAAGAGCTGAGAAGGTTGCCATGTCTGCACTTCAGTCCTATAACTTGCAATGGGTTGGCATTAAATTTATCGGCCTATCGGATACCATTACATATCAAATCCGGACTAACTTGGAAGAAACATATTTGTTGCGGATTCATTCAGACCGATGGAGCAGGAATGAAATCGAATCGGAACTTCAATTTCTGGATGTCCTTATTGCAACAGGAATCACAGTACCGACAGGTGTAGTCGCTTCCAATGGGTTAAGAGTGATGAAGATCGACACGGACCGAGGATTCCGATCTCCCTATGTCACTATCATGAGGTGGATGGATGGCGAGCATGTCATCGATAAACTTACAGAGGTTCAAGCTTTTCAGGTTGGGGCTATGATTGCGGGACTACACGAAGCAGCCATCGGTTTTGATTGGCCTTCTGCTTTTACTAGCCCCACATGGGGGATAGACAGCTATAGAACAGCTGTTGCCAAGCTGGAGCGATACGCAGAAACCTTTATGTCAGAAGTTTCTTGGGCACTGTATCAGCGTGCCGCTGAGAAGGTTTTATCAGAGCTTAACGCTATGACCGCTCATGATGGAAGTTATGGTCTCATTCATGCCGATTTACATTTGGGGAATATCGTGTTTGCAGGACAGTGTCCACAACCGATTGATTTTGGCAGATGTGGCTTCGGTTATTTTCTTTATGATCTGGCGGCGGTTATGCTGTCACTAGTTCCGAAGCAGCGATATAAGGTGATTGAAGGTTATAGGAGCGTGCGGAAGCTGGAGTCAGATTTCATTCGGACTTTGGAATGTTTTTTCATTATGATTATGATGGAGAATTATAGCCATCACGCCTCCAATCCAAGGGAGACGGATGGCTTGAAGGGTGAGCAGATCTATGCTTTAGCCTATATTCATGCTTTTTTGAACGGGAGTTCATTTTTGCTGAATGTGGTTCAGCCGGTGGACTAATCAATCAATGTCCAGTTGATCCCATCATGATAGAGGCGTATGATAAAATCATAGCGTGGCCTTTATGATGGGTGGCGTGTTTACCCGTTCACAGGGAACGATCCCCGTAACGGTCATGCACGTTGTTATGAACGTTTTATTTTGTGCTTAGCGGCATGATCCTGTAACTTGAAGTTGTACATTCTGGTTGCGGTCTATATCATCAATTCTAAAAAAGGGCGTCGATGGGCGTTCTTTTTTGTTTGGAGAATTTGGGAAGACTAAGCGGACCAGCTTTAGCCATTTGGACTTCGTTTTTTGATGATATAAATATTTTTTTGAAAAAGTGCAGGGGCAGCCGCCAAAGCTGACGTCTATTGTATTTGGGAAGGAGGGGAGAGCTATTGATGCGGAAACGTTAATCACGCGCATCCTGCAGGGTGAGCAAGAAGCCTTTCGGGAACTGGTGAACCATTACAGTCAGCACGTGTTCCATACGGCGTACTCGGTTTTGCGGGATGCCAAGGAAGCGGAGGATGCGTCGCAGGAAGTGTTTATTCAAGTATATAAAGCTCTCCCCCAGTACCGATCTGAAGGGTTTAAAACCTGGATTACGCGCATCACGCTAAATAAAGCGATTGATATGAAGAGGAAGCTTTCCCGTAAACCACCGGAGCAGCTGCCCGGTGAACATGATGAAGTGCTGGATAAACTCCCTTCCCGGGACGAAGATGTGGTCTCTCTGCTCATACATAAGGAGCGAAGAGAAGAGCTTCGAGAGAAGATCGAACAACTGCCGGACAATCACCGAGAAATTATAACGGCCTTTTATTTGGATGAGAAAAATTATGAACAGATTGCGACCGAGCTGAACGTTACGGTGAAGACCGTGGAGTCGAAGCTGTACCGGGCCAGACAATGGATTCGGAAATCCTGGAAGGAGGAGGAATGGAAATGAACGTTAAGGACAACGGGCTTAAACAGCTAACTGAACGCTATATTCGAGGGGAAGGTTCACTTGAAGAACGAACGTATTATGAAGAGCTCATGTTAACGGATGACAGTGTGCTGGAGTTATATATGCAATTGCTGGCAGAGCTTGATTCGGAACTCCCCAATCTGGCAGATCCTGAAGGGTTTGCGGATCAGGTGGTAGCTCATGAACACGTTAAGCCATGCATTCGCAAAGAACCGTCGCAGATTCAGGAACGTCCCAAGCGCTGGTACGAACGCGCCATCGTTCACTATACCTTCGCCGCGTCCATTACCATGCTGTTCCTCTTTACCGGAGCATTCGACCGTCTTCTTCCCGGCGAGATCAGCGGTGAAGTTCCCTTATCGAACACTCCTTCTTACAGCGAGCAATTGATGAATAAAACAACGGGCTGGCTGGACCAGCTATTGTCCAGATAAGAAAATACGAAAGGAAGATGCCTAGTGCAACCGCAACGAAATAAAGGGTTCGCCTTCATATTAAATATCCTTCCGGGCCTCGGTCACTATTATTGGGGGAGGAAGGGACGCGCCCTGCTGTATCCACTATTATTCTTCGGAAGTTTGTTTGGAGGATTTCTGCTCGGCATCATGTCGCACTCCGATTCGGTATTGATCCTGGGGAGTTCTCGGGGCGTTAATGATCTGGGGGAGTCAGCATGCTTGATCTGCTGGTCGCCTTAATCAGGTACACACCCGTCACGATTATCCATGACGAGTACGGCAGACCCATGGAAATTCGTCAGGATAAGAGCGACGAGTCGGAACGCTTCTACACGATTTTATTATCCTTCATTCCGGGCCTGGGACATTTTCAACTGGGCTTGATGCAGCGCGGACTGTCGTTTTTAATCGCATTTTTCGGTCTTGGGACGATCCTCCTGTTTCTGACAGGACTGACCCATGAATCCGTATTCCTGCTGTTTTTGGGGATGCTGCCCATTATATGGCTCTACTGCATGTTTGATGTTGTACAGCTCGTTCACCGCAAACAGGCCGGGGAGCTGCTGGAGGACCGTACGCTATTTGACGAACTGGAGAGCGGCCGGGAGAGCGGGCGCCGCAGCAAGGTGTTTGCCACCCTGTTATCCGCGCTCCCTGGAGCCGGGCAAATGTATCTGGGTCTGCAAAAACGCGGGCTTCAGCTCATGGTTCTGTTTCTGGGCAGCATTTATGTATTGGATGTGCTGAAGCTGTCCGTGTTCCTGTTTCTGATTCCGCTGATTTGGTTCTATGCGTTCTTTGACGGCCTGCAGCAAGTAAGCCGGTATGGCAGGGAACCGCTGCGGGATCGGCCGATCATCTCGGGGCTTGGACATCAACAGCGCTGGCTCGGGCTTGGACTGCTGATTCTGGGGATTTATTTTGTGTTTAACAGCTTTGTTATGCCGTATCTTGCGACGTATGTGGATTCCCGCTTCCGCGACTTGATGAAGACGGTAATCGTAGCGGTTCTCCTGATAGGGGGCGGAATCAAGCTGATGACAGGTTCGAAAAAAGGACCTGTGAGAGGAGAGCGTTCCTATTATGAATCCGACAACGAATAATATATCTATTCACGATTTGGCTGCCCCTCCATCGAAGTTTGCCCGGCAGTGGAGAGTCGGCACACTCTCCATGGGACTTTCCCTGCTTATACTCGGCTTGCTTGTCTTGTCATCAGCCTGGAAGGGTGTAGAGGTGTACAGTTCCGCTGTTAGATGGTGGCCCATCGTATTTGTCCTGTTAGGCACGGAAATCGTCGTGTATACGTTAATCTTTCGTAAGCAGGATACGGTTAGATACGATATGTTCAGCATTCTCCTTATTGGTTTTCTAACCTTCTGCTGCATTGGTATGGCAGCTTTGAGTGCAACTGGGTTGATGGAGCAGATTCGGCGTGAAACGATGGCTATACAGCAAACGATTCCGATACCGGACCAGAAGGTGGCCATACCGGACGGGGTTAAGAAAGTCATTGTTCAGGGCAGTTACAATCACAACATCAGGCAGGATGTTTCCAGTGCGGATGAGATGCTCATCTTTGGCAGTCTGCGGACGGAAGATTCTGAAATTTGGAGCCAAGCCGAGCTGCCTGCACTCATTCAAATCAAACAATCGGGTAATATTCTGTATGTTCAGCTGAACGATCCACCCCGTTATGCATTCAGGGGATCGTCTTCGTGGTTCGATGTGACGGTGTCCGTGCCGGCTTCGGTCAAAGTGGTCGTGAGGGACCGAAGCAGCTAGGGCAAAGCACATTACATAGATGGTGCATACAAGTCAATATGATGCTGGATAGCAGATCTAATATAATTGAAAAAGGCGTGGAGGGAGATATCGTGGCTAAGAATTTGTATTATCTGTTGTATATTGCTTTGTTTGTTGTAACCTGTTTGTTTATCGCGAATACGTATTCAACGCCTGAGCAGGTACCTATACCTGCCCTCTCTTTAACGGAGCATGATCAGAATCGGCTATAATCCATATAAGGACATAAAGTAAAACATCTAAAACGATCTGGATCGTTTTAGATGTTTTTTAGTTTTCGTTCAACCAGAATATAGATCAAGTATAAAGACGATGAAAGTTGCGATACCGGTGGTTAAGAAATGGCCTGTAAGCCTGGCGATCAGCAGAAGGATGACACCGAACACCATCAGCAGCAGGCTGACGTAGGCATTGGCTGCTTTGAAGTTCCGTTCATTTTTAAGCGATGATGTGGTTTTATAAGCGTAAAAACTCTTGGAACTTTTAGGTGGAAGAAGAAAGAGGACCAACCCGTACAGAATAAACACAATGCCAATGGATAAGCTTTCAAGCACCTCTACACGCTCCTCGGAAAAAATAACGCCGGATGCACCCTGCAAACAGGTCGAGACAGGGTGCAAGCCACATGTCAAAGCGGCTGATCCCGGCTTGTTGAAGTTCTAATGGTGTTACTTGGTTGATTTATTTAGTACTGGCAGCATTGAGAAGAAGACGCCGATACGAGTATTCGAATATAAACTCGAACGCCTCCAGATGTTTTTTCGCCTCGAAGGCATTTTTTCCCCAAGCATAAATGCCGTGGTTGCGCAGCAAAATGCCGGGTACCGCAGGGTCAAGCGCATCTGGAACCAATTCGGCAATCCGCGGGATGTCGGCATAGTTCGGAAGGACAGGAATGCGAATCGCTGCATCTTCATCCCAGATGTTAAAGGCTTTGATCAGCTCGATTCCTTGAGCAGGTACATAACCTTGTTCACCATACCAGTCACTGATTAGATTGTTATCGATGGTGTGCACATGGAAAATGGCACCGCAGCCGGTCTTGCGATAAATCTCGCAGTGGATCAAGGTCTCCGCGCTAGGTTTTAAACCCGTTGCCTCACTTGGCGCACCGTCCTGATCCACGAATAAATAATCCTCTGGCGTATGTACGGACTTGTCCTTTCCGCTGGCGGTTACTGCAAAATAAAATTGTTCTGGCGAAAACTCGCCAACGCGTACCGAAAGATTACCGCTGGTGCCGGGGAACCAGTTTCTTGCAGCAAACAGCGCCTTGATTTCTTTAAGATCATGCAGCGCCGCCTGTTTCTGTTCAAGCGGGATATCTGAAAATGCCATTTACAGCACCTCCTGTTTAAACTTGTTTCTCATGTCATCCTGGATATCGGTAAATGTCTCAAACGGCACATGATGCACACCCAGCTTCCTGCACTGCTCGGTGAGCGTGGAACGGGAATAGACAAGATCGGCCTGCTTCGCGCCTTCGAAATCGGTAAGGCTGTCACCGATCAGGATCCGGTAATACTGATCAGCAGGGAATCGTTCCATTACGGTTACCTTGCACATGCCGCAGTCGTTGCGGCATAATCCCTTGCAAGGATGGGGCCAGGTAATTTCAATGCGATCCCCTTCGAAATTCGAACCGTTGCAGAATATATGGTCGGCAGGGATGCCAAAAGGCTTCAGCAGCGGATCCACAAAGAAATCGATCCCCCCGCTGGTAACAAAAAACTCAATTTGTTCGGCTTCCAAATAGTCAAGGAATGCTCCGAATCCTTCGCGAATGCCTGCATGCTGGAGGACGAAATCCGTGATTTCGTCTCTCATGGAGGAAGGGAAAAGGGCGAACATGCGGCCCACGCCTTCCCGAATGGAGATGGAACGGTCAAGCGTATCCTGCATGACAGCTTCATAACCTTCCGGCTTGAAATGCTTCATAATGGCTACAATGTTGTCGTTATTTGTAATGGTTCCGTCAAAGTCGCAAAAAATAATCGGCTGTTTCTCTCCTGATGTCATACTTCTCCTCCCCAGATGTCCAGTGCGGCTTTCAGTTCCTCGTGTTCTTCGGCATAGTGGGCGAGCGGCACGGATTTCATCGTTGCCTCAATGGCTTGTACAAAGGCTTTGCCGCCCGCTTCGGTTCCCATCGGATGGCCGTGGATCCCGCCGCCAGCGTTGACAACCACATCGGTGCCGAAGTCCCGGATGATGCGCGGAACAAGTCCCGGATGAATTCCGGCAGACGGTACGGGCATGCTGCGCTTCACACGGAGTTTGGCACTATGCAGTTCGTCGCGGATGGCCAGATTCTCTTCTCTTGGCATCGTTACGGATCCGTAAGGAGAAGGGAAGAGCACCAGATCTGCTCCCGCTATCCGCATCAGCTGACCCAGCAGTACCGGAGCCGCTATCCCGTAGTAAGGAGACGGGTAAATCGCACCGGCAAGGGCAGGATGCGCCGCGATGGGGACCGTGATATCCGGATCGCTGCTTAGCTCGTGCAGAACATCATATCCGTACGACAGCACATTGAAGAGCAGGGCATTTGCGCCGGCATCGATGGCGCGTAGTGCTTGCTCCCGCAGCTTCGAGGTTCGGCCTGTCAAATTGGCTGCGTACAGCAGTTTTTTACCTGTCTGCTGTTCGATATCAGCAGCGGCCTGAATGCACATGCGTACGCGTTGTTCGATCGGGGTCAGATCGTTCTCAAACAGGATTTCATCATCCTTGATCAGATCTACGCCCCCGAGTGCCTGACGGATGAATTGGGCTCTAAGCTCGTCCGCATTCAGCCCGATAACCGATTTGAAAATGCTCATCAGCAGCGGACGGTCGTGAACACCGAGAATATCGCGGATTCCGTCGATGCCGAACTTCGGTCCCGGAAATGCGCTAAGGAAGTCGGGAGACAAGTCCAGAGCGGTCAGCTTGATGCGCCCGTCCATGGAAATTTTGCCAAACACGGTCACGAGCAGGGCAGGAATATCGCGGCTAAAATTAATGTCGGGATACGCAATGCTAACATCCGCATAGCGGCTGCCTGGCTCCCAGCCTTCGTTAACCTGAATATCGACGACTTCTCCCAGATGCTTCTGCATCGCTTCGCGCTTGGCCTGCGGCAGTTCGGTCCAGCTGCCAACCGTCATGCCAACGGCAATGGAAGTCGCTTTTTTACGAAAATCCGCCTGATCGTCGTAGATACGGTAAGTTGCGATGCATTGGCTCATGAGATTTGCTCCTTCAGCATGGCGCCCATTTCTTTGGAACGCTCGGCGCAGCGGTTTACAGCGGCAATGACGGTTTCAAAAAAGTCTCCTTGATCGAGTGTCTCCAAGGCGGCTTGCGTGGAACCGTTCGGTGACGTAATCTTCGCACGCAGCGATGACGGCTGCTCTCCGGTCTGTTGGACCATCCGGGCGGCGCCCAGGATCGTTTGCAGTGTCAATTCACGGCTCTGCTCCGGTGACAGGCCGCCTCGAATGCCGGCTGCCGTCATGGCTTCCATCATATAATAGAAATAAGCCGGACCACTACCGGAAATACCGGTCAGGATATCCATCTTCTCTTCTTCAATAACGGTCACATTCCCTACAGCCTCGAACAGGGTAAGCACGAGCTGTCGTTGTTCTTCGCTGATTTCCTTCGAGAACGCAATTCCTGTGGAACCGAGTCCGATGGAGGCGGAAGTATTCGGCATTGTTCTTGCAATGGGCTGTTGGTTTCCTAGCAATGTTTGCGTGGTGTAGATGGACAGCCCGGCAATCACGGAGATGATCAATTGATCACTGGAGAGCTTCGGACCAAGCTCTTTCAGTGCTTTAGCTGCATCCTTCGGTTTCATCGCCAGCACGATTACCGGGGACGTCTTGAGAATTTCGATTTTGGCGGCATCGTCATTGTTGATCTGGACACCGTAACGCTCGCTCAGTTCCTGAAGACGATGGGCGTTGCTTCGATTCAACATCGTAATATTCTCGGGAAGCACGACGGAACGGCTCACTAAGCCTCGTACAATCGCTTCTGCCATCGAGCCTGCGCCGTAAAAGGTAATTGCTTTATCTATTAAAGGGCGGTTCTGTGGGGATTGGCACATCGTTGTTTCCTCCTTCATGGATAAATTGAATGATTTATTCGCGTATTTGACCACTACCGATAATAACATATTTGGAGGAAGTAAGCGCGGGCAGTCCCATAGGTCCACGGGCATGCAGCTTCTGGGTGCTGATGCCGATCTCGGCGCCAAAGCCAAATTCAAAGCCATCGGTGAAGCGGGTCGATGCGTTATGATAAACAGCCGCTGCGTCGATTTCCTGCAAGAAACGACTGGCATGATCTTCATTCTCCGTAACGATGCATTCCGAATGCTTCGTACCATAATTTGAGATGTGCTCGATGGCCTCATTCAGATGGTCCACAATTTTGATGTTCAAAATATAGTCGTTATACTCCGTTGCATAGTCCTCGGACGAAGCCAAGGCTGCCCAAGGCGCAAAGGATAGTGTACGCTGGCATCCACGCAGTTCGACATTCCGTTCCCGAAACTCCTCCGCAAGGGCGGTCAGGTGCAGCTTGGCGTAATCGGCATGGACAAGCAAGGTTTCCATGGAATTGCAGACCGAAGGACGCTGCACCTTGGCATTGATACTAATCGCAGCAGCCATGTCCGGCTGTGCTGTGGCATCCAGGTAGGTATGGCAGATTCCGGCGCCGGTTTCGATGACCGGCACCGTGGCGTTCATGACAACGTTCTGGATCAGGGAGCTGCCGCCGCGCGGGATAATGACATCCAGCAGTCCGTTCAGCTTCAGCATTTCATCCACGGAGGAGCGGTTCGGATCTTCGATAAGCTGAAGAGCTTCCTTAGGCAGTGCCGTGCCCTCCATGGCTTCATGAAGCACTTCGATCATTTTGCGGTTGGAGGAAAGCGCAGACGAGCCGCCGCGCAGCACGACTGCATTGCCTGTCTTCAAGCATAGCCCGGCTGCATCCACCGTCACGTTCGGACGTGCTTCATATATAATGCCTATGACCCCGATCGGAACACGTTTCTTCACGATACTCAGCCCGTTCGGGCGGTCAATGCTTTCCAAGGTGTCGCCGATCGGGTCCGGCAGCTCGACGATCTGGCGCAATCCTTCGGCAATCCCCTCAATGCGGGATTCATTCAGAGCCAAGCGGTCCAGCAGGGAGGCAGAGGTGCCGAGCTCCTTGCCGCGGCGAAGATCCTCCGCATTTGCTTCGATAATATCGGCCGTACGCCGGATCAAAGCGTCTGCCATGATAAGCAGAGCCTGGTTTTTCTCCTCCGTGTTCAGCCTGCCGATACGGAGCGCGGCATTTTTGGCTAACTGGGCCTTGTTTTGTACCTCACTCATGATGATTCCTCCTTATTGACATATATAGTGATGGTGAGCTGACTATTTTAGCGTGATCCATTCGTCGCGGTGAATGACCTCCAGGCGATGGACTTCGCCGATGATTCCGATCACTTGACTGCTCGGTAAACCGAGCACGGCCTGGAGCTGGTCCTCATCATAATTCACGATTCCCCTGCCGAGCCTCTCGTTGCCAATGTTCACAACCTCCACAACATCCCCGGCATGGAAACTGCCCTCGATACGTTTCACGCCAACCGGAAGAAGGCTGTTGCCCCCGTGAATCAGCGCTTTCTCCGCACCCGGATCGACTACAATCCGGCCTAGCGGCGAGGACATAAAGCCGAGCCACTGTTTTTTCATGGGAAGAGATGAGAGATGTGTGGCAAAATAGGTTCCCTTGCCTGTATGCTCCAATGCCTTCAACAGATCGCCGGTTTCGTTGGCTTTGCCGATGAAGACGGGAACGCCGCCGCGGGTTGCGATTTTGGCCGCATCGATTTTGGAACGCATGCCGCCTGTGCCTACGCTGGAGCCCGCTCCACCAGCCATGCTGTAAATCTCCTCGGTAATTTCATGAATTTCCTCGTATTTGGTTGCATCCGGCGATTTACGGGGATCTGCCGTGTATAATCCGTCCGTATCGGTCAGAATGATAAGCTGCTGCGCCCGGACAAGATTGGCTACAAGTGCGGATAACGTATCGTTATCACCAAACTTCAGCTCGTCAATCGATACGGTGTCGTTCTCGTTGATGATCGGAATGACTCCCTGCTTCAAAAGCTCGGTGATGGTCATGTTGGCATTATTCATGCGTTTGCGGTTCGCGAAGTCCGTTCTGGTCAACAGAATTTGCGCAGCTTTCAGCTGATGATCGGCCAGCGCATTCTGATAAGCCCGCATCAGCAGTGCCTGACCCAGAGCGGCTGCCGCTTGCTTCTCGTGCAATTGCCGCGGCCTCGTTTCATAACCGATATCCCGGAACCCGGCGGCTACGGCTCCAGATGTAACGAGCAGAACTTCATGACCAGCACTTCGCAGCGCAGAGAGTTCGCCTGCAAAAAAAGCAATGGAGTCCAGGTTCAATCCACCTTCATCTGTTGTAAGGGAACTGCTTCCGATTTTTACGACGATGCGAGAGAGCATCGTGATCACTTCCTTGTATTTATGATAGTGGCTGCAGCTGCTTGAATCCAAAAATGGATAATAAAAAAACTTCCGTCCTGTATGAAAAAGGACGAAAGTTTAACTTCCGCGGTACCACCTTTGTTGATGAGCGCAGCTCATCCGGCTTTAGCCCTGTAACAGAAGGCACTGTCCTGGCAAGCCAGGCCGCTCGGGGGTAGGATTCGGAAAGGAGGTCACGGCAAATTCTTTCAGCCCATGGAATTTGCTCTCTTTATCGTACCGTATGCTTTCGTACTGGTCCCGTCTTCGCGTTTGAAACTGCATTCGATTGTTACTGCAAGAATAGCACATCGTTTTTGTTTTTTCAAAAGGAAATAGGCTAGCCGAACAGGTTAAGCTTGCCAATGCGGTAAGCGGCTTCCCGCATTCTGTCTTCGCTGCTCAACAGGCCAACGCGGACATACCCCTCACCATGGTCTCCAAAGCCGACGCCAGGCGCAACCGCTACCTTGGCTTCCTCCAGCAGCAAGTCGGCAAAGGCTACCGACGTATAGCCTTTCGGAACGGGCAGCCAGCTGAAGAAGGAACCCGGCGGTTTCTGGGCTGCCCAGCCGATTTCCGCAAGGGCGCCATAGAAGGCGTCCCGTCTTGATTCGTAACGGGCTACAAGCTGCTCGACGCAGCTTTGCGATGAGGTAAGGGCTGTAGCCGCTGCTGCCTGGATGCCGCCAAACAGGCTGACATAGATATGATCCTGCATCTGGTTGATCAGTGAAATAATCTTCTTGTTCCCCAGGGCAAAGCCGACTCGCCATCCGGCCATGTTGTAGGTCTTGGAGAGCGTGTAGAATTCTACGCCAACTTCTTTGGCGCCTTCTGCCTGCAAAAAGCTGACCGGACGCTTGCCATCAAATCCAATGGCACCATAGGCAAAATCACTGGCAACCGCAATGCCGTGTTCTGCGGCAAAAGCCACCGTATCCTCGTAGAACGATAATGGTGCGACCGCGGATGTTGGATTATTGGGATAATTCAAAAACATGAGTTTCGCCTTTTCCCTGTCTGCAGGTGTTATTGCATCATAATCAGGCAGAAACTGATGGTCTTCGGTTAACGGCATGAATGTCATCTGCGCCCTGGCCAGTGCTACGCCCGACCAGTAATCCGGGTAACCGGGGTCCGGGACAAGGCAAACATCGCCCGGATTAAGCAGGATTTGCGGCAGCTGCACGAGCCCGGTTTTTCCTCCAAACAGAATCGCTACCTCGGTTTCCGGATCCAGGTCCACGTTATAGTCCTCCTTGTACCGGTGCGCAATGGCTTCCTTCAGGAAGGAGAAGCCGGTAAAAGGCGAATATTTGTGGAACTGCGGATTGTCCGACGCTTCCTTAAGACTGGATACGATATGTGGCGGTGTGGGTTGATCGGGATTCCCTTGGCCGAGATTAATCACATCGTGTCCTAACGCAACCTGGCGGTTTACCTTGGAGACCAAGGTGGCGAAAAATTGCGTAGGCAGCTGGGACATGATCTCAGCCGGCTCTATATGGAAATCTTTTAATTTTCTGTTCATCGCAGGTTCATCACTCCGTTATCTATTTACGCTCGAATCGATTGGGGTCTTGAAAACAATTAGGATTAATTTAACACGATTTATCAGGGGTGTATAGAGGGAAATGGGGCTCGGGTGTTGCAGTTGCTGGGCTGAGGAGGCTATGATGAGGACATATAGCATCGGATGAATCAAAAAAAAACGAAGCAAGATCCTTGTTGAAAAACAAGATCCTGCTTCCCCGACGTGATTCATTCCGACTAACAGGAGGTTGCAAGATGACGGAAACAGCCAAGGCTCAGTTACATATTGCGCTTATACAAGCGAATATTGAGATAGGTAACGTAAATGCCAATATGAATAACATGCTGGAATTGATGGAGAAGGCCGCGTCCGCCAATACGAAGCCGGATGTGATCGTGCTGCCGGAGATGTGGAACACAGGGTACGCGCTCGACCGGATTCAAGAGCTGGCCGATCCCATGGGACAAGAAACTTCATCCATGCTGAGCGATTTCGCGCGGAGGCACCGGATTCAAGTGGTTGGCGGATCTGTAGCTGAAAGAGTGGACAATGAAATCTATAACAGCATGTATGTGTTCAATCGGAACGGGGAGCAGGTCGCTAAATATTCCAAAATCCATCTGTTTCGCCTGATGGACGAAGAGAAGCATTTGCAAGCAGGCCAGTATACCGTAGCCTTTGATCTGGATGGAATCAAGGCAGGCGCGTCTATATGTTACGATATCCGGTTTCCGGAATTATCACGCACTCTTGCCCTAGGCGGCGCTCAAGTGCTGTTTGTGCCTGCGGAGTGGCCTCATCCGCGCCTGCATCACTGGAGAACCTTGCTTATGGCAAGAGCGATCGAGAATCAAATGTACGTGGTTGCCTGCAATCGTGTAGGAACCAGCGGCGATACGGACTTCTTTGGACACTCCATGATAATCGATCCTTGGGGCGAGGTCATTGCGGAAGGGGATGAGCAGGAAAGCATTCTGACTGGTACGCTTGATCGTAATCTCCCGGATGAAGTGAGAGGGCGGATACCGGTGTTTGAGGATCGTCGTCCGAATTTGTACTTTCAATAGCCTGCTCTATGATCTCTCCTCTAAAAATGTAAGTTTCATCTGTGCAGAGGCGGGTATACTATGGGTAATCCGTCTGAGAGGAGGCTTGGAATCATGGCAGAGAACAACCCATTCGACAGCCGAAACAATGAGCAGGAAGAAGAACAGAAAGAGCAGTTCCGCAGCTTTGTTGAAAACGTAGCCAGTGGAAGCAATGGAAAAAACGAATCGATTCAGGATCAGTCTCGCACCGCAGATGAACAGAATCGAATGATTGACAAGCATAACCTGCGCAAATAGACGATTACACATGATGGGACTTCCGGTCTTTCATTGATTGTAAAAAAGAGGCTCTGCCTGGTCATGGGGTCAGTCCCGTCCCCATTGACCACGTACAGAGCCTCTTTTTTGTTACGGCATCATTTATCCTGAACGCTTGTAACCACAAGGTTGTCCATGACCTGCTTGAAGGTGTCGATAAACGCATCCGCCGCTTTGGACAAATAGCGGCCGTGGCGATAGGCCACAACCAGTGTGCGGCTCGGAACCGGCTCGGCGAGCGGCAGGTATACCGGAATAAACTCGCTTCGTTTTGCCCGGGCGATAAATCGAGGCACCAGCGTTACTCCCATTCCGGTAGCAACAAGAGATTGGAGAGTCTCGATGTTGCTGCTCTCAAACACGATATTCGGCTCAAAACCGGCTTCCCGGCATAGATCCAGGGTAAGCTTTCGGAAGCCCTGGCCTTTCTTGAGCACGACGAAGGCTTCGTCGCGGATTTCATCCATTGTGATCGGCCTGACAGGATCAGAGGCTGCCCGCTGGGCAAGCGGGTGCTGCGGAGGCACGGCCAAATCGATCATTTCCTCACCGATGGGAACCCAGGACAGCGACGGTTCGGAGAGCGGAAGCGCAAGCAGGCTGAGGTCGGCCTTGCCGCTGGCGGTAAGCTTCTCCAGATTCATGGAGGAATCCTCCAGGAGGGTGATTTCAATATCGGGGTAGCCCTGTTTAAATGCAGGCAGGACCCTTGGCAGCAGATGAGAACCTGTAATCGGCATGCTGCCAACGACGACTTTGCCTTTGCGGAGCTGGGAAATGTCCGACATTTCCTGTTTCAGCTGCTCGACGGCATCCATAATCTTCTGGGCATGCTCAACGAAGCTGGCACCGGCATGGGTAAGCTCAACGTTGCTCGTATTGCGCTGGAACAGCAGAACGCCGAGCTCCTTCTCCAGCTTGGAGAGCTGCTGGCTAAGGGAAGGCTGCGCGATATGAAGTTTCTCGGCTGCGCGCGAGAAGTTTTTATCGGCTGCGATTTGCAGCGTATATTGCAGTTGTCTAAGTTCCATAAATATATCACTCCGTTATAGCTGAATCCTATTACATCTATAGATATTATATCTTGGATCAATGAAGAAGGAAATGTTATATTACTATCAACGTAAAGATGATGCGTTGCAGGTCTTCCTTTTTAAGAAGAATGCAAGTATTGATCTTCCATATGAACGTAATGAACAATGGGGTGATAATGATGAGTAAAAAGACAATGTTCGAAAAGATTTGGGATAACCACGTTATTCATCAGGAAGAAGGCAAGCCGGGTATTTTGTACATCGACCTGCATTTGGTGCATGAGGTGACTTCCCCGCAAGCATTTGAAGGTCTGCGTCTTAGCGGCCGCAAGGTTCGACGTCCTGAATTGACGTTTGCGACGATGGACCACAACGTTCCAACTAAGGATCGCTTCAACATTACGGATCCGATCTCGAAGCAGCAAATCGATACCCTGACCAAGAACTGTCAGGATTTCGGCGTTACCTTGTACGATCTGGATACGATTGATCAAGGCGTTGTGCACGTTATGGGCCCAGAGCTGGGACTGACTCATCCAGGTAAAACCATTGTATGCGGTGACAGCCATACCTCTACGCACGGTGCGTTTGGTGCGCTTGCGTTCGGTATCGGTACGAGCGAGGTTGAGCATGTCATGGCAACCCAATGCTTGCAGCAGGCAAAAGCAAAGACGATGGAAGTGCGTTTTGTCGGTCATCGCAATCCGGGCGTAACGGCGAAGGACATGATCCTCGGCGTTATCGCGAAGTACGGAACGGACTTTGCAACAGGCTATGTTATTGAATATACAGGGGAAGCTATTCGCGAGTTGTCGATGGAAGAGCGCATGACAGTGTGCAACATGTCCATCGAGGGCGGAGCAAGAGCGGGCATGATCGCTCCGGACGAGACGACATTCGAATACTTGCGCGGACGTCAATATGTACCTCAAGGCGAAGCTTATGAAGCTGCGGTAGCGACATGGAAGGAACTTGTGACAGATGAAGGCGCCGAGTTTGATGTGGTTGTTGAATTCGATGTTGAAACGCTGATCCCTCAAGTAACCTGGGGAACGAGCCCCGGAATGGGTACTGACATTTCTTCGGCGGTTCCAAACCCGGCGGATTTCAAGACCGAGAATGAGCGCAAGGCTGCCGAGAAGGCTCTTGAGTACATGGACCTTGTTCCGGGGACGCCCATCTCAGAGATTCCGATTGATTACGTCTTTATCGGTTCTTGCACGAACGGACGCATTGAGGACTTGCGTGCTGCCGCATCTGTTGCAAAAGGCCATAAAGTCTCCAGCAATGTGACAGCTATCGTTGTACCAGGATCGGGCCGAGTGAAGATTCAGGCGGAAAAAGAAGGCCTCGATAAGATTTTTGTTGAAGCCGGATTTGAATGGCGTGAAGCAGGCTGCAGCATGTGTCTTGCGATGAACCCGGATGTTCTTAAGCCTGGACAACGCTGCGCCTCCACGTCCAACCGTAACTTCGAAGGACGTCAAGGTCGTGGCGGCAGAACGCATCTCGTATCGCCGGCAATGGCAGCAGCGGCTGCAGTTAAAGGACGCTTCGTGGATGTACGTGACTGGAACTTTGCAGCAGAAGAAGTTGTGAGCTAAGAAGGACGGAGGAGAAATATATGCAAGCATTTACGAAACTAAACGGTATTGTCGCACCCGTGGACCGGGTGAATGTAGATACAGACGCCATTATTCCTAAGCAGTTTTTGAAACGGATCGAACGAACAGGGTTTGGCCAGTATTTGTTTTACGAATGGCGTTTTGACGAGGCGGGGGGCAATATCGACAGCTTCTCGCTGAATCAGCCCCGTTATCAGGGATCCACCGTTCTAATCTCCCGCGCCAACTTTGGCTGCGGATCTTCCCGCGAACATGCACCTTGGGCCATCCTGGACTACGGTTTCCGTGTTGTCATCGCTCCATCGTTTGCGGATATTTTCTACAATAACTGCTTTAAGAACGGGATCCTGCCGATCAAACTGTCGGAGGAGCAAGTCGAGGAATTGTTTCAGCGTACAGATGCCACGGAAGGCTATAAACTGAACGTAGATCTGGAGAGCAAAACGATTACCGATGAACAAGGACTTCATATTGACTTTGATCTTGACGAGCGATCGCCGCCAATTCCTGCTTCAGGGCTTGGATGACATCGGTTTGACGCTGCAGCATGAGAGTGCAATTGAAGCCTATGAGAAGAAGCATGGGGACCGTCTGTTCGCTTAATCTAGCTAATGACTCTACAAAAGGTTACAAGATTATTAAACTTCCATTTCCTGTGTAGGAAATGGAAGTTTTTTTTGGTATTATGGAATTAATATGCAGCGGTTATGATGGGAACCAACGTTTTATGTCAGTATTTGTCCGGCTGGACCTGGGCCGGAATGCTGATTTACATACTTTTAGCATTTCTCTTTTTTGCTTCATTTGCTTTTCAAATTCAATCATGGGATGATCGAGGTGGATTCATGAAGAAGTTAGGGTTTGTAATGGTGTTAATAGTCTTCTTGCTGGCGTTTCCAAGGACTGGTGAAGCCAGTTCTTCAAGCGCAACTATTTTTCTTGACGGGCAACAATTGAATTTGTCTTCGGGCGTCCAAGTAGCCAATATGAAGGGCAATGTGATGATTCCGATACGCGTAGTGTCAGAGAATCTCGGCTTCAAGGTGGGATGGGAGAAAGCCAGTCAAACCGTAACAGTTGAGAATAGCCAGAAGACGGTTCGTATGGTGGTAGGCAGCCCGCAAGCAGAGCTGAACGGCGCATCGGTAGATTTGAATTTGGCACCCGTACTGAATGGGCAGACTACACTTGTGCCGCTTCGGTTTGTAAGTGAGCAGATGGGTCTTGATGTGAAATGGGACAACCAGACCAAAGCGGTATTCCTGTCTAGTTCCATTCCGCCGGTCTCCGAAGTGGAGATTGATCCTGGCTACGAGAACAATACAGGAAACGAGACGCCACCACCTGTTGAATCGAGTAACCAGCCAGCGATGACGGGGCTTAGCTTTAGCGACAACCGATTAATGATTGCTACAGAGGGTGGTGCCATAGCACCGAATGTGTTCAGTGTAACCGGACCAGATCGGATTGTTATCGATCTTCCGAACACGGTATTCTCCGCTTCATTTTTGGCTGGACATGCCGTGAACGTCCAAAGCGGCGGCAATATGGCCGTCACAGACTCCCCTGACGTGACCAACATACGATATGCACTCTTCAGCGATAATCCTTCAACCGTGCGCATCGTTCTGGATCTGACAGGACCTAAAAACTATGCTGTAACCAATGAATCGGGCATCATCATGGTTGATCTGAACGCTGAGGGGGATATCCTGGTACCGCCTGTGCCTCCTGTCAACAGTAACGGCAAGAAGATTGTTGTTATTGATGCCGGCCATGGTGGAATCAAGCCTGGATCGATCAGCCCTTCAGGAAGGACGGAAAAAGCATTTAATCTGGACGTTTCCCTCAAGGTCGAAGCATTGCTGAAAAAGGAGAAAAATATCCATGTGGTGATGACTCGCAGCGATGACTCACACCTTGAGCTTAGTGATCGCGTTAAAATTGCTAATAATTTGAAAGCTGATATATTTGTATCCATTCACGGAAACAGCAACCCGTCCAGCAGTCCAAATGGTACTGAGACGTATTATACGAGAGATTCAAGCAAATCTTTGGCGAATGTGATCCATAAACATCTGGCAAAAGCGACGGGTCTTAAAGATCGAGGAGTTAAATACAGCAGTCTTCATGTTACAAGAGAAACAACAATGCCGGCTGTCCTGCTTGAGGTTGGATTCTTAAGCAACAAGGGTGACGAAGCCCAGTTGTTTAATGACGATTTTCAAAATCGTGTTGCACAAGGCATTGTAGCGGGTATTAAAGAATATCTTAAAGTACAATAACTTGTACAGGATTTGATGAACTTAGAGGGGGACAAAAACGATGAACAAAAAATATTGGATGACAGGATTGCTGGCGCTTCTGCTTGCGTTTAGCGCCGGATGTGGACAGAAGCCGGCTGCAGCCCCCGCCGACACGAGTCCGGAGTCTTCATCAGGACAAGCGCAAACGCCTCAGGAGGATCCTGATCATGCGGCAACTGGTGATCTTAACGAAGCAGCGCAAACCGTAAACGCAAGCGAGGGGACAACTAATTCGCCGCAGAATACGGCTGGTGAAGGTACTGGCACCCCAGCCGATACGAAGGACGTGAATGCGACGGAGACTCAAGCCAAGAAGGCCAATATTAAACTCTATTATACGGATCCGGAAATCATCGATTTGAAAGAAGCCAGTAAAGAGATTACGTATTCGAATGAAGAGGATAAGTATACAAAAGCCTTTGAAGGACTTCAAAAGAGCAGCGATGCGGAACTGAATCCGTTGTGGTCAGAGCAGATCACTCTGAATTCACTCAAGTTTGACAAGGGGGCGTTGACGCTGGACATTACCAAGCCGGCCGAGGCTAACCTCGGAGCGGGGGGAGAAATGTTTGCGCTTGATGCCTTACGGAAAACCTTCTTTCAGTTCGATGAAGTGAAATCCCTTGAACTTCTGGTTGATGGCAATCAGACGGAAAGTTTGATGGGGCATGTAGAGCTTGAACATCCGATGACTCGAAACTAGTTACAAAGAACTAACGATAAGTTTCATATGAAGGTCCAAACACCTATTTCGATTTTTGAAATAGGTGTTTTTATGGTAAAAAGGGAACAATTTCGCAACTTTCATTCAGACTCGGCGTCTATAGGTTGTCAGGTAATGTCGGACAGGCCGAGTGCAGAAACGCCAATCTATGGCAAAATAATAGGATGGTAGGGGTGAAGGATGAAGAAGTTCGGTTTTTTAATGTTTCTGGTTGTCATCATGATTGCGTTTCCTAAAATGGCGGATGCGAGTTCGTACAGCGCAAAAATTTACCTGGATGGTCAACAAATCAATCTGTCATCTGGCGTGAAGGTGGAGAACAACAACGGCACAGTCATGGTTCCGATCCGTGTCATTTCCGAAAATCTCGGATATAACGTGAATTGGAACAAGGCAAGTCAGACGGTAACTGTCCAAGACGGCTCACAGAAAGTAACGATGGTAATTGGGAGCCAGTATGCTGACATTAACGGCCAGCGTGTACAAATGGCCAAAGCACCCGTTCTGCGCGGTGGAACAACACTGGTTCCGATCCGTTTCATAAGTGAGCAGATGGGACTTGAGGTTAGATGGGACAATGCCCAGAAGGCGGTCTACCTTACTTCATCCAACGGCGGGAGTAATCCTGGTGAACAACCTGGAGGGAACACGTCGACGGTGGATGGCCTCAGCTTTAGTGAGAACAGGCTGATGGTTGCCGTTACAGGGAATGCCAAGCCGAATGTGTCTAAATTGAGCAATCCGGATCGTATCGTCATTGATATGGAGAATACGAATTTCTCGGATACATTCAGCAGCAACGCCAGTTTTAATGATGCAACAAAGAGCGGTCAATTGACGGTTTCGGGATACCCGGATGTGAAAATGGTCCGCTACTCCTTGTATAACAGCAATCCGATGACTGTGCGCATCGTTATTGATCTGAACTCCGCCAAAAATTACACCGTATCAGGCCCAGAGAACGGATCAGGCCTGTTCATTGTCGATCTGAACACAACTACGAACCCTACACCGGATCCGGGTACGGGCGGCAAGAAACTCGTGGTTATCGATGCGGGTCATGGAGACCACGATCCGGGTGCAATCGGTGTAACCAAGAAGAAGGAAAAAGATTTCAATCTTGCGGTGGCGTTAAAAGTTGAGAAGTTGTTGGCCAAAGAAAAAAATATCCAAGTTGTCATGACTCGCAGTAACGATACTTTCCTCGAGCTGAAGGATCGCGCGAAGATTGCGAACGATCTGAAGGCAGATGTTTTCATATCGATACATGCTAATAGTGGCCCTTCCACTGCAAGCGGAACCGAAACGTATTATTACAATGAATCTGACAAAGCGCTGGCGAATGCGCTCCACAAAGAGATCGTTCAAGCCATGGGCTTAAAAGACCGTGGCGTGAAATATGGCAATTTCCATGTCATTCGTGAAACGAAAATGCCGGGTGCTCTGTTGGAGGTAGGATTCCTGAGCAACAAAACCGATGAGAGCAAGCTGTTTGATCCCGCGACGCAGGATCGCGTAGCTGCGGCTATTGTCAGAGGCATTAAAAATTATTTGAAGGTTGATTAACGATACGATAGTTATCGTGATTTGCAGGAGGTGGCTACTTTTGAATAAAAAAATATGGTCAGTTGGATTATTGGCAGCCGTCATGCTGGTTGGAGCAGGCTGTGGAGAGAAACCGGGCGCAGCACCGGACGATACACCGGGGCAAGTTACGCCTGCACCTGATGATCAAACAGGACAAGGGAACGGCGGAGTTTCCAATGGATCGAGTGGCGGTAATGAAACGACCACACCGGATGCGAAAACAGAGAGCATCAAAGCCTACTATACCGACCCTGAATTGATGGAGTTGGTTGAAGGCACCGCGGATATTTCATATAAAGAAGCCAATGAAAAATACGAAGCGGCATACAAGGCTCTCCAAAAAAGTGATAACGCCGAAATGATTCCCTTGTGGGAGAAAATCGAGCTGAATTCGGTGAAGTTCGAAAACGGGGCTTTGACGATCGACGTTACGGTTCCTGATGAAGCCAACTTGGGAGCAGGAGGAGAGTCATTTGCTGTCGATGCGATCAAGAAAACCTTTTTCCAATTCGACGAAGTCAAATCACTTCAGCTCCTGGTAGATGGTCAGCAGGCCGAATCGTTGATGGGGCATGTCGATTTGGAAAATCCTATGACTCGGTAATGATGGTTGAAGGAGATCACGTTCTGCTGTCGAATATTAGTATATGATGAAGCAGTAGTTATTGAGAGGGGAAAGAAAATGGTACTTAGACACAGCAAACATGTTCATTCCAAAAAAGTGGTCTCCGCCGTCATGGCCGGACTTATAGCATTCGGAGGCGGGGCTTCGATCGTCTCGGCAGATGAAGAAACGGCAAACGCACCAACAGCAAATGCAGCCCAATCGGCCATTAATGTATTCAGTGATGTTAGTTCCGGTTACTGGGGAGAGAAGTACATTTATCAATTGGCGGCACAAGGGATCGTAACCGGGAATAACGGAAAATTCCGTCCGAATGATCCCGTAACACAGCAGGAAGCTGTAACGATGGCGATCCGGTTTTTAAACATGCAGAATCAATTAAGCAGCGGTGCTGCGACATTACCGACAAATATTAAAGTGAATGACTATTTTACGAAGTATGTTGAACTGGCTTTTCAGCAAAACCTGCTCGACAAGCAAAAGGAATCCGGTTATACGGATCAGAAAGTCATTTGGGGCGCGCAGAAAGCATCCCGCGAATGGATAACCGAAGTGCTTGTCCGTTCCATTGGACGTACCACGGAGGCCAATGCAGCCAAAAATAAAGCGACAGGCTTTGCGGATAACGCCAAAATAACCCCCGACCGTCTGGGCTATGTTAATGTAGCGGTTGAGTTGGGGCTTGCCAAAGGGCTCGCCGGCAACAAGTTCGATCCGCAGGGGGCTGTGACTCGTGCCCAGCTTGCAACGTTCTTCAGCCGGGCACAAGCCTACATTACGACCAATTATGAGAATCAATACAAAGGCTCCATTGCTTCTCTTGAGAACGGTAAATTGGAGCTGTATGCGGATGGCAAGCTGAATTCGTTCAAGCTGGATGCTTCCACGGCATACTTTGCATCCGATTCCGAGAAGAGATTGCAATTCTCAGATATCAATCCGTATACACAAGCCGTGGTGGTTGTTAATAACGGTACGGCTGCCTATGTAGAAATTACGGACGCAACCCAACAGGTGGAGCGGTTCGACCGCACCTATGCAAGGTTGTCGCCCAACAACGTGATTTGGCTGGATACAGGCAGTACCTTTGAGGAGCTAAGCTACGAAACAACCACCGTATTCCTGGATCAGAACGGCAACAAAATTGATCCGAAAACATTGGCAGCAGGCAGCCTGCTTACCATTGAGCGTGAAACCTACAGTCCGCAGAAGAAAATCGTGGCTATTCGCGTGAAGAGCGGCCTGGTTAACAAGACTGGAGCTGGCGTAGTTCAGAACGTTGACACGGCAAACAAAAAAGTAACGCTCAAGGATAGCACCGGTTATGAGGATTCGTACACGTGGGATGATGCAACGGTGATTCGTTACCAGAATCAAATCCTGACGCCGGCTGAGCTGAAAACGGGTTTCACCGTGAACTTCACCGTGAAAAACAGCATCTTGCAATCGCTCGAGGTTACGCAAAGCGTCGATCGAACCGTGCAAGCGACATTGTATTCCGTTGAAGATAACGGAAAGACCATCACCTACAAGCGCAGCGGAAGCACACAGCTCGAAACGAAGTTCTTGGCGGAGAAGCCTGAGATCATTATGAGCGGCGTAGTAAAGCCGGTGTTGTCCGATTTGTTGGCTGATTCGGTATCCGGCGATCAAGTGACACTTACCATCAATGGTGAGGAGAGAATCACCAAGATCGAAGTGACCGGGCGTCAGATGGAGCAACTGGACGCGGTCACCATTGTAAACTATGATTCGAAGACGCATTGGCTGACGGTCAAGGATGCCAACAACCAGCCTAGAGTCATTATCCTGGATGACAAGACAAAGCTGGAATCTAGCAACGGAACGACGCTTGACAAAGTGGAGCCGCTGCTTGGCGCAGGGCGCAAAGTGAGTGTGACCTTGATTGGAACCCGCGCGCTGTCATTAGAAGTGGTTTACAAAGTTGAAGGCAAAATCAGCAGTATCAACACGTCCAAGAAAATCATTTCCATTCTGTCTGCGAATGGCAAAGTGGAAGAGATACCATATAACAGTGCTCTGATTGTGGATATCTTCGGAAAATCGAATGCGTCCCTGGCCGATGTACGTGTGGGTGACGAAGTGTCGGCCCAGTTGTCAACCAACCAGGACTACTTGCAGAGCTTAAAGCTCAAAACTTCGGCTCAATTTGAGGTTGTCTTTACGGAGCCTTCGAAGAACCGAATTCGTGTAAAATCGGGGGGCACTACAAGCGATATTTATACCGACAAGGCTACCTTGACGGGAGACAGTGGACAAGCGATCCTGCTTGCAGATCTGCGTCCCGGAACACTTGTTAATATCACACTTCAAGGTACAACGGCCGTTGCCGTTGCCGAAGTCAAATTGACCCTTGGTGAAGTTACGGGTATAGATACTTCCGGTAATATGCTGACAGTGAAGGATCATTCCGGCAACACTCAGACACTGGGTGTAAGCGGCGGTGTAAAAGTTGTTAAGAATGGTTCTACGGCAACGAATTTGAGCACGTTGGTCTCCGGCGATCGCGTAGAGATCCGCAAGGACATTCAAGGCGTCACCATCGTGAACGTCATGGAGAAACTTGAACGTGCATTCTGGCTGGCGAACAACTCGGAAATTCAAGTGAAGCGTAAATCGATTAACGATAATTTCCGGTATGCATTATCTGATAAAGTATTTGTTCATCAAGGTGACACTACTTTGTCCGTGCAATCCCTCAAGGAAAATGATAATATTGTACTGTACTTAAACAACGGTGTCGTTGTAGAGATCGTAAAACAGTAGATTATCTACTTGGGATTGCTCGAGAAACACCGTCTTGATGCGGGGATTTCCGCATCAAGATTTTTTTTTGCGGGAGGGAATTCATATGAATGCGGCAACGGTGCGGCATATTCTGGATACGATGGAGAGCATGTTCCCAGATGCACATTGCGAGCTGGTTCACAGCAATGCGTTTGAGCTGACCATCGCCGTGCTGCTATCCGCGCAGTGCACGGATGAAACGGTGAATAAAGTGACCAAGGATCTGTTTCAGAAATACAAAACACCTTTGGATTATGTATCTGTCCCGATTGAGGAACTTGAACAGGATATTAGACGGATCGGCTTGTATCGCAACAAGGCCAAACATATTCAGAATCTGTGCAGTATTCTGATCGAGCAGTATGGCGGTGAGGTACCGGAAGCTCATGATGAGCTGGTCAAATTACCGGGCGTAGGACGTAAAACAGCCAACGTCGTGGTCTCCAATGCTTTTGGTGTACCTGCTATTGCGGTTGATACGCATGTGGAAAGGGTATCCAAGCGTCTGGGACTGGCCGGCTGGAAAGATTCCGTGCTGGAAGTGGAGAAAAAGCTGATGAAGCGGGTGCCGCGTGAGGAATGGACGCTGACACATCATCGCATTATTTTTTTCGGAAGGTATCACTGTAAAGCCCAAAATCCGCAATGTCAGGTGTGCCCTCTGCTGGATGTTTGCCGCGAAGGAAAGAAGCGTATGAAAACCTCAGCAGTCAGGAAGAATAAGGAACAAACGAAAATCAGCAAGAAATAGACAAAAAAGAAGTTCAGCCGATTCGGTGTGATGAACGCCTTCGAACTGCCAGCGAAGCAGACGAGATCTTTAAGTTAGAATATCGCTCGCCTTTGTCTCCGGATTTCTATCTCAGCCCCAAAAGCGAATGGAAATCTGGAAATAACAGTGAACGGGATTGACTTCTTCGCAAATCGGGAGAGGACGGCAACCTGAATCAGCATGAGCCAAATTTAAAAGAGGATGGGATTACACATGAAATGCATCTCTGTTTACACCGACAATTTTGAATTGTTCTCGGATATTTTTGAACATGTGGTGGAGAGCCAAAGCCAACTGAGCGAAAACGAAGAACAAGAAGTTGAAGGTGTTACGTTCAGCCACTCCGGGGATGCTCCGGAGCATTATTTGGAGCGTATGTCGCAAAAGCCGGAAGTGGTTGTTATGCGCGATAAATCACGCGGTTTGACTATTCTTCAGCACGGGAATGTATTTGAAATTTTGATTCCGGCCGAAGAAAATACCGTTGTATCTTAAGAGCTTCCCATTTTAATGTTTTAAAATATTGGATATCCTGGCACTAGCATGGAACAAGAATGCAACTTCATGTTTCCTGTTTGCGTCAGTCGTAATGGTCTTTGGACAAATGGCAGGCAAGGAAGAGATATCTTCCTTGGCCTGCCATTTTGCATATACTTGGAAGTGTGATTTTGCAAGAATGGGCTCCGGATCAAAATGCAATGATTCCTTTACGAAGCAAGCGGTGATAAAATAAAATGATGTGAATCATTTGTGTCAGAGATTGAGAGGGACAGGAGCGAGAAATGACATTGAAGTTGATTGCTGAACATGAGATTGGATATAACGTTTCGGAACTGGCCCAGGTTCGTGACCGATTCCTGGAGTGGAATGATGAATCCTCCTTCACCTTGGCTGAGGATTTAATACGCAAGGGTACAGGCGGTGAGCTTACGCTTGCTTTTTGCGGACATTTTTCTGCAGGGAAGTCAAGCATGATTAATGCACTATGCGGCAAGAAGGTACTGCCGTCGGGTCCGGTACCGACAAGTGCGAACGTGGTCACGATCCGCAGCGGTGAACCGCGGGCGTTGATCCATCGATCTGCTGCGGATTCGGGTGAACCTCTAACAGTCACGATTGACGAACTGGCTGAATATTGCAAGGAAGGCAGGGAGTATTCCGCGATTGAAGTATGGGATAATGTGCCGCTGCTTGGCGAAGCTGGCGTGTTGATGGATACCCCGGGAGTTCGGACTCAACGGATGACGGACATCGGCTTGCCACGCATTCAGCCCTGACAGTATGGTCGGATATCGTCTTCTAATGTGGAATGGATTACAATCATGTGCAGTCTGAGAGTAATCTGATGTTTGCGAAGAGTTTGTCGGATTGGGGGAAGCCGCTTTACCTGATCGTGAATCAGATCGATAAGCATCGTGATGATGAGCTTACACTGGCTTCTTATCTGAATGACGTAAAAAAAGCCTTCGCTCAGTGGAAAATCACATATAAGGGGTTATTGTGCACATCTCTTAAAGTCCAGGATCATCCCTACAATCAATGGGAAACGCTGAAGTCTTTAATCGGTGAACTGATATCCCATAGGGAGCCCTTGTTACAATATAGTGTATCCTGCTCTATTCGGCATGCTGCCGATCAGCATGTGGAGGCCTATACGCGCAGTCATCAGGAGGAGAAGGAGCGGCTGCTTGAGGAGATGGGCGGCGAAAAAGCGGCTGCCGCGCTGAAGGCGCGCTTACAGGAGCTGGAGGATCAAAAGCTTGCCGAGGAGCTCCTTCCGGAAGTCGTTCGCAGCGAACTCCGCAAAGAAGCGGATACTCTTCTGGCGAATGCTAATCTGACGCCGGCGGATGTCCGCGATTTAAGTTTGTCCTTTTTGGAAAGCCGCAAGAGCGGCTTCAAGGTTGGTTTTCTGTTTTCAGGAGGGAAGACGGAGGAGGAGCGCCGCCGCCGTCTGGAGGCTTTCCATCATCGGTTGAAGGAACAGACAACTGCTCAGATTGACTGGCATTTGCGGACCTTGTTCCGTAAAAGCGTGGAGCAGCATACCGAATGGAGCGCGAATTGGGAGAGTTTGATGGATGCTGAACTCCCGACGGTTCAGGAAGATATGATTACACGCACGGTGAACCCGGAGGCAACGGTGTCCGGTGAATATGTGCTGAACTACAACCGGGAGCTGGCCGAGGAAATCAAGGGCAGCTATCGCCGAGCCGTACTGGCGCTTGCCGACCGGCTCATGGCGGTGTTGACGGACGCTTCAGCCGTCCGTCTGCTGGAGCTGGAGCGCCAGGGCGCGGAGCTCCTGGCGCAGTCCGCGGCTTCCGCCGGCTACGCGGCCCTGCAGCAGGCGGAAGCCGCCCGTGCGGCCGAGCTGGCGCAGCTGCTCCCGCCGCGGACCTTCCTCACCCCCGGCCTCCTGCCGGAGGTGAGGGAGCCGGAAGGGCAGCCCGCACAAGCGGCTGCCCGGGCTGGTGCCCCAGCGGCGCAGCCGGGGCACGGGCGCACAGCGCCCCGCCGCGCCGCTGCGCAGGCGGCGGCCCCGCAGCGGCGCCAGCGGCTGGAGGCCGCGGCAGCAGAGCTGCGCGCTGCCGCCGCGCTGCTGGCGCCGCATCCCGCGCTGGCATCGGCCGCGCGGGATTTAACCGCCCGCGCGGATGCGCTTGCGGGCGGCTCGTTCACCCTGGCGCTGTTCGGAGCGTTCAGCGCCGGGAAGTCCTCCTTCGCCAACGCCCTGCTTGGCGAGTCGGTCCTGCCGGTGTCACCGCATCCGACAACGGCGGCGGTGAACCGGATTGTCGCACCGGCTGATGGGAATGCCCATGGTACTGCAGCCGTGCGGATGAAGAGCCGCGACATGTGGTGGGACGATCTGTTGTATTCGTTCAGCGTATTGGGATTGGAAGAGCCGAATCCGGGGAATTGGCGGAGCGTAGCGGAGGGATTAACCCCAGGCGGCATTCATCCGGCAGGACTGCCGCATTACGGATTCCTGAAGGCAGCCGCCTCCGGCTGGAATGAGATGGAGACGAAACTGGGTACCACGGAAACAGTAGAACTGGCCGAATACCGCGGCTATGTAGCAGATGAAACCAAGTCCTGTTTTGTCGACGGGATTGACTTGTATTACAGCTGCCCGCTGACGGAGCAAGGGATCGTACTGGTGGATACGCCCGGAGCCGATTCCCTGCATGCCCGTCATACCGGTGTAACGTTCAATTATATAAAGAATGCGGATGCCATTGTCTATGTCACCTATTACAACCATGCCTTCTCGAAAGCGGACAGACAATTTCTGTCCCAGCTTGGTCGGGTGAAAGACTAGTTTTGCCTTGGATAAGATGTTTTTTATCGTCAATGCGGCTGATCTTGCACAATCCGAAGAGGAGCTGGAGGAGGTTGTGAAACATGTTCGCAGCAACCTCACCGCAAGCGGAGTGGGCAGCCCGCATATATTCCCCGTGTCCAGTTTGGCTGCACTGAGCAGCAAGCAGGATGAGGATGAAGACACCTTAGCGGAGTCAGGTTTCCCTGTCTTTGAACAAGCGATCAGCCGATTCGCTGTGGAAGACCTGCCAAGGCTGTCACAACGTGCGGGTTATGACGAGATAACCTCGGTGCGGAATCGCATCAGCGCTTGGGCGGATATGGCTGCCCAGGATGAAACCACGCGCGAGCGTAAAATCACTGAGCTCAAAGAGGCTCATGTGCAAGCTTTATCTACCCTGGCCGCGTTGGCTGAGCACAACATAACCCGGGAAATATCGCAAGAAAGCAGCGAGCTGCTCTTTCATGTACGGCAGCGGCTGGACTACGCGCTGAATCGTTTTTTTCAGGAATCCTTTAACCCTTCCGTACTTCGGGAAGACGCAGGCCATCTGAAAGCGGCATTTGCGGCCTGCGGCCGTGATCTGATGCGGACACTGTCCATTGAGCTGGATCAGGAATTGTGGGCGACAACGCTTCGTCTGGAGCAGGCCGGCCGCACATTAACCGAAGGTGCGGCTGCCAAGGCAGCAGCCGATATGAATGGCATGGCCGAGGGCTTGTCGCTTGGGATTCGGCGGGAATCGGACTGGGAAGCGCCGGCACTTGGAGAAACGGAGCTCCAAATTCAAGGAGATTGGTTATCCTACTGGTCGCTGTTTAAAAACCCGAAGCATTTCTTTGAAGGCAGCGGCAGCTCCAAACTTCGTGAAGCAGCCGAACCGAAGGTAAAGGAAGCGATAGCGGATGTAGTCGCCATGCGTGAAGAACAGTTAACGGATCACTATGTACAGATGGGCGCCCTTTCATTGAAGCATCAGGTATCGGTATTGGAGGAGCAGCTTAATGAATCCATGGCTGCCATCATCAGTTCCCTGCAGGATGGTCAATCCCCGATGATGTGGAGAAAACTGGCTGACGAATTGGATGCATTGTCCGCGACTGTGCAGCATGTAGCGGACCTGATCAGGTTAATCGTCTGACTAAGAGTGTCATATCTTCCGGTTCAATAAAAGTCCCACAAGAATAGCTGTTGTGCTCTTTCGCGGATCTCTGTCTGTTGCGAACCTCAAATTTACATGTTTTCTCTAAAAAGACGTCCCGTGTGCCATCTTGGCGGGGCGTCTTTTGTCCTAATTAAATTAGATTTCCAAGATTAGCAGAGGCATGTCAAGGGATGGGATCGCGTCTTTTTATCCGTTCCAGCGTTCGTCACTAGGATGAAAGCAGGTTAGGATTTTACCCTTTTGTAAGCATGTTCAAAAAAGTCGAAAAGAGTGGATGAAGCCTGATGGTTGTAGGGACTGACAATGTGATTATATCCCCTAGTATTTATGAGAATTCCCGATGATTTAATCATGAAACAAAGATAAGTTATACTATTTGCCGCCTTTAGGTCCTTTTGGCTCATTTATGACGGTTTTCCCTCTTTGCCGCGGGTTCGGGTCGATGATAAACTTCATAAATGCTACATAACCTGAACGAAAATAATCCAAAGGAGGATAAACATGAATGTTCTCAGGCAACTGCAGGGCTTCTTTTGGGAAAAACGAAGTTATCTTTTTCTTTCCATGCTGTGTCTGGCGATTGCAACCGCATTGGGACTCGTCTATCCGCAGCTGTTGAAAGTGCTGATCGACGATGCAATCAAGCTGGAGAATTACGGGATCGTACCGCAGCTCGCACTTACAGTGCTGGGTGTGGTCATCCTTAAAGCCTTCATGCAGTTTTTGCATGGATTCTTTGGAGGGAGGCTGGGTAATTACCTGGCATACTCGCTGCGAAACGCCTGCTATGAAAAACTGCAATTTCTATCATTTCGCTATTATGACACGGCTCGGACCGGGGATTTGATGTCGCGGCTTACGGGGGATCTGGAAGCAATCCGGATGTTTATCGGGTTCGGCTTTGCCCAGCTTCTTAACTTAGTATTGATGGTGACCTTTGGTTCCATCATGATGTTTACCATCAGCTGGCAATTAACGCTGGTTACTTTGGTAGCGATGCCATTCCTGGTTGTGGCAGCCCTCGAAGTTCGAATCCAGGATCCATCCGGCGTTCCAGGAAATGCGTCTTGCGCTGAGCTCGCTGACAACCGCGGTTCAGGAGAATATTACGGGCGTTCGAACCGTTAAATCCTTTGCACGCGAACCTCACGAAGTGGAGAAGTTCTCCGAACGGAATGAGCGCTACAAAACCAACCAGATATTTGCCTCTTCGCTATGGGCACGCTACTTCCCGATGATGGAGCTGTTTGCGAATATCAGTGTCGTCATTCTGCTTGCAGTCGGCGGTGGCATGGTTATCAAAGGCTCCATGACCGTGGGGGAGCTGGCAGCATTCTTCACCTTGATCTGGTACATAATCGGCCCTTTATGGGGAATTGGCTTCCACATTAACAACTATACGCAGTCCAAGGCTTCCGGAGAACGTGTGCTGGAGCTGCTGAATCAGCCGATTGATGTGGAAGACCGCGAGCGTGCGGTAGACCTGGTGCCAAGCGAAGTGAAGGGACACGTCGTATTTGATAACGTCACCTTCGCTTATGGCAATAAGATGGCTGCCGTAAAAGATATTAATCTGGTTGCGCGTCCCGGCTCCGTTATTGGTTTGCTTGGCGGAACGGGCTCTGGTAAATCGACAATCATTCAGCTCTTGATGCATGCCTACAATGTAAATCAAGGCAGCATTAAACTGGACGGAGTCAACATTAATGATATCAAGGTGCGAAGTTTACGGGGTCAGATCGCCACGGTATTCCAGGAGACATTCCTGTTCTCGTCCAGTATTCGAAACAATATTTCTTACGGGATGAAAAACGTCAGTATGGAAGAGATCATCCGGGTAGCCAAGCTGGCCAAAGCTCATGAGTTCATCATGGAGATGAAGGACGGCTACGATACGATTGTTGGCGAACGGGGAATGGGACTCTCCGGTGGACAGAAGCAGAGGATCGCAATAGCCCGGGCTCTGCTGAAGGATCCGAAAATTCTGATCCTGGATGATGCGACCAGCGCAGTGGATATGGAAACCGAGCACGAAATTCAATCCGGCTTCCAGGAAGTCATGAACGGCAGAACGACGTTTATTATCGCTCACCGGATTTCCTCTTTACGCCATGCGGATGAAATACTCGTTCTGGATGAGGGAAGTGTTGTGCAGCGCGGCAAGCATAACGATTTGATTGCAGTGCCAGGACCTTATCAGGATGTATATAAAATACAATATGCGGACCTTATCGCCAAGCAAGCTCAATCAGGCGGTACGCAAGGGCAGGTGCAAGCATGAACGCCAATGTAAATACTGAACCGCATCAGAAGCAAAAGATTCCCAGGATGAAGAAAAACTCGGAAGAAACCAATGAGCGTTTTGTATACAAGGACGATGATGCGATTGAAAAACCGTTTAACTGGACACAGCTGACTCGGCTGATCTCGTATATGAAACCTTATGCCAAACAGATTCTCCCGTTGATCGGACTGATGATGGTCATCGGCACCATAACGAAGCTTGCCATTCCGTTCTTAACCAGTTTGGCCATTGACCGGGCTATCGAACCCAAGAACGGGAACCCGAGTCTAACCCTGCTGTATCAGATTACGATAGCCGTTCTGGTGATGTATATCATTCAATGGGTTGCAGGGATATTCCGGATCAAGTTTACGAATATCATCGGTCAGCGAGTGATCTATGACCTGCGAGCAGATCTGTTCCGGCACATTCAGCGTCTGTCCTTTAATTTCTTCGACAAGCGCCCAGCTGGTTCGGTTCTGGTCCGGGTTACGAATGATGTTAACTCCTTGCAGGATTTGTTTACTAACGGGGTTGTCAATCTGATCATCGACTGCGTGCAGCTGGTAGGTATTGTGGTCATTCTTCTGTTAATAAACTGGAAGCTTGGTCTAGCTGTTATTGTTACCGTACCGATCATGTTCTTCATCTCGACCAAACTCCGCGTACGCATTCGGCGTGCATGGCAGGATGTACGGATTCGGAACTCGCGGATTAACTCCCATTTGAATGAATCGATTCAGGGTATCCGCGTGACCCAGGCCTACACGCAGGAAGAAGAGAATATGAAGTTTTTTGATAACATGAACATGGACAGCAAGAAGTCTTGGGATAGAGCATCTGCTATGAACCAGGGCTTTGGGCCGCTCATCGAAATTACCGGTGGCTTCGGCTCACTGATCCTGTTCTGGCTCGGTGCGACCTTGATTCAACAAGGCGAGCTGACCATTGGTTTGTTAATTGCCTTTACTCAATATGTAGGAAACTTCTGGGAGCCGATCAATCGGCTTGGGCAAATGTACAACCAGCTGCTTGTGGCGATGGCTTCCTCTGAGCGTATCTTTGAATTTATTGACGAGAAGCCCAGCATTGATGATCAGCCCGGGGCAAAGAAACTGCCCACGATTAAAGGGGATATCAAGCTGGAGAACGTGGTGTTTGAGTATGAAAAAGGACGCCAGGCCCTTAAAGGCATCGACCTCGATGTGAAGGCAGGTCAGTCGATAGCACTGGTCGGCCATACGGGATCGGGCAAGAGCACCATTATCAATCTGCTTAGCCGTTTCTATGATATAACGGATGGTAAGCTGACGATTGACGGGTATGATATTCAGTCGGTGACGGTTGAAAGCCTTCGAAACCAGATTGGTATCGTGCTGCAGGATACGTTTATATTCTCGGGAACCATTCGGGAGAATATCCGCTTTGGTCGTCTGGATGCCACGAACGAAGAGATTGAGGAAGTCGCCAAGGCTGTCGGCGCTCATGAATTTATCGTCCAGATGCCTGGCGGATATGAAACCGAGGTTGAAGAACGCGGAAACATGCTGTCCATGGGTCAGCGGCAGCTGCTGTCCTTTGCCAGAGCACTGCTTGCCGATCCGCGGATCCTGATTCTCGATGAAGCAACAGCCAGTATCGATACCGAGACGGAACTGAAAATTACAGGGAGCCTTGAAAGTGCTGCTTCAGGGCAGAACCTCCTTCATTGTGGCGCATCGTTTATCAACAATTCGGCATGCCGATCATATCGTTGTGCTTGACCATGGCGAGATCATTGAAGAAGGAAATCACAGCCAGCTTATGCAGAAGCAGGGGACTTACCATGGATTGATTGAAGCTCAATACCGATTTTTGTAAAAACGGCTTAACAAAGGTTTAACAAAACCGACACAAATGTAAAAAAAATGTCGCTTGATACTTGCAATCTTCTTCATAAACTTACAAAATAGATATAGAGTTTACTCAGAATTCATAGAAGAAGGGAAGCATGAGGGTATAATGAGCATCGAAAGCGTATTATCTGCGCCTGCACTGCTGATTCGAAACTTTGAGAAGAATGATTTGGAAGCTGTCACATCCTTGATGCGAGAACTTAATTATCCGACCACGCTTAATGTTATGCGCGAACGGATGGAAGCGATGAACGACAATCCGTTATACGGCAATCTGATTGCAGAGGTTAATGGCGTTGTTGTTGGTATGATCATGCTTCGTCAAGTCAAATCCTTCACTATGACCGAACCGGTCACTCAAATCACTTCGGTTATTGTAACCTCAAGCTGCCGCGGCCAAGGAATTGGCAAACGACTAATACGCGGTGCAGAGACATGGGGAAGACAGCATGGTAGCCACCTCTTGTTTCTCACAAGCGGCAACCGGGAAGAACTTGCTCCCGCACATGCATTTTATGAACATATTGGATTTGAAAAGGCTGGATACCAGTTTAGCAAAAAACTGTAACCTCGTCTTTTCATTAAACCCATCCCTCCCCGGGATGGGTTTTTTCTTGATTGGTGACTTAAACTCTTGCGGCATGTATCCGATATAAGATCATATTAATAGTTTCGTTCATAAGACACAGGATTCAAATCAGGAACCAGGACTTGAGTGTGACAAAAGCGGATTAATAGGAAGTAGGAATCAAAGGATTCTTTTCCAACAATTGTAGGATTGCTGAAGGTATCAAATGTGTTACAATGTGTTCGTACCTGATTACAAAAATGTAACTATTGTTTGATCGTCCTACACCTAAGAAGTTCACACCAAAGAATGGACGATCAGGCAAACTCTACAACTACGAGCATAGGGAGTATGAGTATTACATTGTAACTAACCAGTGGACTAAAGAAAATCGCGGGTGGAAGTATTGCTGCTGTACTGGCTGTTGGCATTATGCTTCCAACTACGGCGTCTGCCGCACCTGCTGAGAGCAATAATTATTTGAACTGGCAGCAAAAGATTCAAAAATTTCTAGAGAGCCAAGGTTATGAATCACAATTCAAATGCGTAGTTCAGAAGCCGCAAACGGAAAAACCTACAGACAGACAAGCCAGCTGCTGAAACTCCAGAAGCAAGCAAACCAGAGACAAGCAAGCCAGAAGCAAGCAAACCAGAAGCAAGTAAACCAGAGACAAGCAAACCGGAAACGAGCACACCAGAGGCTAGCAAACCGGAAACAAGCAATCCATCTACTACACCGTCCAAGCCTTCCGAGTCGACAGGTACCACGGAGCAATCCAATTTTGCTTCCGAGGTTGTGACGTTGGTGAATAAAGAACGTGCAAATGCAGGTCTGAAGCCGCTGACCGTACATGCAAAACTGACTACGGTAGCCGTTGATAAAGCAAAAGACATGAGTGACAACAATTACTTCAGCCACACGTCCCCGACGCATGGCTCGCCATTTGATATGATGAAAGCTTACGGTATTTCCTTCGGCTATGCTGGAGAGAATATTGCCAAGGGACAGCGCACACCACAAGAAGTGATGAACTCCTGGATGAACAGCCAAGGACACCGTGAGAACATCCTTTCTCCGAATTTCACCATGATCGGTGTAGGATACTACAACGGATACTGGGTTCAAGAATTCATTAGCCAATAAGCAATTAATATCATTTATATGAATCAGGACTGCCCCGAGCACGTCGTCAGACTGCGTCCGGGGCAGTCTTATTTGCGTGTTGCGATTTGCAAATTTTTTATAGAAGTCTTAAGGTAATGTAATGAGGAATTTTGTAGGGGGAATGTCATGAAATCATCTGCATGGATATGGCGTATTACTGCCTCCGTGTCGGTTATTGTAACGATTGTACTCATTCTGGGTTTTGTGTATGCTTTCAAGGATATTAATAATCCGCAAGGCGAGCCTTTGTTATCCGGCGGCGAACCAGAGATATCCGACGAAGAGGCAGCACCGGCGAAACCAGATCAAGCGCCATCCCTTCCTGCACTGCCGAAAGATCTGAAGGTAACAGCCATCGGAGATTCGCTTGCCAAAGGAACAGGTGACAACTCCGGAAGCGGCTTTGTACGTCGAAGCGTCGATCAGATGAACGGTGACGGGCGAACAGCCAAACTTCTGGCTAATCTGGCTATCAACGGAATGACAACCGAGGGGCTCCTGCCGAAGCTGGACGATAAAGGAATACAGTACGCGTTGAAGCAAGCAAACGTCATCATGCTCTCCATCGGCGGCAATGATATTTTTCAGGGGAGCGATTTAATGGAGGAGGCGACCAGCCCCGATGAGCTGGAGCTTGATCCTGCGAAGTTAATGGGGGCATTGCCAATGGCTTCCGAACGTTTGCAGGCGATTTTGGAAAAGATACGTTTGATCAACCCGGAGGCAAGAATTGTCTATGTCGGTTTGTATCATCCCTTTTCCGATTTGGAAGAATTGCTGATACCCGGCAATATCGTTGTTTCTGCATGGAATCAAGCGGCCATGGAAATCGTGAACAGGGATCCCAATATGACGTTGGTCCCGACATTTGATCTGTTCCAGCACAAGCTAGGCGAATATCTGTCGTCGGATCACTTTCATCCGAATGGTGCAGGATATCAGGCTATAGCGGATCGAATTGTGCAGGGAATGCTCTAGTCACAGAGACATGTCATATGGGGAGTTGGAATCGATGAATGAACAAGCGCAAGAAATCGTACTATCCGTCCAGCATGTAAAAAAGAAAATCGGTCGAAAATGGATTATACATGATGTCTCCTTTGACGTCCGTGCAGGAGAAATTTTTGGATTCCTCGGTCCTAACGGGGCTGGAAAGACAACCACAATCCGCATGCTGGTGGATTTGATTAAGCCGTCATCTGGTATGATCAGGGTATGCGGGTATGACGTCAACCGTCAGCAGGAACAGGCTCTGCGTTATATTGGTTCCATTGTAGAGAATCCTGAAATGTATTCCTACATGACGGGATGGGAAAATCTCGAGCATTTTGCACGGATGCAGCCCGGCATCGATCAGCACCGGATTGAGGAAGTTGTAAACACCGTGAGGCTGGACCGAAGGATTCACGACAAGGTGAGCACGTATTCCCTGGGGATGAGGCAGCGCCTGGGGATTGCACAGGCACTGCTTGGCAGGCCCAAACTGCTTATTCTTGATGAGCCTACCAACGGTCTTGATCCGAAGGGGATCAAAGAGATGCGGCAGTTCATCCACCAATTAGCCGCGGAAGGGCTGGCGGTGTTTGTATCGAGTCATCTACTGAGCGAGATTCAGCTTCTGTGCAGCCGTGTGGCGATCATCAGCAGTGGAAGAGTGCTGGCGGTCGGTGAGGTTGACGAATTGATTGCAGGCAATAGTGATCATGTGATCTGGGATCTTAATCCGGCAGTGCAAGGGAAGAGGATTTTGCAAAAACTGGATTATTGTGAGATCGTTAATCATCCGGAGGAAGTGCTTGACGATAATCTGCTGGCAGGCATGTCGCCGGAAGCTGTTGTGACCCGAATCAGCTCGGATAATACGTCAAGGGCAGTGGAACGCTTGGTGTCCGGGGGTGTACAGGTCCGGGAAGTTCACCGGATCAATCCTACGCTGGAGCAGCTGTTCCTGCAAATGACGGAAGGTGAGAGCATTGAGTAGTCTTTTGCCTCTGATCAAGAATGAGTGCATTAAGATCATAAAACGGAAGCGCTTCTATGTTGTCCTGCTTGTTCTGCTTGCTCTTGTTCCCATGTTTACCTATGCCCAGATGAAATCGGCGGAGCGGAGCCAGGAGAAGTTCAACAGTGACTGGCGGCTTGAGCTTCAGCAGCGGATAACGGATAATGAGAACTCACTCAGCAGTGACAGGGTGCCGGATGAGTGGAAAAGATATCGTCTGATTTTTATTCAGCAAATGCAGTATTATTTGCAGCATGATGTGAATCCTAATCAACCAAACGGGGTTACATTCACGCGGGAGTTCCTGAACAATGCGATATCCCTGTTTATCCCGCTGCTCATTATGGCCATTGCATCGGATATTGTATCCGGCGAACGGACGACAGGAACCATCAAGATGCTGCTTACAAGGCCAGTCAAGCGCTGGAAGGTGCTGCTGAGCAAACTGATCGCCCTGATCATGTTTACATCTCTGATTGTATTGTCCACTTATATTATTGCTTATCTGATATCCGGTCTTGCCTTCGGGTACAAGGGATTTGATATACCGGTATTCACTGGCTTCCAGATCGTTGGCTCTGAGGTGGATATGTCAGGAGTTCATGCCGTGCCCCAGTGGAAGTACCTGCTGATGCAGGGCGGTTTGGTGTGGTTCGTTGGCATCTGTATAGGTATGCTTGCTTTTATGGTGTCGGTGCTGGTGCGCAGTACGGCGGCCAGCATCGTGATTATGATGGCGGCTCTGATTGCGGGCAATATATTGACCAATATGGCCTCGGCCTGGAGCAGTGCGAAATATTTGTTCATGGTGAACCTGAATTTGACAAATTATTTGGCAGGTAATTTGCCGCCGATTGAAGGGATGACATTGAATTTTTCTCTTATCGTATTGGCCCTCTGGGCGGCTTGTGCGGTTATTGTTTCATTCAGTGTCTTTACGAGAAGGGATATCTTGAATTAAAATGGACAAAGCATGAAACATTTGTTTGCATTTTTTTAGAGAACAGCGTTCTTCTAAAATATTGAACGAAGAAATACACTCGATACGTGAAATTGAAGGAGGAGCATGAATGGTCGAACAGATCGATATGTTTGCAGAGTCATCAAAGAATGGCGGTAACAGCCGTTCAGGATACGATGCTGACGACATTCAAGTGCTCGAAGGCCTTGTTGCGGTACGCAAACGGCCAGGCATGTACATAGGGAGCACAAGCTCGTCAGGCTTGCATCATCTGGTTTGGGAAATCGTGGACAACGCCGTAGACGAGCATTTGGCCAAGTACTGCTCGAGAATTGAAATTACATTGCATAAGGACGGTTCCGCGACGGTATACGATAATGGGCGCGGAATTCCAACAGGAATGCACAAGACAGGCATACCAACCCCGCAAGTTGTATTTACCATTTTGCATGCCGGGGGTAAGTTCGGAGGCTCTGGGTACAAGAAGTCCGGCGGTCTTCACGGAGTTGGCGCATCGGTTACGAATGCGTTGTCCGAATGGCTGGAAGTCGAAATTTACCGCGAAGGTAAAGTTCATCGCCAGCGCTTCGAATACTGGCAGGATGCTAAAGGGAAAGAGCATGTCGGTGAACCGGTAACCGGGCTTGAAGTGCACGGCAACACCAACAAAACGGGAACGAAGATTACGTTTAAACCGGATGCGCGTGTATTTACTACAGGCACGCATTTGAATTACGACACGCTTGCAGAGCGCTTGCAGGAAATCGCCTTCCTGAATTCAGGACTTCGCATTGTATTAAAAGATGAGCGAAGCGGAAATGGGGAAGAATTTTTCTATGAAGGCGGCGCAAGCCAGTTCGTACAGTTTTTGAATGAAGGCAAGGATGTACTGCACGATGTGATTCATTTCTACGCGGAGAAGGATGACATCGAGGTCGAAATCGCCCTTCAATATAATGCCGGTTATACGGAGACGCTGGCCTCATTCGTAAACTCTATCCCGACCCGCGGCGGCGGTACACATGAGACGGGTTTTAAGACGGCTTATACGCGCGTGATGAATGATTATGCCCGCAAGAACAATCTCCTGAAGGAGAAGGATAAGAATCTTGAAGGAAACGATCTGCGCGAAGGCATGATGACGGTCATCAGCGTCAAGATGGCTGAGGTTGAATTCGTCGGTCAGACGAAGGATCAGCTGGGAAGCGCCTCTGCCCGCAGCACCGTGGACAGCATCGTCACCGAGAAGATGCAGATTTTCCTTGAAGAGAATCCTCAGGTTGCCCAGACGCTGCTGAAGAAAGCCATTCAGGCGTCTAAAGCCCGGGAAGCGGCTCGTAAAGCACGCGATGAAATGCGCAGCGGCAAGAAACGCAGTGAAAGCTCGAACCTTGGCGGCAAGCTGACTCCGGCGCAATCGAAGGATTTTTCAAGAACCGAATTGTTTATTGTGGAAGGGGACTCCGCAGGAGGCTCTGCCAAGCAAGGACGGGATTCGAAAATCCAGGCCATTCTGCCTCTTAAAGGGAAACCGATGAATCCGGAGAAGTCGAAGCTTGCCGATATCTTGAAGAATGATGAATATCGTGCGATTGTCTCTGCGATTGGTGCGGGGATCGGCACGGAATTTACGGCTGGGGACAGCAATTATTCGAAGATTATTATCATGACCGATGCGGATACGGACGGCGCTCACATTCAAGTGCTGCTGCTCACGTTCTTCTACAGGTACATGAAACCGCTGATTGATGAAGGCCGTGTCTATCTTGCGCAGCCTCCATTATATAAAATCGCCAGCAAATCCGGGAAACTGGAAACGATTCGTTATGCCTGGACAGAAGGGCAGCTGGCTAATTACCTTAAGGAATTCAAGAATTATGAGCTGCAGCGTTATAAAGGGCTGGGTGAGATGAACCCGGAACAACTGTGGGAAACAACGATGAACCCGGAATCACGGACCTTGCTGCAGGTGCAGATCGATGACGCTGCCAAGGCGGAGCGTCGCGTGTCAACGCTGATGGGCGATAAGGTGGACCCTCGCAAGCGCTGGATTGTAGAAAATGTAAACTTCGCGGAGTTTGAGGAATAGAAGGTGAATGAATGAGTTTATCGGAGCAATTTTTACCGGCTTATCTGGAAGAGGTTGTAGGTGATCGATTCGGCAGGTATTCCAAGTATATTATTCAGGATCGGGCAATCCCGGACGTTCGTGACGGCCTGAAACCCGTTCAGCGGCGAATTCTGTACGCCATGTACGATTCGGGTAACACACCGGATAAACCATATCGTAAATCGGCGAAAACGGTCGGAGATGTGATGGGTAATTATCACCCTCACGGGGATTCATCGATCTATGAAGGCATGGTCCGTATGGCCCAGCCTTGGAAGATGGGGCATGTGCTGGTGGACGGTCACGGAAACTGGGGTTCCCAGGATGATGATCCGGCTGCAGCGATGCGTTATACCGAAGCAAGGCTGTCATCCATTGCGATGGAGCTGCTGCGGGATATCGAGAAGCGGACCGTGCTGTTCAAGGACAATTTTGATAATACGGCCAAGGAGCCGGTTGTGCTGCCTTCACGGTATCCGAACCTGCTCGTTAACGGGGCAAGCGGGATTTCCGCAGGCTTTGCCACTGAAATTCCGCCTCACAATTTGCGGGAAGTGATTGATGCTTGTATTGCCGTCATGCAAAAGCCAGAGATTGAGCTGGCTGAAATTATGACCTTTATCAAAGGTCCGGATTTCCCGACCAGCGGCATCATTATGGGCGGCGAAGGCATTCTGGATGCTTATCGCACAGGTAAAGGTCGCGTCTATCTGCGGTCGAAGACGGACATTGAATCGCTTCGCGGCGGCAAGCAGCAGATTGTGATCACGGAAATTCCTTATCAGGTCGTTAAATCGAGGCTTGTCACCGCCATGGAGAACATTCGGCTTGAGAAAAAAGTCGAGGGCATTGCCGAGGTGCGGGATGAGAGCGGCCGCGAAGGGCTGCGCATCGTCGTTGAGCTGAAGAAGGATGCTGACGCAAACGGAATTCTTGCTTATTTGTTGAAGAAAACCGATCTGCAGATCACATACAATTTCAATATGGTTGCCATCGTGAATAAAACCCCTCAGCAGTTGGGGCTCAAAGCGATGCTTACTGCTTATATCGAGCACCAGCGTGAAGTTGTCACCAATCGCACGCAGTTCGAGCTGGAGAAAGCGGAGGACCGGGCGCACGTATTGGAAGGTCTGGTTAAGGCCCTCAACATTCTGGACGAGGTTATTGCGGCGATTAAAGCCTCCAAAAACCGTCAGGATGCACAGAACAACCTGCAATGGATGTTCGGTTTCACGGAGCGTCAGGCCGATTCCATTCTGACTTTGCAATTATACCGCCTTACCAACCTTGAAATTCATTCCCTGCAAAAAGAACTGGACGAGCTGACGAAAAAAATCGAGGGTTTGCGTGCGATTCTGGACAGCGACAAAAAGCTGATTGCTGTCATTCGCAAGGAACTGCTCGAAATCCGTGAGAAGTACGGCATCGAACGGCGTTCGGTCATTCAGGAAGAAGTGGAAGAGATCAAGGTTAATCTTGAGGTGCTGGTTAATGCCGAAGATGTGCTCGTAACGTTGTCGAACGAAGGTTACATCAAGCGCACCAGCATGTTATCTTTTACGCGCAGCGGCGGTGAGCTGGGAAGCTCCGGCGTGAAGGATGGCGATTACATCACCCGTCTGTTTGAAGTCAACACACTGGAGAACTTGCTCATCTTTACAAGCCGGGGGCAATACTTCTTACTGCCGGTCCACCAGATTCCGGAGTACAAATGGAAAGATGCCGGCACCGCCATAGTCAATGTGATCCAAGTGCCAAAAGAGGATAACATCGTATCCGTCATACCGGTATCAAACTTTGAAGATCCAGGCAAATCGCTGGTATTTGTAAGCCGCAAAGGCCAAGTGAAGCGCACCGAGCTCAAGGATTATGCCACGAAGCGGGCTGGTGCGGTCGCTGCTGCCAAGGTTGCAGCGGATGACAGCATTATCCAGGTTGTCATGAGTGATGGCCATAAAGATATTGTGCTGATCTCCAAAGAAGGAATGAGCATCCGATTCAATGAACAGGAAGTCAATGCGATGGGACGCGTGTCCGGTGGGGTTCGGGGTATCCAGCTCCGTGACGGAGACGAGGTTGTTGCAGCTTTATGGGTGGAGAACGACGAGGGTGAGATTCTGACGATCACCGATCTGGGTTATGGCAAGCGCAGTCTGCTGCTGGATTACCAGGCTCAAAGCCGTGGCGGCAAAGGGATGGCTACGTTTGAGTTCAAGGAAGGCAAGCGGGTGAAGCCTAACGGCAGTGCCATTGCCGGGGCATTCTACTGCCGGGAACCTCTGCAGATTATGGCTTACAGCGAAGATGGACAAGCCTATCCGATTCATACGGAGCAGGTTCCGATCGCAGAACGTAAATCGATTGGCAAGCTTCTTGCCGATGTTGGCAAAAAAGGACAGATTGTGGATTTGGTCAATCTGCCCATTACGGAGACAGGCAAAGAAAGTTGAACATAGATTATCTAATCAGCATAATCCTGAGAGTGTAAGATGGACAATAAGCACCTTCGATGATATTTTGTCGAGGTGCTTTTGTTATATTCTGCGTTTGCGAAAGGGGACATTTTACATTTATACTATTTGACATATGTCTGGCATTGTCGAAGTTGAGTGAACCTTGAAATACGCCGTCATATAAGGGATATCAGGTTTTGTCGCTTGATTGGAAATTATATTTTTTAACGAAAAAAGAAGGATATTGCGAGGTCTCCCGCGAAAAGTTAATCCTATAAACTAATATGAAAAGCATGACTTCGGTGGAATTCTATCGTTTCGAGTTTGACCACAACACGCTTGTGATGATCGATCTTGACAGACATAACGGAAAGGACGGGATAATATGCATACTGCCGAATTTGCCAAAGTGTGGTCCAAGCTGGCCAAGGATTATAAACTCCATATGGAAGCCGGATTAGCACCTACATTGACGGAGCCACAACTGATGGTGCTGGAGGTGCTTGCAGAGCAGAAGCGGATGAAACCATCCGATTTCATTCCATACTTGGCAACAAGTCCGGCTGCTGTGACGATGCTGCTGGACCGGATGGAGAAGAACGGATTGATCAAACGAGAGCGGGACGTGCATGACAGACGGATCGTGTGGGTTACGATATCCTATAAAGGTCGCGAGGAATATACGCGGGGGCTGCAGGTAAGGGAAGAGTATCTTTCCCAAATTCTGAACCGCATATCATCCCATAATCAACAACTGCTTGTCTATCTGTTAGGAAAAATCAACACAGCACCACAGGAAGTTTTGGTAGAAGCATAGAGTGAAAAGCCCCTGAGCGAGACTACACCTTGCAGCTCACGCGTGGGGCCAGCCAAGTTTAGCCCTAGCAAACCATCCTGGTGCCGGAAATTTCATGCGGTATTTGCTTGCAAGGAGAGACGTTGCCCTATTCTTCGGCATGCTGTAAGCAATGTAAAGGAATAACATATTACTTTCATTTCCATAATCGTTAAGTAAGACAAAAAAACGAAATCCATTAGGAAGGATTTCGTTTTTTTGTGATTTTATCGGTAAGCTTGTAATGCCAGCTCCAGTTTATCCAGGGAGAATGAGGTCCAGGGATACACGGGAGGCGGCATCGAGTGTATGGAAATGTCCTCTTTGGTAACGGGGTGAGGAAATCCAACCAGCACAGACCATAACGCAATTTGCTGACCCGCTTTATTCACCTTGCTGCCATATTTCTGATCCCCGAACAATGGATGCCCCGCATGGTTAAGCTGGACACGGATCTGATGTGGTCTGCCCGTGTGTAGCTCGATCAGGACAAGACTGAAGCCTTCCGAGGTTTGGAGCACCGTATAGTCCAGAATGGCTTCCTTCGCCCCGTCAGTGCCTTCTGAAGTCACATGGACGGTATTGGTCTTTGCATCCTTATACAGCATATCCACGAGTCGGCCGGAAGGCTTCGAAGGAATGCCGTGAACGACCGCTACATATTGCTTGCGGAAGCTGCGGCTCCGAACTGCTTCGGATAATCGGGAAGCGGCTTTGGAGGTCTTGGCAAATACCATTGCCCCTCCGACGGGACGGTCAAGTCGATGCACCAGACCCAAAAATACGTTGCCGGGTTTATTAAAGCGCTCCTTGATGTCCTGTTTTAGTATGGTCAGCATGTCGGGATCTCCGGTAGCATCCTCCTGAGAAGGGACATTCACCGGTTTAGCCACGCCTAACACATGATTATCCTCGAACAGAATCGGTACGACCGGGTACACTGCGGATTCCCGTCTGCTCATCGATTTAGGACTCCCATCGACCCAGGATGCCGCAAGGCAGGTTCATGCCGGTTCGAGTGATCGGTAATCCGATCTCGCCTGCACTGATCGTACCGCCGTACTTCGGTTTCATGGTCATGGTCAGCATGTTGTTCAGTACCGTAGGGGAAATGCCGGTCGTATAGGAGTTAATCAGCATAAACAGCGGATTATCGGATACGATGTTCATGCAGCTTTCCAGGAACGGGTACAAACTCTGTTCAAGCTTCCACGTTTCCCCGCTAGGTCCGCGGCCATAGGAAGGAGGGTCCATAATAATCGCATCGTATTTATTCCCCCGACGCTCTTCCCGCTGTACGAATTTAAACACATCATCCGTAATATAACGGATAGGGCGATCGGCAAGGCCGGATAATGCAGCATTCTCCTTAGCCCATTGGACCATGCCTTTTGCAGCATCGACATGAACCACCTGTGCGCCTGCAGACGCTGCAGCAACCGTAGCACCTCCGGTGTAAGCGAACAGGTTCAGTACGCTTATCGGCCGACCTGCCGCTGCGATCTTGTCCATCATCCAGCGCCAGTTGGCAGCCTGCTCCGGGAACAGACCAGTATGTTTAAAATTGGTGGGTCGAATATGAAATTTCAATTGGTCGTACGAGATGGTCCACCGATCCGGCAGCTGCTTTTTCATATCCCACTGACCGCCGCCGGACGAACTGCGGTGATAGTGTCCGTGAACACTGCGCCATTGTCCGTCTTCTTGCTCAATCGGCCATATAATCTGCGGGTCCGGGCGTCTGAGAATGACATCTCCCCAGCGCTCGAGCTTTTCCCCGCCACCGGTATCGATAACCTCGTAATCTTGCCAATCCTGAGCTACATACATGTTGAAAACCATCCTTCAAATAGTCATTTAGACTATATTGTACAACATATTTGAAGATGAATGCCACCAAGGATTAGGCGGATCGCTCTAACCGATTCGCATGATGTGGTCTTTGGAGTAGAGCTTAGCCCAGTTCTTCAAATGCTGGATGGAACCGGAACTCTCCATGCAGGCTGTGGAGTGCCCCTTCCTGAAGCTCAGCAACCATGAAAACTTCGTCCGAAACGGTAAACTGGGTCATCTCCATCCCGTAGTTCCTGGCCTGTACAAAACCGTACCTAGGATAGTACGACGGATGGCCGAACAGAAAGACAAGGGGATAGCCAAGCGACCGACACCGCCGTTTACCTTCTTCGATGAGTTTGCCGCCAATTCCTTGACGTTGAAATTCCGGAAGCACAGCCAGCGGCGCCAGTGCGGCGACAGAATGGGCATGACCTCCCTCCCAAAGCGCGGCCTGGCTAAACATAATGTGCCCCGTAATCTTCCCGTTTTCTTCCGCAACGATGGACAGCTCCTGCTGAAAGGAATTATCGGCACGCAGCCGTTGTACCAGAATGGCTTCTTCCTGTCCCGGAAAAGCACGGGTGAGAAGGGTGTGTACCTTCTCGTAATCTGCTCCAGTTTCAGTCCGAATGTTCATAGATATCTCTCCTTAAAACATAAAATGGGTTATCGTTTCCGATGATCCGATGCGACACCGACTCTAAAATTTTGAACATCGTGCGCACGGCTCCCTGTGCGCACGATGCGTGGTTCGGGGTATGCTTCTGATGGCTGGTTGGCCATAACAAAGTGCGAGTCACTCGGGCTTCTTTTCAATCTCAAGTCCTTCAATGTGTTTGCGTTTCATTATGCTGCGTTTCTTCCGATTCTCTTTACTCTCAAATACGATGTCAAGATCATAATCGTCCGGATACAGATCCTCTGCTGCAATGTAAGGCTTCAGGCGTTTATGGTTAATCCTCATTCTGTCCTTCTGTATCAAGACGCCTACATTACCCCTTGCATCTATAGTTTCATACACGGTACCGCTTCGTTTCAAATAAGGTACATAGACTCGATCTCCGAGATGAAAGGGAGAGGAAGAGGAGGCTTCGTCCTCACTCGCCTTGACGTCCGTTAACTCGTTCGGCTTGGCTGGGGGAAGGACAGGGAGTTCCGGTGAGCTCGATTCCTCCAAGCCTACGGGATCCCTGCTTTCTCGATGTACAACGGCTGTATTGCCGCTGGAAATTCCCGCTTCCGTGATTTCGCGTGATCTGGCGATAATGGCTTCAGGAATGCCCAGCTTGGCTGCGATGACAAAGGCATAGCTGTGGCCGGCTTCCCCGATCCGGAGGCGATAGAGCGGCTCCAGCGTCTCGGCATCGAATTCCATTCGTGCGTTCTCAAAGCCTGGCGTACGTTCCGCAAAATTTTTGATTTCGGTAAAATGGGTGGTAACCACAACGGTAGCCTGACGTTTATGCAGTTCCTCCAGGATGGCAATGGATAAGCCTACACCTTCTCCCGGGTCCGTCCCGGACGCCATTTCATCCAGCAGCACGAGCGTTGAGCGGCCAGCCGTCTGCAAAATGTCGCGGATGTTGCGAATGTGTGCAGAGAAGGTGCTGAGGGCATGCTCCAGGCTCTGCCCATCTCCGATATCCACGGAAACCTCGTCAAAGACGGCACAGTGGCTGTCTTCCGCTACAGGTACCAGCAGACCGGATTGAACCATCACCGTAATGAGTCCAACCGTCTTGATCGCCGAGGTTTTACCGCCCGTATTAGGACCTGTGATGATCAGTGTTTTGTAACGGTTCCCAATGGTGAAGTCCAGCGGCACCATGGAAGAGCCGATCAGCGGGTGAACGGCCGATTTCAGGTGGATAAACCCTTCCTGGTTCAAATGGACATTGCGTCCGCCTATGGAAATGGCATATTTGCCCCTTGCGATAATGTAGTCATAGATCCCGACCGTATCCGCGTTGGTTCTCAGTTCGAATTGATACTGCTCGGTGAGTGCGGTCAAATCACTCAGAACCTTGGTTTCTTCCCGTGCCTCGTCCGAATGAAGAAGGTTCAACTCCACTTGGAGTCCCTGCAGGTCAGATGGTTCAATGAATACCGTCTGCCCGCTTGCCGATTCGTCCAGAATCGATCCGTTCACGAGTTTGCGATGCTCCTTCTTGATAGGCAGCACATAACGTCCTCCTCGCTTGCTGATGACACTCTCCTGCATGATCGCTTTATAACGGCTCATAAGGCTGTCGAGCTTCCGCTTGATCCGTTCCTCGGTTACGATTATTTTTTTGCGGATTTTAGCCAGATCTTTGCTGGCCTGGTCCACGACGCGGCCACCGTGAATGCTGCGTTCAATTTCGGACAGCAGCGGCCGCAGCTCATGCATGGCGGAGGCGTAGGAGCTTATCGTCGGTGCGATGCCGCTCTTGGCATTCATATATTGAATGAGCTGCCGGCAGCTTCTCAGATACTGGACCATATTCCCGAAATCTCGTTCAGACAGCACATATCCTGTGCCGAGCAGTTCTAAAATCATCTCGACTCCTTCCAGTGATGGAATGGGTACGCTCGCTCCGGTATGAAGCAGAATTCTTGCTTCCTCGGTTTCATTCAATTTATGGCGGATGGCTTTCATTTGGGTGAGCGGCGCCATCTTCCGTATATACTCGATACCCAGGTATGAAACGGCAAAGCGTTCGAGATCGGTGCGAATCTTCTCATACTCTAATTTGTTTAATGCAAATGGATTCATGGTTTTCGGTTCTCCTTTATTCTGGAAATGGGGTGTCATGCAACGCAAAAAAGGGCGGAAAGTGAACTACTAAGGTTCACTTTCCGCCCATAGGCCGTTATTCTGATGGGTATGGTGTGATGGGATAGCTCCAAATAACCCCTGATGTAGCAGAGGGGAGACCCAAAAAATCCGCGCTGAACTCAGCACGGATCACCATATCATATCGGAATAAACCCAAAGGGGCTTCAATTGATATCCGCAGTTCTTAACTAATTCAACGGACGAAATGAATAACCATCAAAAAATAAACATAGCCCTAAGCAGGGAATGTCCATAATTTTCCATTTCGACCCATATGAAATTTGGTTAGTTAAGAACGACCACCGACATCAAAATCTCTCCTTTAGATCAGAGTATGGGATAACTATATCCATAAACAGGTCCAGAAGTCAAGATAGAAAATCGGATACGCTCCAGAAATAAACTGTGATATGATGGAATTGTTATTCTTTTACTAATATTTAGTGAGGAATATGTGGTCATGAGATTATAAGACATGAGGAGCTGTTTCCATGGGAAAAATGCTGACACGTAGTGAGGTTCCGATTGAAGCTACCTGGAATCTGGATGATTTATTTGTCTCGCAAGACGAATTTGAAGCGGGTTTAAAAGCGCTTGAATCGCAGGCCGCTGAATTGACAAGATTTAAAGGCAAGCTGGGTGAAGGTGCCTCTGTTCTTCTGGAATGCCTGAACGAACAGGAAGTTTTGATGGAGAGCATCAGCAAAGTCGGGGCATATGCCAGACTTCGACAATCCGAAGATGGAACCAACCCGCTTAATTTGGCAAATTCGGCGAAAACCGGTGATGTGTTATCCCGCATCCAGTCCTCCCTGACATTCATTGAATCGGAGCTGCTGGATCTTGAAGAAGGGATTATCGATCAGTACATAACAAACAACCATGGGCTCGCTCCTTACGCCCGAAGCTTGAATCTGCTGCTGGAATCCAAGCCGCACCGCCTGAGCCCTGAGACGGAAAGCGTGCTCGCATCACTCGGAGAGGTGCTCGGTTCGCCTTACCGCATATACCTGCGCAGCAAGCTGTCGGATATGACTTTTGATGATATCCAAGTGAACGAAGATACGAAGCCGGTCTCGTTCCGTTTATACGAGAATTCTTATGAGATGTCCGAGGATGCACAGCTTCGCCGTGAAGCCTTTGCTTCATTCTCGAAATCATTGCACGGCTCTCGTCATACATTTGCTGAAGCCTACGCCACGGAAGTGAAGAAACAAGTAGTGCTTTCTCGCCTTCGCGGATACGATTCCGTAACAGATATGCTGTTGAAGCCGCAGCAAGTGACAATGGAAATGTACAACAATATTCATGATACCATCCTGACGGAGCTTGCTCCTCATATGCGGAAGCTCATGAAGCTGAAGAAGCGTGTGCTGGGACTGGATCAAATGCTGTTCTGCGATCTGAAAGCACCGATGGATCCGGATTTTAATCCAAGCGTAACCTATGAAGAGGCTTGCTCGACCATCTCTCAAGCGCTGTCGGTTCTTGGGCCGGAATACGGTGAGATCGTTGAGTCAACGTTCACCAAGCGCTGGGTGGATTACGCCGACAATATCGGTAAATCCACGGGTGCCTTCTGTTCCTCCGTTTACGGTGTGCATTCCTATATTCTGATGGCATGGGCGGACAATATGCGAAATGCCTTTACGCTGGCGCATGAGGTTGGGCATGCAGGTCATTTGATGCTGGCTGCCCATAATCAGAGCATAACGAATGCCCGTCCTTCGATGTATTTCATCGAAGCACCTTCAACGATGAACGAGCTGCTGCTGGCGGATCACTTGCTCAGTCAATCCGAGGATAAGCGGATGCGCCGGTGGATCATTCTTCAACTGCTGAGCACGTACTATCATAATTATGTGACACATCTTCTCGAAGCGGAGATGCAGAGAAGGGTATACCGTCATGCGATGGCGGATGAGCCGATTACGGCAGATAAGCTGTCTGAGCTTAAGGGTGCGGTGCTCACGGACTTCTGGGGAGACGCAGTGGAGCTGGATGAAGGCGCAAAACTTACCTGGATGCGACAACCTCATTATTACATGGGGCTTTATCCGTATACGTATGCAGCGGGATTAACTGCTTCAACAGCGGCAGCGCAGCTGATTCGTGAGGAAGGGCAGCCGGCCGTAGACCGCTGGCTTCAGGTTCTCAAAGCCGGAGGCAGCAAGAGCCCGCTGGAATTGATGGCGATGGCAGGTGTGGACATGTCCACGTCCGAGCCGATTTCCAAAGCGGTAGCTTATGTAGGAACTCTGGTAGACGAGCTGGAATCCTTATACGAGTAGAGCGATATTCGCTCATTGAACAAAAGGGTGGTCCACAGCCTGCATTGGCTGTAGATCACCCTTTTTGTGCGGATGGAGACAATAAGTCCTCATATTACTTATCCTGATCCATCTTCATTTAGTGTACGTGTCGGAATGGTAAAGTAGAAGGAGGAACCAAGCTGCTCCCGGCTCTCAACGCCGATGACACCACCCATTAGCTCGACCAGCTTTTTGCTTATCGCGAGCCCTAGTCCAGTCCCGCCATATTTACGATTCAGGGAGGGATGAAGCTGAGAGAATGACATGAACAGCTGATGCTGCTGCTCGGCCGGTATGCCGATTCCGGTGTCCTTCACTTGGAAAGCAAGGGTGAACTCCTGAGTTCCCGTTCTGTGCAATCCCTCGACACTCATCGAGATGCTGCCCTCATTCGTAAATTTGATTGCATTGCTGATCAGATTAACAAGCACTTGCCGCAATCGCAAGCCATCGCCGATGATCACATCGGGAACCGTGGTGTTTATGCTGCACGATAGCAACAAACCTTTTTCCTTGGCCTTGGCCGAGAATAAATCGACAATGCTCTCAAGCAAAGCTTGTACATCGATCGGCTCAGAATTGAGGGTCATATTGCCGGTTTCGATTTTGCTGAAATCCAGGATCTCGTTCAGAATGTGCAGCAGGGAGCCGCTGCTTTCCATGAGAATGTCCGTGTAATTACGCTGATCCTCATCGAGCTCGGTTGTCTTCAACAGTTCAATCATGCCGATAATTCCGTTCATCGGTGTTCGCAGCTCATGGCTCATCATGGTCAAAAACTCCGTTTTTGCTTGATCGGCTCGTTCAGCATTCTCCTTAGCCCGGATGATTTCTTTTTCGTCGGTGATATCGCGGAACACCATGACAGCGCCCTTGCGTTCACCCTGATCCCAGATCGGATTGACCTGGTAATCTGCAAGAAAGCTGGTGCCATCTCCGCGCCAGAGTACGATCTCGGCTCTTGAAAGCGGAGTTCCCTGCCTGACAGCCTGTACAAGCGGGGAATCCTCGCCCCGATAGAAGGTGCCGTCATGGCGAATCTCTTTTACAATCTGATCACAGGGTCTCCCGATGGTGGTAAGGGGCTCGTAATCAAGCATGGCTGCACCAGCCGGATTGATGAATGCGACCTGACCGTGAATATCCAGTCCAATAATCCCCTCGGATACCGTGTTAAGCAGCAGGGATAACTCCCGGCTGAGTTTCTTGATCTCTTCCATGGTGCGTATACGTTCGGTAATATCCCTTGTAATGCCATAGACGCCAACCACTTCATCATCTACAAAAATCGGAATGTTAATGGTATTGATCTCGATGGGATGGCCGTCCTTATGAATAATGGTCAGATCATAGCTTTGTGGTCTGCCTTCCTTCGCCAGGTTAAAATGGTACAGCGTGCGAGCCATATCTTTTTCCGCTACAATCGGTCCGAAATACATGCCGACTAATTCGTCCAATGTATAACCCGTCAGCTCCTGCAGGTTGTGGTTGGCCGTTAAATAATCGCCGTCCAGATTCATGGAGTAAACGGCAGATGGATTGTATTCAAAAAGAGAGCGGTAGCGCTGTTCATTCTCCTTTAGTTTAAATTCCATCATTTTGCGTTCGGATATGTCGCGGGCAATCGAGATAATCTCGTTCCTCTGATTGTCCTGCGTGCTAATGTACTTGCAATTGACTTCAAACCAGATGTGCCTGCCATCCTTATGTATATAGCGGAAGGTGATCGGTGTGAGCAATTTCCCGACCAGGCAGCTGCTAAAATACTCCTGAAGCGAGGGAATATCCTCGGCGTACACGTAATCAAAAGCACTCGTACCCACCATCTCTTCCGGACGATACCCGAGGAGAGAATAACAGGAGGGGGAGCAGTATAAAAATGTTGAACATTCGATGGTGCTTCTCGATATAAAATCAAGCGAGTTTTCGGTGATGAGCTTGTACTTGTTCTCATTGTCCAGCGACTGCTGTTCAATCAATACCTGCTCGGTAATATCCTGGGCCATACCCACCATCTCAATGGGCCTGCCATCGTTCGTAACGGAGACCTCCCACTGCGCTCGGATCGTCCGAATATGTCCGTCATGAAGCTTGATCCGATAGATGACTTCATCGGCTGTACCGACAAGAGCTTTTCTTACGATGGACTCTACGCGTTCGCGGTCTTCCGGTATGACCATTGCCAGCAGTGAGTCATGATTTGATTCGATGGTGCTGATCTGGTATCCATAGATTCGCCTCATTTCCTCGCTGTAGGTTAACGTATGCGTGATCAAGTCCCAACGCCAGGAGCCGATCTTGGCGATTCGCTGCGCCTGGGCTAATGTGTCCTCATCGATTTTACGCTTGGTTATGTTGCGCGCGATGGCAAGGACTTTCGAAATCTCGCCTTTCGTTCCCCGTATCAGCTGGAAGGACGTTTCAAACCATAAATAATGGCCATTCTTATGGCGGATACGGCGTATGAAACTATGGTCATCCGAAAATAGCTTTCCGGGTTCCTTCATTTGTTCAGAATCAACTTCATGATAGAAGGCTGCTCGATGCTTCCCAGTCATTTCCTCCTGGGTATAGCCAAGTATGTCTGTTGCAGAGGGTGAGATGTATTCAATGATTCCGTCTTCGCTGCTAATGGAAATTAGATCTTGTCCGCTCTTGAAGATGAGTGCAAGCAATTCATCATTCTTGATGACCGGCAGAGAAGTTACTTTCTGGACCGTTTCTTGTCCAAGACAGCATAATATCCACGGAGCCTCTCCAGGTGAAGGGTGCTCAAGCAGCGATATATCCACGGATACCGAAAATCTGCTGCCATCCTGACGAATGAAAAAAGAATCTTTTTTTAGACGGGATGTTCTGTCATTAGTTAAAGATAGTAGTGTTTGGTTGATGGATAGGTCGGATAGCACTTGGATTTCGGAAGGTTTGCGCTGCAGCAGTGCAGAACGCTCCGATTCGATAAGTTCGCAGAACCGGTCGTTGACCTTAACTACCTGCTCGTCAACCGCAGAAATCAGGATTGCCCCGAGGGGCAGCTTGTTAAACATCTGTTCCCAGACCCAATCTTCCGCTGCGTGCGTCATGATATCAGTTGCCTCCCTGAGCTAAGCTTATACCATCTGATCATAGTGGATAGGATCACTCTATCGCAATAGATATTCCCAAATTTCAATATGAACTTGGAAATAATGGACATATGAAAGCCAACCGATAAGAGAAGCAATCTTATGGCTGGCTAAGGTCCTAAGGTCGAGCTAAAAGGTAGATCCGTTCTCAATGAAATATAATAGGATAGGATGCTGTTCCGATCCGGATGCTATTTGTAGAGCAATACGCGATCGTCCAGGTTTTTGTCAAAATAATGCCCGGCATAGGAGCAGGCGGGGATGATTTTCAGCTCTTCCTCGCGCGCATAATCTATGACCTTGCGGACAAGCTCGTCTGCAAGCCCTTGTCCCCGAAGACCTGGTGAAATATAGGTATGGTCGATGCTGATCACACCTTCTCCTTGAGGGGAGTAGGAGATTTCCGCTACTGTTTTTCCGTTATCTTCAAGAAAAAAACCTCCGGTTCTAGCCTGTATACTTTGTTTATCCATGATGTTCTGCCCTCCTTATATTTGGTTGTACTATACCCGTATTTGGCATGGATTAAACGGGAATAGCAGGTAGGCGAACACCCTTGGCGGGCCGTTTGCATACAATGCGATTAGAAGATAATGAAGGAGGAGCATCATGAACAATTATACCAATCAACAGCAAATGCTGTTTCAATGTGACCATCAGTTGGTGCATTCCATGAAGAAGCATAGAGAAAACGCTCATGCAGCCATGAAAAATGTCATGAATCGCAAGGTAAGAGTCCATACGATGGATGATGAAGCTTTTGAAGGTACAGTCATTAATGTAGATGCAAAGAATGTGTACATTCTTGTAGAACAAGGAAACAGAGGATTCTATCCCGGTTATCCTCCCTTTGGGCCCAATCCTAATGTAATATTACCGCTTGCATTGTTCAATTTATTGGCTGTCAGCTTGCTGTGGTAGCAAGCAGAAGAATCTGCAGTTAACGCTGCAGGTTCTTTTTTTTATGCGAAGGTATTGAAAATTATTGTTTACATACATACAGTATGTATGTTAAATTGGATTCATCCCAAATATAAGGAGATGTTTCCCATATGAAGCTTCAAGGATTTTATCCCGTTATTATGACAAAGCAAATAGCCGAAAGCGCAGAGTTTTACACGCGGCTATTTGGATTTGAGATTGTTTTTGAAGCCGATTGGTATGTAAGCCTGAAATGGGGAGAACAAGGGAAGAACTCCTATGAACTCGCCTTTTTGTCTAAAGATCACCCTACGGTTCCTTCCGCTTATCAGGCGAATGTACAAGGACTGCTTCTAAATTTTGAGGTGGCGGATGTTGATGCGGAGTACGAAAGGCTTATAATAAATGAGAAGCTGCCGCTTCATCTGGATATTCGGGACGAGGAGTTTGGCCAACGGCATTTCATTACCAGCGACCCGAATGGGGTGCTTATCGATGTTATCAAGATCATCCCGCCTTCACAGGCCTTTCTGGAGCAGTACAACGAGGATGTATGGTCATCCGACGAGAGCGGAGCTGGAAAATGAGTGTGTCCATCCCTGCATGATTGTTTTGTTAACGGAGCTGGCATATCTTCTATCGGATGAAATAAAGCCGCTTGCGTCTGAGTCTTAGGGCTGGTATCGTCGAATTTAATATCAGTATTTTTGTATAGGAGAGAACCTGCATACTATGAGAAGAAGCAAAAGCGAGACCCATGGGACCATTCAACTGCTGCTGAAGGTAGCCAGAGCCCACTTTACGGATAAGGGTTATGCGAATACAGCACTGGAGGAGGTTGCTGACGAAGCCAAGGTTACTCGCGGCGCGCTGTATCATCATTTTAAGAATAAACAAGGTTTATTCCTTGCCGTGCTTGAGTTAGTGCAAACGGAAATTGCAGATCGGGTAGAACAGGAAGCGACTAGCTCAGAGGATCCTTGGAATCAGCTGCTGCTTGGCTGTCGTGCCTTTATCACTGCCGTGGTAGAACCGCAAAACAAGCGAATCATGCTTATTGACGGTCCCAGTGTTGTGGGCTGGGAGGCTTGGCGCGAGATGGACGAGCAGAATTCGATGACTCATCTGAGAGAGCAGTTGGTCTTGATGCAGGAACAGGGAATTCTGAAGCCGGTTCCTGTGGATGCATTAACCCATGCCTTGTCAGGGGCGTTAAATGAATGCTCGCTATGGATCGCACAGATGCCGGAAACGGCTGGAGGCCTTCAGGAAACGATGGATGTGATAACAGGAATGCTCGAGGGATTCAGGATGAAGTCCTTGGCCTGAAAGCCATGTAAGCGAAGAGAATTAAGAGAAACCGATCCTGAACCAGGGTCGGTTTTTTGGCCTTGTGGATCTCGTAATGATTATTATGGGGCGTGAGGAGTGAAGGGGCTTTTGCAGAGACCAGGTGAGCCGTAGAGTAACAGTGTAAGCAGTAGGGCGACAAGGAATAGGTGAGCAATAGACACAAGGTAAGTAGAGCTAAAGAATGGGCAGTAGGGTAACAGGGTGAGCATTAGAGGCAGTAGAGTACAAGGTAAGCCTTAGAGCAACGGGGGAGCAGTAGGGCAACAAGGAGAGCAGGTAGAGTACAAGGTAAGCCGGAGAGCAACGGGGGAGCCGTAAGGTAACAGTGTAAGCAGTAGAGTACAAGGTAAGCCGTAGAGCAACGGGAGAGCAGTAGAGTAACAGGGTGAGCAGTAGAGTAACAAGATGGGCTGACGAGCAACAGGGTGAGCAGTAGGGCAACTAGATGAACAGTAGAGCAACAGAGTAGGCAGTAGAGTACAAGGTAAACCGTAGAGCAACGGGGGAGCAGTAGGGCAACAAGGAGAGCAGGTAGAGTAACAGTATAGGCAGTAGAGTACAAGGTAAGCCGTAGAGCAACGGGGGAGCAGTAACGCAACAGAGTAGGCAGTAGAATATCTTACGGACCTCATGGCCGTTATATGCTAATATCGTGCTCTATTCCAAATCTAACGGACCAGAGATACGCTATACAACCATAATCCGCCTTGAATCCCCATTTTTACTGTTTATTAGGACTCTGGTGTCCGTTAGTTTTATAAAAGGGGCGGATATTTTCGAATAACGTCTGCTTAGTCCGTTAGAAATTTTGGTTCTGGTTCGAAGCATACGTTGGACAAATGACTGTGGGCATTATAACGCTTAAGCAGTGGTATCGATTTAAGTGAGTGGTTATAGGTGAAATGATCCGGATGCAGAAAAACTCCAACCTTTGGATAGGGGTTGGAGTTTTGGTTTGGATATATGGAATTACTCTTCATGATCTTCAACTGCAAGGGTAACGTTGTTAGTATTTGGACGGTAAATTTGGACCCAACATTGTGTGTGATCAGGACATCTGATCCGTTGTAAGATCCAACCAGTCCAATTCTTCTTTTGTCAGCTGAATAAGAGATCCTTCATCACAGGATTTTAATTCATCTGCTGACTGCGCACCGATTAGCGCACAGGTTGGGAATGGCTGGTTCAACACGTATGCCAAAGCGATCTGTATGGCTGTCACATTTTTGGATGCTGCCAGTTGTTTGGCCCGCTCTAACCGCTTCCAGTTCTCATCGCTGTAGAATACCCGCACAAGGTCAGCATTGTCTCGAATCTCCGGCGTGAATCGGCCGGTGAAGAATCCTCTGGCTTGAGAAGACCAGGAGAGGAGTGGGAATTGCTCGGACTCATGCCAAGCGCAGGTTTCGGCGTCCGCCGAGACACAGCCTTTCCAGAACGGTTCATTCGGCTTGGCCAGACTTAGATTGGGACTGCTGAAGGAGAATCCGACCAGTCCATTTGCGGCGGCATAGTCATTTGCATCACGGATACGCTCCCATGTCCAGTTGGATACCCCGATGGCCCCCACACTGCCATTCGCAATGTATTCATTCAACGCTTCAATCACTTCGCCTGCTGGAACAGAGGGGTCATCACGGTGCAGCGCGTACAGATCGATGTAATCCGTTTGGAGTCTCTCAAAGCTTATGGTGATATCGTGTTTAATATCTTTTTTGCTGACACGCGGTCCGTTCTGATCGTGATGGGCGCCCTTGGTCAAAATGACAAGCTGATCACGATTTCCTCTTTCCTGCATATAACGGCCGATGACTTCTTCGCTTTGACCTCCGCAATAGATATGCGCGGTGTCAACGGAATTGCCGCCTATAGCGAGATAGGCGTCCAGATTAGCAGCGGCTTTCTCATACGAATCATGATAGAAGTAGTCCGTTCCTTTCATCAGTGCAGAGACCGGTTTGTCTAATCCCTTGATTGATATATATTTCATATTCATATCCTCCTTGGGGGTGTAATTACAGCACAATTACAGCACTATTCTCTTTCGCTCATGGGCGGATTGCAGGCAAGCGTCGATGACTTTCATGTTGTGGATGGCATCTTCCGTCGGGAAACGGAGGGGCTTGTTGTTTAATATGGCTTCGGCCATATGGTCACCCTGCTCACTGTATGCGTTTGCATGAGGAACCTCGATTTCTTTGCGACCGTCTCCGGTCGTTAAGAAGAAGTTAGCACCGTTCTCGGGCAGGCTGTAGGCGAAGGGGACTTCAATCAGGCCTTCCGTGCCCACGACTTCAAGCGGGTTCCGATATGCTGCCCACATCCCACAGTCAAACGTAAGAGAAACATCACCTTCGAATTCAATTAATCCGGTAAGCCAATCAGTATCAACACTGATCATGTTCCGGCGAGAAAAAAGGCTTGGACCGGTGACGGCTTTCGGGTTCACTATCCAGTAGAATACGCGCGGCGTTGATCGGATAACAACCGACATCATAGATGGAACCGCCGCCCCAGTCCTTGCGAAACCGGACGTTCCCATGATTGGCTGAACTGTTAAACGTGAACGCACTGCGGATACCCCGAACCTCTCCGATGGCTCCTGAAGTGATAAGCTCTTTGATCATGTCATACCTCGGGTGGTAACGGTACATAAAGGCTTCAGCTAGAAGCACGCCTGCTTTAGCCGCCGCCTCGGCCATTTCTGCTGCCTCAGCTTCAGTCAAGGCGAGCGGTTTCTCGCATAGAATGTGTTTGCCGGCTTCCGCTGCGCGGATGCTCCATTCTTTATGCAGATGATTCGGGAGCGGTATATAGATTGCATCTATGGAAGAATCCGCTAGCAAGGATTCATAACTGCCGTATGCAGTCGGGATATTTAATTCCTCTGCCGCCTGTGTGGCTTTATCCTGATCTCGGCTAGCAATGGCAGCGACTTCATTCAGACGGGATTGCTGTAATCCGGGAATGACCGAACGTTTGGCAATGCTGGCACATCCCAGTATTCCCCAACGAAGTTTCTGGCTCATGTTCATCAGCTCCTATACGACTTATTAAGATTATATTGCGATTATAAAAGACAGGAATTAAAATTGATATAATATTATTTTGTAGTGCGATATAACAATATTGTCATTCAAGGAGCGTTGCGATGAAACGACAAAGCCACCTGCTGACCCTCCCGTTTATGCCGTTCTTCTGCCTGCCGGAATCGGTTGGAATATACCGGGATGAACCGGATCATACCGTAATCCGGGCCGCCGGGTCTTTAAACAATTTTAACATCCATTATGTTGCTTCCGGCAAAGGATGTATTGAAATCGATAATGTGGTTCATACGTTGGGTCCCGGAGAAGCCGTGCTGTATTTTCCTATGCAGGCTCAGCGTTATTACAGCAGCGAGGACGACCCTTGGGATGTGCGGTGGTTCCATTTTTATGGAAGCGGTTTGCAGAATTATTTTATCGAGCGTGGATTTCATAAGAATCAATTATGGAGCATTCGTCAGCCGTCTGCGTTTGAGGAAGCACATGAAGCTCTATTAACCGAGGCAGAGACCCATCGTATGCTCAAACCTGCACAATTGTCCACGTTGACTTATTCCCTGCTCGCCGTATTCGTAGAGCAGGCTTCCGCGTTATCGGACGACAATAAATCAAACAGCTCGGCGAACCGAATTCTGGAGCTCCTGCCGATCATGCAGCAGGAGGCTGCGCAGCCGTTTATTCTGGAAGAGTGGGCGGCCAGGCTTGGCGTAACGACCTACTATTTTTGCAAATTGTTTCGCAACGTGATGGAGATGACCCCGATGGATTTTGTAACACGATGCCGCCTTCAGATGGCAAAGCAGTGGCTGCTCGATCACAAGGAAAAAACGATCGGACAAATTGCAGTGGAAGCGGGTTATCCGAGTGTCAGCTATTTTAACAAGCGATTTATGGAGCATGAAGGCATGACACCATCTTCCTATCGTCGCTTATATGGGGTATAGTTATCTATATTACGTTGTCGGGTCAGGGATAGAACTCGACTTAGGTCCAGGTCCTAATCACACCTATGGTCGGTTATGAAAATGGCTTGCCTCTACTACAATGAAGTTAACGAAGGATTTGACGAAATCCGGATCCAAGTGAAATATGTAAATGTATGTGGGGGAAAGCCAAATGACCGATAGCAAAAATATATACGTTCTGCTGACTGATACAGGTACGATGTTTACCAAATTGATTAAACGAATTACTGCCGCACCATATAACCATGCTTCGCTGGCATTGGATGAGAATCTGAATGAAGTATTCAGTTTTGGCCGGAAATGTGCCAACAATCCCTGGAGCGGTGGATTTGTGGAGGAGGATGTCTATGAAGGAACATTCCGACACTTCCCCGGCACGCGCTGTGCTCTCCTTCGTCTCCAGGTGGCTAGTCAGCAATATGAGGCAGCAAGAAGCGTGATTCAGCATTACAAGGATGAAGAGGATGCTTACGGCTACAATCTCATCGGAATGATCGGTGTTCTGATGAGACTCGATATCACACGGGAACGCTCCTACTTCTGTTCGCAGTTTGTAGCCGAGGCGATGAAGCAGAGCAGAATCCACTTGTGGGACCGTCCTTCTTCAGCGGTAACGCCGCATGATTTTTTCCAGCATCCGGCGTTCGAAATCGTATATGAAGGGATGTTATATGATTATCCGCTGCTCGATCAGTCGAGACTGGCCGGGGTCCATTACCCATTGCAGGCCACAGCACGTTAACTATATCAAGGCACCCATACAATCCAGTGAAACTTCTGCCTGCTGCAGAGGTTTTTTTGTATCTCGGGCTCATTTTAATTGTGCATTAGCGCGTGTGATGATGGTCTCGATTTTCTGTTCATATTGGTAGATGCTTTTCTTCTTCGTCAGAATCTGACCGGAGAGGGTTAATAAACGGGACAGGGTGTCGCTGGTTCTGGCAGATTCTTTGGCCTTCACAGCTGCTTTGAAGTTTTTCCTACTCGGTTTCCATCAGTTTGTTTGGAGTGGATATAGCACTCTTGTCTCCTTTGATTTTGCTTTTGTACGGATCCATCTCGGATAGGATCGAGCGGATCTTAGCGGCTTTGGACGTTCTCTCTTTCTTGGCGGCGGTAAGCGCAACTTGTTTGTTTCGAATATCCTGACGTCCCAGGCCAACCAGAATTTTCATTCCGTCGGCTTGTGATTGCAGCAGCTTGGACAGCGATTTATCTTTAAGTTTCCTGGCTGCGGCGATTTGCTTGTTCAGGGCGGTATATCCATTAAACAATGGTTGGTATTTAGTCTTGGCTGCCTGGAGCTGTTCCTCCAGTTTATGGATATGGTCCTTGTCGATATCATTGATTTGCTTGCGTGTTTCCGAAGTTCTGGCTTCATTAGCATATCGAAGAGCGGAGATTCGATCGTCCCAATCCATCGTCTGCTTGCGTTCTGATTTAAAATCATCGTACTGCTTGATGAGTCTGGAACCGATGGTTCCCGGAGCACGTTCAGCTGTGGCTTTAAATTGAGCGTTTACCGAATCGGTGAACTCAATCGTTGACGCATCTGCGAAATGAATGGGGGCAGCAGCAAACAACAGAATCATAACAAGGCATGAAAACAGCATTCTTCTAAACATAAACATCGCTCCTTAATTCAAAGATGATCTCCAGCGCAGCAAGTAAATGACGCAGAGATAGCAGGATCCGCGACAAAAAAAAAGCACCCATAAGAAAGGCGCGGTTAGACGCCAGACTTACGGGTGCTTCCTTCGTAAGAGATTCCAATTCTTTTTTTTGTAAATATACGGGAAAAATATGAATTTGTCAAACGTTTATTCCCCTACTTAAGTGAAAACCTTCCAAGTACAGCCTTCCAGGCATCAAAATCCCCCTCCCAAGTGGCCCCTTTCGGTATTTGAATAATGAGAACCTGGTCAGAGAACGATGGGAGCTGCACGATGTGCGGAGCATTGACAAGCATGACAAATAACAGGGTTACGTTTGGGTTTGAGTATGTTTCACGAATAGCTTGATCAATCGTTTCAGCATCTTTTTTATGCGGGATGATCCGCACGAGGAGTGTGTTTTGAGTAGAATTCAAACAGCTGTTAAACCGTTCGATCCTTCTGTCCAGGCGTTCGCGAAAGGCAGGGTAATCAAACAGCGGGCGCTCCTCCGGATCGTTCTTGAAATCATGAAAGGACAAGCAGGAAGAGTGTTTGTCCCGTACATAGTAACAATTCACGGATTTGCCGTAGATGTCCAGATTATCCCGCAGCATGAATTCGCTGAATTGATTTCTAATGACTTTGCAAAATTCACTGGTCGAGGCGAAGTTGAACCAATCCCAGGGCCCTGTCATCTTGCGCAGCTTGTTTCTTCTAAGCTGAACAGCGACTTGACAGTTGTATCCGAGACTGAAAATGGCATCAAACGAAAGATGGGTTGTCATGCTACCAGACCTCCTTAAATCTATCATATGTATTTTGATAGAGATGGTAAGGGGCAACGACCACGGGAAGACGTGGAGTACAGCAACAACTACAAATATTATGTCTAAAAAACTGTACATTGAGGAAAATTTACCTGAAAAACAAGCCGCGAATGTGAACTGCTCCCCAATTGTTAGACACACTCTAACAGTTGAAGGTTCAGTTCAGTGGCGCACAGCTCGTTTTTCATATAATTCATATTTTTCCGAGAATGACAACGACTGTTGAAGAAATAAGAATCTGCTTAATGTAGATTCAAGCTAATTCTTGAATGAACCTGCTGCCATATTATTTCTCTCCGGTTATTAACTTCGCTTCCGCAAATACCGCACCAAAGATACCACCTCCTCTACGCACTAACGGAGGGTGCACCCTCTTCTGCTGCGTTATATAGGATTTCAACCCGCAGGCTCTTGGGAAGCTCCGTATATCAGCGGTTTACGGTCTTTTGCTGTGGCGCACATCCGTTGACAGGACTCGGGTCTGGTGATATCCTCCAATCAAAGACGGGGTTTATCCGGGATCAAATGAATTCATCCGTATCTGTCCCCTTGGCGAGGGAGTGAGCTCTCCCATGAGGAACAGTTGCGGCGGCATTTTCTATATACCGTTAGCCTGAAGCTCTTCGTATGAAGAGTTTTTTCTTTATATTACAGCGAAAAGAATGTGATGACAGATGCTGGTTCGATTACGAACCCAAATGAACGGCTTGCTTCAAAGAAATTTATCCGGGGAGTCGATGGATTACCGACAGATCTTGGCTCTGTTCTTCCCGATTCTGATCGATCAGGCGTTTATTATTGGCTTGAATTTGGTCAATACGGCCATGATCAGCTCATCGGGGGTAGCGGCTGTCAGCGCCGTGAACATGGTGGATTCCCTGAATATATTCCTGATCAATGTGTTTGTGGCGGTGGCCACCGGGGGAACCGTCGTGGTGGCGCAGTATAAGGGAAGCGGCAATGCCCTGATGGTATCAAGGGCTTCCGCGGCTACGGTAACTTCGGTTGCGATGATTGCGTTAGGGATTGCTCTGTTGATTATTGGGCTTCACCAGCCTGTTCTGAATCTGCTATTTGGCTCAGCCTCACCTGAAGTGCTTGAGAGTGCGCGAATTTATCTGATCGGAAGCAGCACCTCCTTCATCGGGATTGCAGTGGTGCAGGCGGTTTGCGGTGCACTGCGGGGGATCGGCAAGACCCGGGCGTCGCTTGCGTTGTCGTTAATCATGAACCTGCTCTACGTTCTGCTTAACATCGTATTCATCACGCTCCTGAATATGGGCGTTATGGGGATGACGCTGGCCGTGAACATCGCCCGCTTTGCCGGTGCAGCCTGCGCACTGTACTACCTGTTCAGAGTAGACGCAACGCTCCATATCCGCCTGCGCGACCTGTTTCATTTTCCAATATCCATGCTGCGCAAGATTATGTTTATCGGGCTCCCGTTCGCTGCGGAGCAGATGTTTTTTAACGGGGGGAAATTGTTAACCCAAGTATTTATCGTTAGCCTGGGTACTTACGCAATCGCAACGAACGCCATCGGTTCTTCGCTTGCTGCGGTATTCCAAATTCCAGCGAGTGCATTGTCCTTAACGATCGTAACCGTGGTAGGTCAGTGCATCGGTCGTGGAAATATTGCGGATGCCCGCAAATTCATCAGATCCTTTTTATGGCTGGGCGCATTTTCGCTCGCCCTTATGGGACTGATTCTCATGCCCCTGTACAGGCCGCTGGTGGGATTGTTCAACCCGCCTCCGGAGATTGTGAACGATCTGTTTGTCGTTCTGCTGATTAATACGCTGGTACAGGTGCCGTTATGGTCGGTTAGTTTTATACTGCCATCGGCGCTTCGGGCAGCGGGCGACTCCAAATTCACTTCGATTACGTCGATGCTGACCATGTGGTTGTTCCGGGTCATTCTCGGATATATTATGGGGATTGTCCTAGGCTATGGCATTCTCGGTGTGTGGCTCGCGATGAACTGCGAATGGGGTGTGCGGGGAGCTATTTTCCTATGGCGATTCCGTGGAAAGAAATGGTATGCGCATAAGTTAATTTAGGTGATTCTATATGCTTGTTAAGGAAAAAGCCCCAAAACCGGGGCTTTTTACATATTCTTTCATAGCCGGACCAAGGCGGGCCCGGTTAGGATGACTTATAAACCGAAGCGTACGTTTTCCAGCCGCCGTCCAGGTTTTTTACACGGAAGCCATGCTCAGTCAGTATGCGTGCTGCCAAATAGCCGCGCAGCCCTACCTGGCAGGTTACATACAAGGTTTCGTTCTGCGGCAGATCTTTCAAACGGCTGCGCAGGTCGTTCAGCGGGATGTTGATGGAGCCTTCAATATAACCTGCTTCCCGCTCGCTGGGTTCACGCAAGTCAATTAAGGTGGCGCCGCTTGAGACCAAGTCGTTCATTTCAAACCATTGTACGGTTTCAACCAACCCATCCAGTATGTTGGATGCAACATATCCGGCGTAATTGATGGGGTCCTTGGCAGAAGAATAGGGGGGAGCGTACGCAAGCTCCACCTCCGTCAGATCCCACACGTTGAGGGTGCCCTTGATCGCTGTAGCAATCACATCGATTCGTTTATCCACCCCATCTGTCCCAACCGCCTGTGCGCCGTAGATTTGTCCGCTTTCCGAATGGAACAGCAGCTTCAACGAGATTGGATACGCCCCGGGGTAATATCCGGCATGAGACAAAGGATGAATGTGGATGGCCTGATAAGGGATATTCATCTGCTTGAGTTCGTTTCTCATTGGAACCCGTAGCCGCTACCGTCAGTTCAAAGACTTTGGCAATCGAGGAGCCAAGGGTGCCCTTACTAACTGCTGCTTTTCCCATAGATACGGTCTGCGACAAGGCGTCCCTGCTTGTTGGCAGGTCCTGCGAGAGGAATGATGGCAGGGCTTTGGTGAATGTAATCATTCACCTCAATGGCATCACCGATGGCATAGATATGGGGATCGGACGTTTGCATATGGGCATTCACACGAATGCCGCCGCGTTCATTGACTTGCAGACCTGCTTCAACAGCCAGCACATTCTCGGGACGAACGCCAATAGACAGGAGTGTCATATCGGTGGACACAAGCAGGCCGCTGGAAAGCTCGATCCGGCTCCCTCCATCGTGAAAGGCTCGAACACCATCTTCCAGAATTAAACGGACCCCTTGTTCCATCAGATGTGAATGTACGATGGAGGCCATCTCGTAGTCTAGAGGAGCCATGACCTGGTTAGCCATTTCAATGAGTGTTACCTGAATACCATGTTCGGCCAGGTTCTCAGCCATCTCAAGGCCTATAAATCCCCCCCCAACGACAACGGCCTCCTTCGGCTTTTCTTTCTCTATATATTGTTTGATCCGGTCGGTATCCGGGATATTGCGCAGTGTGAATACGTTGCGGGATTCCGACAGGCCGGGGATATCCGGCACGATGGGCTTCGCCCCAGGCGAGAGAATCAGATAATCGTAACTTTCGGTATAGATATCCCCGGTTCTAAGGTTCTTAATGGTAACCTGCTTCTCTTGCCGCTGAATGGACGTAACCTCGCTTAAATTCCGTATATCCAATTGATACCGGCTGCTGAGACCAGGTACGGTTTGAACCAACAGCTTACTGCGTTCCTGAATCGTTTCTCCTATATAATATGGCAGCCCACAGTTGGCAAACGAAATATATTCTCCCCGTTCCACTAAAATAATACTCGAACTCTCGTCCAGTCTCCGCAGCCTGGCAGCTGCCGAAGCTCCTCCGGCTACACCGCCGACAATGATGATTTTGTTGCCCATAGTATATTCCTCCCTATATTGGTGGATATTATGAATGGTTTTTTATATACCCTACGGGGTATCATAACATAGAGCAGACATGAAATGTGTGACAAAAATCAAAAAGGGGATAAGTTCAATGGATTCCAAATGAAACTTCATCATGAAGATGGAGATATCCCTACACTTGACACTATACCCTTATGGGTATATATTTGATGTCATGTAAAACGATAAGAATTATAGGGTAATTAAATTCGTATACAGACAGGAGGATTTGAGATGAATTACAATGATCAGATGAAAAATCGGATGAAGCGCATTGAGGGTCAGCTGCGGGGCATTCTGAAGATGATGGAGGAGGACAAGGACTGCAAGGATGTGATTACCCAGCTATCGGCAGCGCGGACGGCGATTGATCGTACGATTGGCGTCGTAGTCAGCTCAAACCTTGTGGAATGTGTACAGAAAGCCGAAGAAAGCGGACAAGATACAGAAAAGCTTGTGGTTGAAGCGGTGAACCTGCTCGTACGAAGCAGATAACCGCCGTTGTTTTTTGTTGGAGCAGCAGGTTGGACCCGATCGCAGGGTTGACACACCGTCCATAACCGTGTAATATACCCCTATGGGTATTTAAATAGATCTTTTTCATTACGTGTAAGGAGGAATCATGATGAACGTGGATAAAGTATTGGATGCCACAGGTTTGGCATGTCCCATGCCGATCGTGAAAACGAAGCAGGAGATGAAGGGAATGGAAGCAGGCCAGGTGCTGGAGATTCATACAACGGATCCAGGCGCAAAGAGCGATTTGACGGCATGGGCCAAGTCGACTGGCAACGAATTGCTGGAACTTCAAGAGGACGGCGATGTGTTGAAATTTTGGATTAAGAAGGGATAATTTTTTTTGTAGTTTTGTATATACCCATAGGGGTATGGGGAAATGCAGTGGAATCTAACATTATGAATTACAAGGGGAGATCACGAGGTGACAGAAGCCAAAAAGACAACGATTGTTCTATTCAGCGGTGATTACGACAAGGCGATGGCTGCTTACATTATTGCGAATGGTGCCGCCGCCTACGATCATGAGGTCACGATATTTCACACCTTCTGGGGGTTGAACGCTCTTCGCAAGGATGAGGAGGTTTTACTGCCCAAGAAAAAGAGATTTATGGAGAAAATGTTCGGAAAAATGATGCCGCGCGGGGCAGATAACATGGGACTCTCCAGAATGAATTTTGCGGGGATGGGTCCGAAAATGATTAAAGACGTTATCAAGAAGCACAATGCTGTTCCGCTGCCGCAGTTGATTGAACTGGCTAAGGAGCAAGACGTGAAGCTGGTTGCATGCACGATGACGATGGATCTTCTTGGTTTGCAAAAAGAGGAGCTGTTTGAGGATATTGAATATGCGGGTGTAGCCGGTTATCTGGGTGATGCCCAGGATGGCAACGTAAACTTGTTCATTTAATGAGCGATGGGCGATTGTACCTCAATATCAAGGGGGAATTCATGATGAATATGTTAAATATCGTGTTCATTGCACTTATTATTTTATTTATCCTATGGAGAATTCTTCCCACGAAGGGAGTCAGGCAGATTACGGCTGCCCAGCTCAAGGATGAACTGGCGGATCGGAACAAACAATTCATCGACGTCCGTTCACCGCGTGAATTCAAGGCAAATCATATTCGAGGCTTTCGCAATATTCCGCTGGATCAGCTTCGGTTAAACAGTGACTCACTTTTGAAGGATCAGGAAGTGGTATTGATCTGTCAGAGCGGCATGAGAAGCAGTAAGGCGGGTACATTGTTGAAGAAATCGGGTTTTGAGAAGGTAACGAATGTCAAAGGCGGTATGAGTACGTGGTCCTGAATATTAATATGAAGAGGGAGTGTATACAGGTATGAGAGAGATTTCTCCTAAAGAAGTAGAGAAGAAGCTGGAAGAGGGAACAATCCTGCATATTATCGATGTGCGAGAGACGGAAGAAGTCGCAGAAGGAAAAATTCTAGGCGCAGTCAACATTCCACTTGGTTTGGTTGAATTTCGTAAGCAGGATTTGGATCAGTCGAAGGAGTACATTGTGGTATGCCGATCCGGCGGTCGCAGTGGCAGGGCGACGGAATACTTGGAGGGTCAGGGCTATCAAGTCATCAATATGACGGGCGGCATGCTCGCATGGGAAGGCAAGACCGAGTAGGCTGGTTTTCGGTATAACCGTAACAGGTGTGTTTGACGCACCTTTTTTTTGGAATGAAATATACCCTGGGTGGTATAAAAAATAGAATGGAGGCTCGAAACGATATGGCCGGAATTGATTCCAATGTAAAGCTTGACGCGAAGGGGCTGGCTTGCCCGATGCCCATCGTTCGTACGAAAAAAGTGATGAAGGAACTTGAAGGTGGCCAAGTGCTGGAGGTTGAGGCGACTGACAAAGGGTCCAAGGCCGACCTGAAAGCGTGGGCGGAAAGCTCGGGACACCATTATCTTGGAACGATTGAAGAGGGTGACGTGCTGAAGCATTACCTGCGCAAGTCTTCAGGGGAGGAGTCGGCGGAACGATCCTACCCGCATGTGGCTACTAATGCGCAATTGGAAGAGAAGCTGCAATCCGGCGCATCGGTCGTGATTCTCGATGTGAGGGAAACGGCGGAATTTGCCTTCAAGCATATTCCGAATGCAGTGTCCATTCCGCTTGGCGAGCTGGATCAGCGATTGAATGAACTGAATCGGCAGGACTTCATTTACGTTATCTGCCGCACGGGAACCCGCAGTGATATGGCGGCACAAAAGCTTGCCGCAAGCGGATTTACAAGTGTACTAAACGTAGTGCCGGGAATGAGCGGCTGGAGCGGAGCAACGAAGGGCTTGGACGAATAAGCTGATGGATCACAGGGTGCTGGGTGCCTATGCAAGACTGACGGTTTGATAGGGCGTAGGATATGCAGGTTGATGGCGCGAGGCATTATAAATCTACGGGAGGAATTTCAACATGACAGTACGAGAAATGCAAGCACAAGAACTTGCCATGAAGGCAATTCATAAAGAAAGTCAGTTCATTCTGGATGTTCGCAATCCTTCGGATTTTGAAGAGTGGAAGATTGAAGGTGAACAATTGAAGCATCTGAATATACCCTACTTTGATCTGATCGACGGGGTAGAGGATATTCTGGATCAGATTCCGTCAGATCAAGAGGTGCTCGTGGTATGCGCCAAGGAAGGCTCCTCGGTAATGGTGGCTGAGATGCTGGCCGAGCATGGCCGGAATGTGGCTTACCTGAAAGGCGGCATGAAAGCGTGGAGTGAACATCTGGTTCCGCTGAAGGTTGGAAACCTCGCAGACGGCGGTGAGCTCTATCAGTTTGTTCGGATAGGAAAAGGGTGTTTGTCTTATATGGCGGTATCGAACGGTGAGGCTGCTTTGTTTGATCCGACCCGTATGACCGAGGTTTATCTTGAATTCGCTCGAAGCATCAATGCTGAAATCAGGCATGTGCTGGATACTCATCTGCATGCCGACCATATTTCCGGGGGACGAATGATGGCAGAGCAAACGGGTGCAGCATACTGGCTTCCTCCGAAAGACGCTGCTGAGGTCGTGTTTGAGTACAAACCGCTGCAGGATGGAGAAAAGGTAAGAATGGGCAGCACCACCATCAGCATCGAAGCGCTCTATTCTCCGGGTCACACCATCGGTTCCACTTCGTTTGTCATCGATGATCAGTACCTGCTGACAGGCGATATTCTGTTTATCGATTCCATTGGTCGCCCGGACTTGGCCGGCTTGGCAGAGGACTGGGTTGGCGATTTGCGAGAAACCCTTTATGCCCGTTACGCCGAATTATCGGATGATCTGACCGTGCTGCCATCCCACTTTATGATCATGGACGAGCTGAACGAGGATGGGACGGTTGCGAAGAAACTGGGCGATTTGTACCGGGATAACCACGGCCTGAATATGTCCGATGAAGCAGAATTTCGAACAATGGTAACGAAGAATTTGCCTCCGCAGCCGAACAGCTATCAAGAAATTCGTCAAACAAACATGGGGAAAATGCTGCCGGACACCGACAAGCAGCGTGAGATGGAGATCGGGCCTAACCGCTGTGCGGTACGCTGATCTGGATGGATCGCCATTCTTTTGAACGACTCCATATTCAGAGTGATGAGGGATGATTACTTCATGACTCGATCAAGTAAACTTGATGAATGAACACAGATTGATGGGGAAAGGGAACCGGCACAGGTTCCCTTTTCCTAAGATATAAGGGGGCATCATGATGGAACTGAGCGCAATCTTCATCACGACCATATTTTTCATTGGATTCATTGGCTCGTTTATTTCAGGCATGGTCGGTATCGGCGGCTCGATTATCAAATATCCGATGCTGCTGTACATTCCGCCGTTGTTCGGGCTAGCGGCATTTACGGCGCATGAAGTGTCCGGAATCAGTGCTGTACAGGTGTTTTTTGCAACCATCGGCGGGGTGTGGGCATACCGCAAAGGCGGTTATTTAAACAAAACGCTCATTATCTATATGGGCTCAGCCATATTGCTGGGCAGCTTCCTCGGCGGTTTCGGCTCCAACATGATGAGTGAAGACGGCATCAATCTCATCTATGGAATCCTGGCACTCATTGCCGCCGTGATGATGTTCATTCCGAACAAAGGAGTGGACGATATATCGCTTGATCAGGTTACGTTCAACAAGTGGCTCGCCGCTGTGCTCGCGCTTATCGTCGGAATTGGAGCCGGGATCGTCGGAGCAGCCGGAGCTTTCCTTCTCGTACCGATTATGCTGGTTGTGCTGAAAATTCCAACCCGGATGACCATCGCCACTTCTCTCGCAATCACATTCATCTCTTCGATCGGCTCGGCAATAGGCAAGTTGACAACAGGACAGGTGGATTATGTTCCTGCACTCATCATGGTGATTGCCAGCCTGATTGCTTCTCCTTTGGGCGCTTCGGCAGGCAAGAAGATGAATACCAAGGTACTGCAGATCATTCTAGCCGTGTTAATCCTGGCGACGGCCATCAAAATTTGGCTGGACATTTTATGATAGGCAGACCCTGGTCTCTATGGAGATTCATGATCGTTTCTGACGTTCCTTAAGCGGCACATCATTTCCTTATTCCTGCACTCATATAATGTTCATCATGAGGCTACGATGGAGGTACGAGAACATGAATGATGTACAGAGCGCGGTAGAAGAGGAAATAAGCAAGCTGATTGATTTTTTCATACAGCGGCAGCATCAAGACGGGTCCTGGCATTTTTGCTTTGAGAACGGGATTACGCTGGATGCCTATGTCATAATCCTCTTTCGAATATTGGAGATTCAGAATGAAGAGCTTATCAGAGAATTGCATGATCGCATCCTTGCAGAGCAGCAGCCGGAAGGCTGTTGGCGCTGGTATCACGACGAAGAAGGAGGCAGCTTATCGGCTACTATTGATGCCTATTATGGGCTGCTCTACTCCGGATTCAGCAAATGGTCCGACGAACACATGGAACATACCAGACGATACATTCAATCGCAAGGCGGGCTGGGTAAATCCAAGAGCGTTTTGACAAAAGCGATCCTGGCTGCAACGGGCCAGCGAAAGTGGCCGGCGTCCATATCGCTCATACCGCTGGAGATCATTCTGTTTCCTGCCTATCTGCCCATCAATCTATATGAATTCTCAGGGTACTCCCGCATTCATCTCATTCCCATGCTCATTATGGCGGATCGGAATTTCTCCATATCTACGGAGACGGCTCCCGATTTGTCCGATCTGAACGATTCCCGCGATGATGACGATGATTCGTTACCCCAGGAAAATCGGGAGATTGGGGAAAGCATACGTATGGGCCTCAGCAGACTTCTCGGAACTCCTCGTTTCATCCATGAAGCCGCCTCAACCAAGGGCGAGAAGTTCATGCTGGATCGGATCGAATCGGACGGCACCCTCTATAGTTATGCGAGCAGCACCATTCTTATGGTATTTGCCCTGCTTGCACTGGGCTATGATAAACGGCATCCCATACTCATGAATGCGGTTCAAGGGCTGACCGCGCTGCAGTACCGCGTGGACGGCAAGGTCACGATTCAGAATTCGCCCTCGACGATTTGGGACACGGCTTTGATTTCGTATGCGCTGCAGGAGTCCGGCGTCGACGGGGATCAACAGACGACACAGCGGGCAGCAGCCTATCTCTTATCCAGACAACAGGATAAAACGGCGGATTGGAGCATTCATAACCGGGATACGGTTCCCGGCGGATGGGGCTTCTCCGAGACCAATACCTTGAATCCTGATGTGGATGACACGACTGCGGCTTTAAGAGCTATCCACTCGTTGTCGCATACCACGCCCATTTATCAGCATTCAACCAATCGGGGACTGAACTGGGTGTTATCGATGCAAAATAAAGATGGCGGATGGCCCGCCTTCGAAAAAAACACCGATAAGGAAATGCTGACGTGGCTGGCGATAGACGGTGCGAAATCCGCCGCCATTGACCCCTCCGGGGCCGACCTTACCGGACGCACGCTTGAATATCTCGGAAACTTTTTCGGATTCGGCATGAAGCATGATTTTATCAAACGAGGAACCGAATGGCTTATCACTCATCAGGAAAAAAACGGCTCATGGTATGGAAGATGGGGGATCTGTTACATTTACGGCACCTGGGCAGCATTGACAGGTTTAGAGGCTGCCGGTCTGCCGGCGGACCATTCGGTGATTCAAAGAGGAGCCGCATGGCTCCTTGAGATTCAAAATCCGGACGGGGGCTGGGGTGAATCCTGCACCAGCGACCAGGTGATGCAATACATGCCTCTAGGCCAAAGCACGGCATCCCAAACCGCGTGGGCACTCGATGCACTCATAGCGGTTCAGTCAGAGCCGTCCACTGGCGTTAACAGAGGGATAAACAGACTCATCGAATTGCTTCATGAAGACGACTGGACGGCCTCCTATCCGATGGGTGCCGGGCTTCCGGGCAGCTTCTATACTCACTATCACAGCTATCGGTACATATGGCCGCTCTTGACTTTAAGCCATTACAAGAAGAAATACGGGGTCATGAGGGGGCTCGCTGCAACCCTGCCTCAGCCATGGTAATATGGTATTAGACTCGATTGGTACAGGGCTGGTACAGATTCAGGCTCGAGGATAAAGTGAACTTACAAAAAAGAGGTGTGAAACGATGAATCCATGGAATGAACGGTTTCAGGGGGAAGATTACATATTTGGAACAGAAGCGAATGTATTCATTGCCGACATGCATAAGAAACTAGCACTCTCAGGTGATGCACTCGCTATTGCCGAGGGAGAAGGGCGAAATGCGGTTTATTTGGCTCGTGAAGGCATGAAGGTAACCGTATGGGATTACGCGGAATCGGGCCTGGATAAAGCCAAACGGTTGGCCGCGGCAAACGGCGTGAGCATTCACACTGAGCTCGTGGATCTGCAGGAAGCACAATGGACGAAGGATCTGTGGGATGAAATCATTTGTGTGTTCGGGCATTTTCCGAAGGAACTGAGAACGAAGACTCTGGCCGGTGTGAGGGAAGCAGTGAAGCCGGGAGGCTACTTCCTCACCGAGGTTTATTCTGTTCATCAAATTCCTTATCGAAGCGGGGGACCGCAAGATCAACAGTTTTTATACACGCCAGCGGATATTCTCGAGCCCTTTGCAGACTGGCGGATCGTGCATTTTTTTATGGGAGAGGTCGTTCGCCAGGAAGGGCAGGGACATCAAGGTCTGTCCCATGTCATTCAGTTCGCGGGACAGAAGCCGCTTAAGTGAATGAAAGCCAGGGATTTCTAGAATCAGGTGAATAGCTTGGAAATATCGGGCCGTTCACCTTGCAGTACATAGTCGGAGGGCGAAAGGCCGGTGTATTTTTTGAAAATGCGGTAAAAGTAGGACGTATCATAATAACCCAGATACTGCGCGATGTGAGCGATTGTCATGTCCGAATGAAGCAGGAGGCTGCAGGCTTCCAGCACGCGCAGCTGATGCATATACCGAATGGGAGAATGACCGTGCACCTCCTTGAAGAGGGCAGTAGCATAGTTGGGAGAGCGATGGATTAACTTTGCCAACGACTCGATTTCGATAGGGTCGCGATAATGCTCCAGCAGATAAGATTTGATGGTATCCGCGTATTTGCGTTTGCTTGGTGCCAGCTCCGTCTTCTCGAGTTCACGGGCCAGCATGCCGATCAGCTCCTGCATAATGCCCAGGCAGATCATGGTACGGTAGCTTTTATCTCCCCGCATTTCTTCGTACAAACGCTCGCAGCGATGATACGCATATTGAATATGGGACAGGTTGAATTTTAGGCATTTCCCTTCATCCAGGAATGGGATGCCCGTAGGTTCATGACGATCCATTGTAAAGAGGATGGTATGTTTCTGATGAGGTATGCCGTTCCAGTTCGTTCCGCTGCGTCTTGTCGATTGCGGGATAAAGAGTACGTCGTCTTTCTCTGCAATCATCTCTTCCCCATTCAGTTCGTACCTTACTTTGCCTTCTCTCACAACTACAAGAACGTTATATTCAATCGTCTCAAGCTGTGTCCGCCAGTTCGGAATGCAGTCATCAAAATTCACACTCATCAACTTGATCAATGGTCAGCACCTCACAGTGATTTTATACCTATAGCCTAGCATAGCCAGGCTCCCCAAGAGTAGTGAAATCATTGCTTTAATCGGACGATTGTTGAAAAAAGAAATAGAAATGTACAAGTAATGAATGAAATGTACATCGACGCTGCATGGAATCGTGGCCTATAATTTCAGTCAACTGCAAGAATATTTGTAAACGCTGACATGATCTGAAGAGAGTATATGCGAATTTAGATGAGGAAGGAAACGATGCGGATATGAGAGTATTATTGCTGGATTTGGATTCTACCAGACCGGACCATCTGGGCTGCTACGGGTATCATCGGAATACATCGCCGAACATTGACCGGATAGCGGCAGAAGGTGTTCGCTTCGACAATTATTATACCTCGGATGCGCCTTGTTTCCCTTCAAGAACGGCATTAATGACAGGGAGGTTCGGTATTCATAACGGTGTGGTCGGTCATGGAGGAACGGCTGCTGACGTAAGGCATGAAGGCATTACCCGGGATTTCCGCGACAAGCTGGCATCCGAGAGTTTCCCGGCTATTTTCCGACGTGCGGGCATGAAGACGGCGTTGATCAGTCCGTTCGGGGAACGGCATTCGGCCTGGACCTTCTATGCGGGCTTTAATGAAATGTATAACACCGGCAAGGGCGGTTTGGAATCGGCGGAAGAAGTTTCCCCCGTTGTGCTGGATTGGCTGGAACGGAATGCGGATGAGGAGAACTGGATGCTGTACGTGAATTTTTGGGATCCGCATACACCGTATCGGGCACCCGAGTCGCTGGGAAATCCCTTCGAGCACGAACCTCTCCCTGACTGGATTACCGCAGATGTGCTGCAGGAGCATCAGAAGAAGGTGGGCCCGCACGGTGTGAACGAAATTAACATGTACAATAGCGAGGTATCCCCCGATTATCCGCGCCATCCTGGTGAGATCAGGTCGATGGAGGATTTACGTACGATGGTGGATGGTTATGATTGCGGCATTCGGCATATGGACGAGCATATCGGCGCTATTTTTGAATTGTTAATCCACAAAGGCGTGTGGGATGATCTGATCATCATCATTACCGCGGATCATGGCGAGAATATGGGTGAGCTTGGAATTTATGGCGAGCATGGGACAGCAGATCAGGGAACCTGCCGCATTCCGATGATTATCCGGGGGCCTGGCATGATGAAGGGGGTAACGGATAACGAGCTGCACTATCATCTGGATCTGCTGCCTACGATGGCGGAATATATGAACGTTTCACCCGTGCAAAGCTGGGATGGCATCAGTTATGCAGAGAGTTTGCGAAGCGGGAAAGGGAGCGGCCGTGACTATCTGGTGGTATCTCAGTGTGCCCATGTCTGTCAGCGCAGTGTGCGATTCGGGGATTGGCTGTACATCCGAACGTATCATGACGGCTATCATCTGTTTGACAAAGAGATGCTGTTCCATATCCACGAGGATGTGCATGAACAGCACAATCTGGCGTCTGAAAGGCCGGACCTTTGCAGGGAGGCTGTATACCTGCTCAATGAATGGCATGATCTTATGATGGCAACGATGCCTTTTGACGTGGACCCGCTGTGGACGGTGATGAAGGAGGGTGGCCCTTACCATACCAAAGGTCATCTCCCTCGATACATCGAGCGTTTGAGAAACACGGGCCGCGGAGAAGCGGTGCCGGAGCTGTATACGCCGCCAGTCCGCGAGGAGTTGGTCTTAGGGGATTAGAGAAAGGTTAGAACAGCGGGGCAGCCACGACAGAGTGGAGGTCCCGTTGTTTGCATGAAGAGGAGGCAGAGGTATGCAAGAACATCATGCTTGCTGTGCAGGTTCCAGGGAAAAGGTACAGCTTGTGGAAAGCAATGGGAAGGATCGACTTGATGGTAACCTGGGTGCAGCCATGGAGGCGGGATGGAAAATCGAACGTGGCCAAGGATTCGTGCTGGGAGCGTAGTTAAGGAGCAGGATGGAAATCTGAGCGTAGCCAATGATTGTGATGGAACTCCGAGCAGAGCCAAGATGCATGATCCATATGCTGCACCCCATGCCAACATGGTTCACATCCCAGAGGGGAAGTTTATGATGGGGACCGATACGAAGGAAGGGTTCCCACGAGACGGAGAAGGTCCTGCTCGGGGAGTAAGTGTATCTGGTTTTGAGATATCGCCATTTACCGTTACGAATGCGGAATTTCAACGTTTTGTAGAAACAACGGGTTATGTGACGGATGCGGAGAAATATGGATGGTCCTATGTGTTTGAGCTGCTGGCATCGGAAGAAACAAAGGCAAGCGTCGTCCAGGTCCCGCAGGGAGTGCCATGGTGGCTGGTCGTTGAAGGAGCCTACTGGGCAGCGCCGGAGGGTAAAGATTCGAGTATTGAAGGTCGGATGGATCATCCGGTTGTGCACGTTTCCTGGAATGACGCGGATGTTTATTGCCAATGGGCGGGCGTGCGGCTTCCGACAGAAGCCGAATGGGAGTATGCGGCACGTGGCGGTTTGGAGGGCAGGACTTATCCATGGGGCGATCTGTTGAAGCAGGACGGCGAACATCAATGCAACATATGGCAGGGCAAATTCCCGGTACAAAAATAACGCCAGCGACGGATACATCGGTACAGCGGCGGTAGATGCCTACAAACCCAATGGTTACGGACTGTATAACATGTCCGGCAACGTGTGGGAATGGTGTGCGGATTGGTTCAGTCCTGCCTATCATCAACAGACCTCTGCAGCCAACCCATTCTATGCGAAGCCAAGCGGCAGCAGATCGATGCGAGGCGGTTCGTATCTGTGTCATAAATCCTATTGCAACCGATATAGAGTAGCTGCGAGAAGCGGTAATACGCCCGACAGCTCAACGGGGAACTGCGGTTTCCGCGTTGTGAGAGGATAATGTGGAAGGCAGTTATCCAGGCATGTTTTCCACAATTTCATTATGAAAAAGTGTCCTGCCGTATTTTTCCTCAGGAATGCAGCCGCAGAACGCGCCGCACTCAGCTCTGCAAGACCCTGTTAAGGACTTGCAGCCGTAATCCTGCTTCTACGCTACCGCATTTATCCACTTTCCCAGGCAATTCATTTCATGAAAAACGAATATAAACGCATAAAACTGATAAAAACGGATTGCAAAACAGAATAAAAATGAATATAATCGAGGTGAAGATGGAAAAATAATGAACAATATGGAGGGTTAATGCATGATGCAAGATCAATCAGGAATGTTTGCCGAGGAACGTCGTCAGAAAATTCTTGCTTTGCTGCATCTAGAGAAACGGGTGATTGCCAAGGAATTGGCCGAACGATTTGAAATTTCAATTGATTCGATTCGCCGGGACCTGACGATTATGGAGGAGCAGGGCTTACTTCAGAAAACACACGGAGGAGCGATTCCTTCCATGAAAGTCAGGCAGCCGCCCCAACCCCCGGAACTACGGTATGGCGAAGGCACGCAGGAAGGGAACGCCATTGCCAAACTTGCCGTCTCCTATATACGCGAGAAAGATACGTTGTTTATCGGCAGCAGTTCACTGACCTACTTGCTGCTGAAGCATCTTCCCGAGCAGATGCCGCTGACGATTGTGACGAACTCCATGAAGGTTGCCGAAGCTTTACGCGAACGCGAATGGATAGATACGTATCTAATTGGGGGACGGGTTAAACCATCCGGCAATATGACGGATGTGCTTGCGAGCGAGTCTATTCGCCAATTCAAATTTGATATCGGTTTTATGACCGGCGGCGGCATTTCCGATGAGGGAATCTTCGTTGCGACACCTGAAGTAGCCGCTTTTGGACGTGCGGCTTCTGCCGTCTCCCGCCGCAGAATTGGAATGGCGACACATCATGTTATCGGTCAGGATGGTTTTGCTAAAGCTGGTGCTGTCGAAGATCTGGATGTGTTGATTACCGATGAGAAGGCAGACCAGGAAGTGGTGAAACGCATTCAGGAGACCGGTGTAAAGGTAGTGGTAGCTAAAACGGAAGAGAGCTCATCATTATGTTGAGCATGGAATCTGAGTAACTAAACGGCGCTTAAAAAAACGGTCCTCCACAAAGCCGACTCGCCCATGATAATGAAATCATGGAACCGGCTCCTATTTCAACACAACCTATTTTTAGGACGGCACTGAAGTTGTATAATACGGTTCGGAAGTGAACCAGCCCCGATTTCTGCCATAAGAATCGATTACAAAGAGTTGGAGAGGTAATAAGCATGATTCAACGATTGATGGAAGCGTACTGGCCTGACTGGAACGGCAGCACGGTGGATGGTCCTACGGGCTGGAACAATACCACCTGTTTTATCCATCGTGTTCGTGAGAACCGCCGTTCTGTCATGCGTATGTACAATACACATCGGGATAAGGGCAAGATCCAGTTTGAACTTGCTGTACTGAACTCGCTGCAGCAGATGCCGCTAAGTTTTAAGATTCCTGTGCCAATCATCTCCACATCGGGCGATCATGTGGTGCAATTATCGGATGGCAGCGACCGATACGCATGCCTATTTGCTTACATTGAAGGAGTGCGCCCGGAAGCAGACTCGATTCAATCCGTGTTATCTTTCGGGGAGAAGACGGGGGAGCTTGTAAACGCACTTGCGGTTTGTTCAGTTGGTATGGACCCGGTGTATCCGCCGTATTACGAGCTGCTTCAATCGTATCCTTTATGCAGTGAGGCCTTTGTTCTTGGTTTTTGCCAGCGCCCGCCACAGCCGTTAAGCGATCTCCGCGACGCGCTTGTTATATTAGAAGAGGCCTATGTTGATATATGCGGCAGGCTGGACTCCCTGAAAAAGCTTCCGCAGCAGCTGGTTCATGGCGATCTGAATTGTTCTAACCTGCTGGTAGACGCAGAGGAATCAAGCAAAGTTGTCGCATTGCTTGATTTTGAGTTTTGCACGCGGGACGTGAGAGCAATGGAGCCTGCGGTTGTGATTTCAGGTTTTCTGGGTTCTGAGTTTGAGCGAGAACTCATTAAGAGGTTCTGTGAAGGGTTTGCGTGCCGTGTACGGTTAAGTTCGGAAGAAATTACGGCGATTCCGTTTCTCATGCGCTTGCGCATGGTCGATGTGTTTTTGCACTTTATGAGTCGTTATATAGAAGGAACGGATGATGTCAACGTGTTAAGGGAGCAGGTGGGTTCGCTGGCTGCAGGATGCAAACGTCTGGAACACAGTCATGAGTGGATGGACGACATGTTGAATCAATATTTGATGTAAGCAGAAGGAAGGCTAATCGATGAAACGCAACGCAACCAAGAAAAAACCCGGACTCTCTTAGAGACCGGGCTCGACGCTCTGACCATGATTTCTAAGAAATCATGGTTTTTTGCATTATTTTTTCAGCAGATTCATATGGTCAAGTTCCGTATTGCTGTTGAAAATAAACTCTAATTTGTAATCACCCCGATTGTAGGTGAGTTTGGTTTGAGTGGTCTTGCCGTTTTTGAAAGTGGATGTGGCATCCGGAGCAAACCAGTTTTGCTTTAACATCTTCATCGTAATGCCGCCGATATTAGTCTGTCGTTCCACATTGGTTCCAAAATAACGCATCTCACGGATTTTGTTCAGTTTATAGGAGAAGGCATAGCCCGGGTTCCCCATGTTGGCACCGTACAAGTCAAAGGCGTCTGCATCCTTACCTGGTAAAGAAGGCTCGCCAATCGTCTTGTAAACATCCTGCTTTGTGCTTTTACCGATTGTTAAACCGCTGACTGAACCAGGAAACTGGCCCTTTAGTGCGGGTTTATAGAAACTGTTGAGTCTCTGAAGAGCCTGTTCGGAAGCGTAATTGCCGGTGCTTGCCGTTGTGGCCGCTTCTGCTTGGTGAATAGGGAAAACGGTATAATTCACTCCCAAAGCACTCAGGCCGACAACCCCTGCCATGGTAAAGGTGACGATTGCTTTTTTAGCTGGCTGTTTCATGTCCATGTTGTATCCTCTCCTTTGTAACATGTATTTACCACATGCTCCGTTTATCAAACAAGAATTCCGGACTTATCCTCCCATGATAGTGGAAGCGAAGAAATATTAGGTTACGATTATATGAAGATGAAATCTCAGAATTGATACTCAAAAGCGAAGCTGGTTTGCAGAAGGCTGTGATTACCACACGTCTAACGGGTACACCGGCTGCGGAAAGAGATGATGAGGCCGATCGAAGATTCATTATAAGCGGGGCATTTCCCATATGATAATGCTCAAGATGATATGAATTATATGTAAAATCGTGTAATCTATATAGAACCGTCTTTCTTCAGGAGGAGTTATGGAAACCAAATCGCTATTCAAAGTGGAGCAGCTTGCTCTGAAAAAACACAAAATATTTAAGCAAAGCCAGCTTCGATATTTAGCACGGTCCATGCTTGCCAGCATGTTCATTGGCTTTGGCGTCATTGTCGCGTTTAAGACAGGTAACTTTTTTTATCTGGAGCATTCCCCCTTGACGTACCCGATGGCTGCCCTTACGTTTGGCGCCGCCATCATTCTGATTGCGTATGGGGGAGGAGATTTGTTTACCGGGAATACCTTCTACTACACGTACGCCGCTCTGCGCAAGAAGCTCAAGTGGATTGAGGTTGTCAAACTGTGGATCTTCAGTTACATCGGGAACATTTTGGGCGCATGCGCGTTTGCGTTGTTGATTTTCTTGACGGGACTCTTTATGGATTCGTCCGTGAACGGGTTCCTGCTGCATGTGGTTGAGCAAAAAATGACAACCCCGATGGTGCAGCTGTTCTTCCGGGCGATTTTGTGCAACTGGCTCGTATGCCTTGCATTTTTTATCCCCATGTCACTGAAGGGCGATGGCGCCAAAATGTTCGCGATGATGCTGTTTGTATTCTGCTTCTTCATCTCCGGCTATGAGCACAGCATTGCGAATATGTGTACGTTTGCCATTGCGTTGGTTCTGAACCATCCGGGCACGATTTCATTTGATGGTGTGCTGCACAATTTGATTCCGGTGACGCTCGGCAATTTAGTTGGAGGCGTGCTGCTTATGGGCTTTATGTATTATTTTGTAAATAAACCTTTCCTGGATGCTTCGGTAATCGCTTGATGAATAACACGTAATGGCAATAGGGGAGCCCTATCATGCCCGTCCGGTTACTCTCTTAATAGGGAGTACATCTGGGTGTCATGCGGAACACCGTCTTGATAAATATATCGGCGAAGAATTCCCTCCGCTTCAAAACCGAGCTTGGTTAGGAGCGTCCGGGATGCCTGGTTCTCGATAAAAACAACGGCGCCGATACGAGACAGATCCAGCGTGTGAAACCCATAGGCAATGATGGCCGAAGCAGCTTCGCTTGCATAACCCTGACCCCAGAACTCAGGATGAAGTTCATAGCCGATTTCGGCCCTCTTGTGCCTTGGAGACCATAGATTAAATCCGATCGTTCCGATCAAACCGCTCGTCCCTTGGAGCTCGATTCCCCATCGAAGGCCGCGTTTCTCGGCATGGTTTTTGGCGAAAAAATCAACCAGCTGGAGCGCTTGGTCGAGGGAAGTCAGCTTGTCTTGTCCGTAGTAGCGGACAACATCGTCATTCGAGAAGCAATCATAAAGAGCCCCAGCATCCTGTTGGTGAATTTCTCGCAGTAACAATCGTTCTGTCTCTAATCGTGGAAACATGCTTTCCCTCCCAGGTAGAAATTAACAGTCTGAATACTATTCATTATATTAATATTCATAGGATAAGAGAAGAGGGGCTCCTAGCAGGAGGCCTTTCTTTTGAGTTTGTATAAGAATTATTTTGAGAAAGTGCATTGTTTGGTGATATTGAGTGGGATACAATGTATCTGAACGAAATGAGAATGATTATCATAATCAATAAATGCAATAGGATCTCGTTTCGTACCTTTTAACAACAGGCAAGGGGAGAAATGGTTTTTATGTTAGGGATAAGGACACATCACAAGAGCGCCAGATGGATAATAGCTTTACTTGTACTGATGATGGTTCTGGCTGGATGCGGCAATCAGCAGGACACGGCGGACAAGCAGGCGGCTCAAAATAAGATGGATCAGACAGAGGCTGATACCAAAGTGATGAAGGATGAATTCGGCGACGTCGAAATTCCGGTAAATCCGAAACGGGTAGCGGGTATTTATGTGGAGGACTATCTCTTGGCTCTCGGCGTTACGCCAGTTGTTCAGTGGTATCATCCGAGCTGGGGGAAACAGGATTACTTGGATCTGGATGTGCCAACCTTTGATATAACAGGGAGCATGGAAGGGCTGCTGGAGGCAAGCCCGGATTTGATCATCGTTGACGGTGCGGTGGATGCAGCAAAATATGAACTGTATTCCAAAATAGCCCCCACCTATCGGCTGCCGGAGTCCATTCTGCAGAAACCAACGGAAATCCTGAAAACGATAGGGGATGTGCTCGGTATTCCTGAAGAAGCTGAACGTGCGCTTAACGAGTACAATGAGAAGATCGCTGACGCCAAAGCGAAGCTGAAACAGGCCGTTGGCGAAGAGACCGTTGCCGTCCTCAGGCTGAATATCGGGGATAAGACGCTTGCTCTGTTTGGTATCGAAAACCGTTTTACCGGCAACATCTATAAAGAGATGGGATTGATCCCTCATCCGTTTGTGAGAAACATGACCGATTATCAGGCCATTTTGTCGCAAGAGAAAATTCCTGAGCTGGATGCAGATCATATCATCGTATTCCCATCGAACGGCGGATGGGACTCGGAGGAGAACCAAGAAGCGATGCAAGTATTTGATAGCCCGCTATGGAAGTCGGTACCGGCAGTCAAAAATGGACATGTCTATAAAGGCAATCGGACGCACTGGCAATCCGGCGCAATTACCGCTAATATGATGAAGGTTGATGATCTCTTGAAATGGTTTGTCCAATAAGCAGATCGTCCGTAAACTAGAATATAAACAGAAAGCTGCCGGCTGCGCTGGATGAGCTTTCTGTTTCTTTGCACTATATTCGAAAAAAGTTTCTTGGTCAGGGGAAGATGAGATGAAGAATGAGAACGGCAGGATAAACCGCTCCACTTGGTTCTATGTGTTGAAGGATATTCAGCTTCGTTCAGAGTACATCGATTGGCGGGAAGATTTCGTGCAGGGCAACGAGTTTACGCTGCTGATCGTGACGGCCGGAAGCGGGAAATGGGTCTTGGATAAAACAGAGCTCACTATGCGTGGAGGGCAGAGTTATCTGATAGCTCCCGGTTCGACAGCACGTCTCCGTTCTGAAACAGAAGGCATGTGTTTCTATCATTTAACTTATGAACTCTGGCGGAGTGAGGGTAGATGACCCTGGACAAACTGCGCCTGTACGGAGCTCTCAATCTTCTCTGCGGCAGGGGGAACTGTTGTGCCGCCCGTTCTCCCAATGCATCGACTATCTGGAAAGCCTTTATCGGCACCGGCATACATGTAACGAACTTGAATCCTTCGAATTAGCCGTCTGTTTTCAAGCGTTCATGCTATTCCTATATCGTCAGAATCAGAACGATTCTTACACGTTGAATATGCGTCATGCTGTAGAGTTATCGATTGAACATCTGAAAGAGCATTATGCAAACCCATGGACCGTGGAACAACTGGCTGAATTAGCGAATGTTGCACGCTGGCATTATACACGTATATTCAAAGAGATTACGACCCAGTATCCCCTCGATTATCTGAACGGGATTCGAATAGATCGGGCAAAACATATGCTGCTGGCAAGCGATGACCGACTGCTGGACATTGCACAGTTTGTCGGTTTTAACAGCGAATATTATTTTAACCGTCGTTTCAAACAAACCGTTGGTGTTTCTCCTGGACAATATCGCCGTAACCACTACCGACAGGAGAATATGCGAGTGTTTGCACCTTTCCTTGAAGATTTTCTGGTGGCCCTCGGAATAACCCCGGTCGTGCAGTGCTCACACTCCAGATGGGGTAAGCAGGATTACCTCGGTTTGCTGCACGTCCCGGTTATTGATATTGAGAACGAGGATATTGCTGTACTGTCTTGTCATAAGCCTGACTGCATTATCATAAATATCGGGTTTGAACGCTGGATGTCGGACGATGGTTTGGGACGGTTGGCTCCAACGTATCAGTTCCCGCACCCGGGTGAGGATTGGCGTCTGACCCTGCGTAAATCGGCGGAACTGTTGGGCAGGAAGGACCGCGTGTTGGATATCATTTCACAGTATGAGCATAAGGCCAGCGAAGCCAAGAGGCTTCTTAGGCAATCGGTCCGTACACAGACCGTTGCTTGTCTTCGAATATCAGCCCTCGGAATCAGTCTCTATGCGGGTCCTGATCACGGATATACGGGACCTATACTGTACAAGGACCTTGGTCTGACCCCGCATCCACTCGTTCTGCAGTTGTCCTGGGGGGCCAGGATAGCCAGCCTTACCAAGGAATGGTTGAAGTTGCTGGATGCCGATCATCTGTTCATTACGTTTGATAAGCGTCATTCTTCCTGGGAAGGGGAGGAACGGAGTATGCTGGACTGGTCAGAATGGCAATCACTACCTGCTGTACAGGGCGGCTGCGTGTACGAGGTCGATTTTCTGACCTGGATGAATTATGGGGTGATCTCGCATGGGAAGAAGATTGAAGATGTGCTGAGGGTGCTGGCATAATAAATGGACTGATCCAAAGTCAGTAATGACTAAGGACCAGCCCATTTTAGGTTTGCTTTCATTTGAAGGAAATAAGATTCAAAGCACGTTTACGGCTGCTAGCGTATTTGAATGCGGCTTAAACTGCCGCCGTCTGTAAACAAGCGCTTGATATGTTGTTCGACTGCGGCATCCGGAATGAGGGGCGGTGCTTGATGCGGTTTCGAACGGGCATCGATAATGATATTGTCGCAGCCCCAATGCTTGTGCTCATAGTAGCCGTTCACACCGTGAATGTCATGGGAAGGGTTGCTTCGCGTAAAGGTCGCCCAGAGAAAATTGCTGATGGCCGCACTCATGAATTCACTGTCATCACATAGAATGATCATCGGGCAAGAGGGGAGAGGGCCTCTCGCTCGAATAGCCTCGCTTAGTCCGTCCATTTCCAGCTGCACATCGGAATAACTCGTAAATGGGGAACCCTGTATAGCCACAATGCCTGGCATGATCAATCGGGCAGGGGAGAATCCTGGCAGATCCTTCAAGGTTTCAGGCACTTCATGGCAGAGCTCTCTTTTTTTATCCCCAACCGCTGCAAAGACAACCTTGCTGCCAGTATTGAGTCCGGTTCCGGAATAATCGAGGGTATCGATTGTAGTATTGGTCTGAAAATGGATGTCCCGGTGCAGATTGATGCGCTCCAAGATATACGTCAAGAACCCCTCGATATGGTGCGTGCTTAACGCTTGTTTCTCTTCAGCGGCAATGAACAGATATTTGGCCAGACTCAATTGGCCGGTGCCTAGAATCCGATTGGCAATCGTGAGCAGCTCTGCCGGCTGTTTTACTTGTTGGTAGGGGGTGTAGCGTTCGCTGCCAATGGCAAACAGCAGGGGGTGAACCCCGGCAGCATCAACCGCATGCACTTCTTTGACACCCGGGATCTCTTGGCGAATCGCCCCGCCGGTCAGCTCATGAATCAGCTCTCCAAAGGACGTATCTTCCTGCGGCGGTCTGCCGACAACCGTAAACGGATAAATGGCCCGCTGTTTGGCATATACCTTGTGCACTCTCATGACAGGAAAAGGATGAACAAGGCTGTAATAGCCCAGATGATCACCGAATGGTCCTTCCGGTTTGGTCTCGCCGGGATGAATCTCCCCTGTAATTACAAAATCCGCATCGTGGCTTATACAATAACCATCGACATAGCTGTACCGGAAATGGCGCCCTGACAGCAAACCCGCGAAGGTAAGCTCGCTCATGCCCTCAGGCAACGGCATCACGGCCGATATCGTGTGGGCAGGTGGACCCCCTATAAAAATACTTACTTTAAGAGGCTGGCCCAGCTTGTTTGCTTTTGCCTGATGGATGCCGATGCCACGGTGGATCTGGTAATGGATGCCGACTTCTTTGTTCATTTCATATTCGTTGCCTGTAAGCTGGACGCGGTACATCCCCAGATTGGAATTCATAATGCCCGGTTTTTCCGGATCTTCGGAATACACTTGTGGTAAGGTGACAAAAGCGCCGCCGTCGTCCTTCCAATGTTTGATCAGCGGCAGATCGGCGATTTGGATTTCCTGAAACCCTTGCGGGAGGGCGGTTGTTTTTTTGAGAGGCAATGCGGTTTTAGCCGCTAATCCCGTCCCGACATATTTAAAAGGATTCTTGAGCGCTTTCATGGGTTCATTGCGCAATGCAATGACATCTTGCGTAGACTCGAACGTGTCCCGAAAAATGAATTTGCTGCGCTCCATCGTTCCAAACAGGTTGGATACCGCACGGAAGTTCGAACCTTTTACGTTCTCAAACAACAGTGCCGGGCCGCCTGCCTCGTAAACCTTCATATGTATGGCTGCCATTTCAAGATGAGGGTCAACCTCTTCATGTATACGAACTAAATGCCCGTTTTTTTCCAGATCAATGATGCACTCTTCCAAATTGTGATATTTCATGATATAGCTCCAATCCTTTGAAGATAGTGAACTCATTCTACCATTATCGGTAATCTGTGAGCGCAGGTCAATGACACATGATACATGCGGAGCATCTCTATATATAAAAAATCGCCCTGTCCACATGAATACGGACAGGGCGATACAATATCAATACAGCAGGATACCTTGTTTATTTCTGTACAAGCTGTACATCATAACCCTTTTCTTTTAATAAATCGACAACCATGCCATCCATGACATAATGTGCCGCGCCTACCACGACAAAGGAAGTATGCTCTCCTTCTTTTTCCAGCAGCTCGGACAGTTTAATGGCCATGTTCTTGTCTCGTTCGCCGATCAGACGCTGATTGGTTTCCCCTTGGGTAAGCTGTCCGTCAGCGGTCAGGGTTTTCTTCAGGCCTTCCACGTCGCCTTCAATCCAATCCAGCTGCATTTGCTTCAGGTTGTTGGCAATTTCCTGCGATCCTTTTTCTGACAAGAGGACATCCAGCAGCTCATTCAATTCTTTCTCCTGCGTTTCGGCAGGCACGTCAGCGAACAGGTCAGCTTGCAGCTTAATGCTCTCCAGCTCATGAATTGGCTTGCCTGTCAGCATGGCACTAGTAAGGAAATAGCTGTCGATACCGGTTGCCATGGCCAACGCACTGTCGGCCGGATTCTCGAAATAACCGAACGTGGAGAGGGTGTTGGATACGCCAAAGGGCTTGAAGCTATCAAACGTGTTTGCTGGCAGTGCCAGCTTTTTCAGCGTCTTCTGCAGCTTCTCGTAGGAAGTTGCGGATATATGATCCTGCAGCTTCGTACCGTCACTGTACATCATCTTCTCTTGGAAATAAGACATATCCCCGTTGACAATATCAACCTCGACCCAAAGATCGTCCGATGCCGCAAACGCATCGCGAATGCTCGGATGCATCGGATACATGTCGGTCAATCCCAAATGAACCGATCCGAGCAAATACAGTGTGTTGTTATCGTTAGTCACTTTCCACATCAGGCCTTCGGCTCCGCCATCGGCCGTATCATATGTATACTCAATCAATCGGCTGGCCATCACAACCGCTTGTTCGACGCTTGAAGGCTGATCCAGCTGCAGACCTGCTTTGGTGCCTTTTACGATGCCTTTTTGCTGCATGTAATCCATCGGTTTGACCGCCGTGTTCCCGAAAGCTTCCGGCAGCTCGTAATTGGACAGGAGCTTGAATAAAGAGGTGATGACCATTTCTCTTGTGATTACATCGGCTGTTACATAGGACAAGGAAGCTTCTTTTTTCTTAAGACCCAGCTGATCCAGCTTCTTCGCCGTAGTAGCCATTAAAGATTGAAACTTATCTTCCGTAATGGATTGTCTGAAGGTTCCGTCATAATACCATTCCATCGGATATATGCCGTATTTCTCACCTTCGTTCAGTGTAGCTATCGACCAAGGGCTGATGTCGGGTACGGGAGCAGTCGGTGTGTCGGCATGAATCGGGAAGACATTGCCTAACAGAATGGTTAAGCTTAATGCCCCGGCACCGGCCCAGCGCTTGACTCTACTCCAGCGTTTGTGTTCTTGCATGAAATTGTTCTCCTCTCAAATCGGTTCTGTATGGAAGATAACCACCACAATAGTAGATTATACCATAAGATAGGATAGCTCTGGAATATAGAGGCCTAGTTCCATTGAATAGAAGAGTCCTCATCAGGGGGAGAGCTCACTGCGACAGAAAAACCTATGCGGAATTTGCATAAATATCAATCGATTTATTTTTTTGGTGTAAGCTTATCTAATAAATCAGACGTGTTTAAAGGAAAGGAAGGGAAATGATTAATATTCTAGAGGAAATATACTATGGAAATTGGCGTCCTGATGAATCAATAAAATCTATTGATCCAAATTATAAGTCAATTAATAGAAAAATTTCTAGCTGCATGGAGTCCTTCAAAAAAATTTATCGGAAACTGAATTTGAGCAAATTGAAGAGTTGTTTGATTTGGCAGGTCAATCAAGTGCAATGCATACGGCGGCAGCGTTCGTGCATGGATTTAGAAAAGGTGCCCTGTTGATGATCGAAGTATTTAATGAGGAATAGATGTTATATGCTTGTACTGTACAGTGCGCTTACACCATACCGATCGTTTGAGCTGCATAATTTGTTCGGTCAGCTTCTCCTGCAATTGCAGAACGGCATGAGAAAGAGCAGTCCGCATGCCCGATCCTATATTCTTGGCGAAAAGGTGGCTTCCTACTTGGCGAATCGACCTGGAGCAGCCCTTTGATTCGGGAGAGATGGAGCGCGAGCTGCATTATCATTTTGATTATTTGGCGCGCTGCTTGAAGCAATACTCGGGGATGAGTCCGCTGCAATACAGACATCATCTGCAGATTGAGCGAGCTAAACGGCTGCTGGCACATTCGGAGCTGTCCCTGATCAAAATCGGAGAGCAACGCGGCTTCCAGGATAATAACTACTTTACACGGTTATTCAAACGTCAATCGTCGTACATCCCCGGGGAATACCGGAAGCAGTATCAGGTGTTTCGCGTGGATTCTTCCTAGATAAAATAGCGTATAGTGGTGAGCAAGTATGGACCTGCTGATTCGAAAGACAATTCAATTTGAGGTGGAATTATTTGTAGCACATTATTGAGAGTAGATCGATCTGACATTCCAAAGGCAGCCAGTGTGCTGGCGCAAGCTTTTGCAAAGGATGACCCTTTATATCAACTTATTTTGCCTGATGAGACAACGAGGCTCGACGCACTGAATATTTTTTTTCAGTGCTATATTGAAATGTTGTATCCTTATTCGGATGTATTAACGACGTCTAAGGACTTCGAGGCCGTGGCGTTGGTATTCCATTCGGAGCGACAGGCAGGAACACTGCTCTCTAACGTTAAGTATGCGAAACAGATCGGGCTCGCCATAATCAAATCCTTGCCGATTTGCCGAATCATTGGGATACGAGGATTTGTTCGAGGACTAACCATTTTGCGCAGCATGAGTTCAGTTTGGCTATCGATGCTGGGCGACCGGCAGTATATGCACTTGGATATGATTGCTGTGCAGGAAGGCTGCCACGGACAAGGATACGTTTCGAGGATCATAAAGCCACTGCTTGCAGAATGTCATACGAAGAATATCTTATGTACGTTGGAGACACAGACCCCAAGCAACGTACCCATTTATGAGCATTATGATTATCGCATGGTCAAAATCATTCCGTTACCCAACAGTTCACTCCGGCAGTATTGCATGGTGTACACGCCGGATGGTCTTCAGCAGCATGAATAGCCAGCAGGAACGTTTGCAGATAAGTTGGGAAGAGAAGAGGGTTTATTATAAAAAAACTGCCGCCTCGCGTTACGCAAGGCGGCAGTTTTTATGATTTCTTGCTTATTGTTGAACAATTGCGATAATTTCGTCTTCAAGCTCAAGTCTTACCTGTTCGCTGTATGCGCGAATGTTGTACTCGGAGTGCAGGTAGCGAAGAATCGCTTCAATGAGGTTAGCCTCAATCAAATACTGGGTTCTTCCGCTTACCCATACTTCCGCCGTATAACCGGTATCCTCATCCCAGCTAAGCTCAAGCGATACATCTGTCGGTTTGACGCCTCTGCGTTCCGCCTGGTGAAGACAGACCGCATTGATGATTTCGTCCATGCTTAGAACCATGGATTAGTACCGATTATTATTGTTATTGTTGTTGTTGTCGCGACGCTCGTTTTGTTGACGACGATTCTTCACGGCGCGTACAACAGCCATAACGACCATAATCAAAGCCCAGATTGCAATGAGGTTAATCAACAATCCCATAATTTCGCCCATGAAGCCCATGCCAGCGAACATTCCGCCGAAGAGCAAACCGGCAAGACCACCGATCATGAGACCTTTCATCAAGCCGCCGCCGCTAAAGAATCCGCGTTTGGTTGTGTTGGCTGCTCCTGTGTTATTGGAACGGTTGTTGGATTGTTGCACATTATTGGTATCATTCTTTTTCGGAGTGCTGTTGTATGTCTTATTACCGGATTTGAAACCGCCGCCGCCTCTTCTGGCATCTGCGGAATCTGGTGTCAGCGCTACAAAGAACAGTGTAATCGCTACAAGAATAGTCAATACTTTTTTCATCGTGTTCTGTCGAACCTCCCAGTGAATTTAGAGTAATAAAGAGTACTACGGACGAGTCACGATAAGGTTTCAAAATTTGTGCGACCATGTTTTGAGGCGGTTGAGCGCTGCTGCTGTTTTAATAAATCCAGTACCCAATCACACCATTTCAGCTCGGTCTCAGCCATCATCAATCCTTTGGTAGCGAGTACATAATTGCTGAATGCTTTGCTTCCAAGCTCTCGGGTTTCCTCCGGAATCCCCTCTAAAATCTGCTCGTAATAACGCTTTTTCTCCAGATAGCCAATTCTGCGGTCCTCGAAAATATCAACGGCGATGCCGATCTCCGCTAACCACAGGCAGAAGGTTCGAAGAGAAAGTTCATCTTTGGTGACTGCGGGAGCAATGGGTTGGTACATCCATTCGCGCAGCTTCTGCATGCCCTTTTCGGTAATCGCATAGATTTTCTTGTCCGGTTTATCACTTTGCTGGACCCAGTGAGAGGACAACAATTGCTTCTCCTCCATGCTGGACAGCAGGGGATAAATTTGACTGTGTTTGGCTTGCCAAAATGGCTGTATGCGAAGCATCAAATCGTATCCTGATGATTCTCTTCTTGCTAGTAGTCCTAACAAGCCGTATGACAACGTATTCATGGACATAACTCCCTTTGAAACGCATATCGTGGACACTAAGGTTGGGATGGAAATCCGCCTATCGGTCCGGTTGATAAAAAGTGTACACTGAAACTGTATGGTTTGACAACTGGGGGAGGGTTCTTTCTCTCTGCTTTTGGTAAAATTGTGACTAAAAAAGCACAAACGCCTCAGCGCTTGTGCTCCAATTTGACTTTGAATGATTTATTTGTTCTCGTAACCTTCGACTACCAGATCAAGCGCGCCTGTGTTAGGGTCGATAACCATGCCGTGAACGGGTACGTTTGGCGGAAGCAGCGGGTGTTTTTTGATCAGGTCAACGGTGTTTTTTACGCCGTCTGTAATGTTATCGAAACCGCGAAGCCATTTGGACAAGCGGATGCCGGAATTTTCAAGCGTGGAGAGAACTTCATCCGAGATCCCGCGGTCTCTCATATGCTGGATCATATCCTCGGCGTTCAGGGAAGCCATGCCGCATTCATAGTGGCCTACTACGATTACTTCTTCCGCATGAAGCTCGTACAGTGCAACCATAACGCTCCGCATCACACTGCCGAAAGGCTGGGAGATGATAGCGCCGGCGTTTTTAATGATTTTGACATCGCCATTCTTGAAATTCATTGCTTTTGGAAGCAGTTCGACGAGCCGTGTATCCATGCAGGTGATGATGACGAGTTTTTTCTCAGGAAAACGACCGGTCAGATAGGATTCGTATTCTTTGTTCTCTACAAAGCTGCGGTTGTGTTCCAAAATGCTGTTTAGGTGTTGTTCCATGGATATTCTCTCCTTCGTTTCGATCGTCGTTTATAGTTGTTGCACTCGGGTATCTATAATCTGAATATTGGTGCCGTAATGTTGTCCGCTGCTGTCAAGGCGGAAGGAGCACACGCCGGGATCGGCGTCAAGCTTCATCTTGTCCTCGAAGAAAATTTCCTGTCGACGGTTTACAATAAAAGGCACAGGGCTTCCCGTATCTACAGTGATATCATCCACTGTAGGCTCATCTACAATTACGCAGGCTTGGAACGCCGTTGACGGCACATCCGCATCCCTCCGTGTCATAGATCAGCCTGATGGTGCCTGGCTTGTCCCCAAGTTTATCCTTCAGCTTCTGCTCGGCTTGGGGGGTGAGTTGAATAATCAAGGCATCCTGACACTCCTTTATATGTAGAATGTTATTTATTCTTTCTGGAAGTTGATTATATACCTTGTAAAAAGTATCATCAATAGAGTATAAAAGATTCCTATCACTAAAAAAGAAGGTGAGCCCGTATGGCAGTACAACATTCACAGCAATGGGAACAATTTGATCGATTGGTTCGCAAAATTATGAGCTACTACGAAGCTATAGGCCTACTTCATTGGGATTTACGGACAGGTGCTCCCCGCAAAGGAACCGAAATTCGTTCCGAAACGATCGGGGTTCTATCTACAGAAGCATTTAAACTGCAAATCTCGGAGGAGATGGGACAGCTTCTGTCTTTTTTTGCCGAGCCGGAACAGGCAGAGCAGTTGGATGATCGCAAACGCCGCATGATCGCGGAAGTGCGTAAAATGTACGACCAGAGCAAATCCATTCCACCTGAACGCTTCCAGGAATATTCGATTCTTGCCGCCCAATCGGAAACGAAGTGGGAGGAAGCGAAGAAGAATAGTGATTTCGAAGGTTTCGAGCCATACTTAACCAAAATCGTAGCGTTCAAGCAGGAGTTTATCGAATATTGGGGCGTGAAGGATACCCGATACGATACACTGCTTGATATGTACGAGCCGGATCTGACGGTGGAGAAGGTGGATGCCATCTTCGAACGTCTGAAAGCGCGTCTGGTGCCGCTGGTCCATGCAATCCAGGAGTCTTCCTTCAAACCGGAAACAGCTTTCTTGAAACAGCTGTTCCCAAAGGAACAGCAGGAGAAATTCAGCTTGTTTCTGCTGGAGCAAATGGGTTATGACTTTGAAGCAGGACGCCTGGATGAGAGTGTGCATCCATTTGCGACGGGTCTCAATCCTGGCGATGTGCGCATTACGACCATGTATCTTCCGGATGACGTGCTCAGTGCGGTATTCAGCTCCTTGCACGAGGGCGGGCATGCACTATATGAGCAAAATATCGACAAGACACTGGCAGGCACGCCGCTCTCCGGCGGCACCTCCATGGGCATTCATGAGTCCCAATCCCGTCTTTGGGAGAATATGATTGGCCGGAGCCGCCCGTTCTGGCGTCGTTATTTTGCGGACCTCCAGCAGTACTTCCCTGAGCAATTAAAGGAAGTGGACGTTGAGCAATTCTATCTGGCTGCGAACAAGGTAGAGAACTCTTTGATTCGTATTGAGGCAGACGAACTGACATATAACCTGCACATCATCATTCGCTACGAGATCGAGAAAATGCTCTTTAACGAAGGATTGGCTGTGAAGGATCTTCCGGAAACCTGGAACGCGAAGTATAAGGAATACCTCGGCATTATGCCGACAAACGATGGAATGGGCGTACTGCAGGATGTTCACTGGTCCGGCGGTGATTTCGGATATTTTGCATCCTATTCGCTGGGTAACATGTATGCTGCCCAAATGCTTCACACGATGCGTAAAGAGCTGCCGAACCTTGACCAGTTGATTGAAGAGGGGAATTTGGCTCCAATCAAAGAATGGCTGACAGACAAGGTTTACAAGTACGGCAAGAGCGAGAAACCTTCCGAGATTATTGTGAGAATCACAGGAGAAGAGCTGAACCCGGACTATCTGGCGGATTATCTGGAAGAGAAATATAAAGAGATTTATAAGCTTTAATGGATGAGACGCAGCCCTTGTGGCTGCGTTTTTTTCTTTTACATAGGAAAAGCTCATTTGGTATTTTATCTTCTCCGCACATAGGGTACAGCGGCATGAGTGACACTGCCAGGCGTTTAACCTTTGGGCAGACGCATGCATATGTTGAAAAGAAAAGTTTGTTCAAGGGAATGGAGGGTTACCATGAAGCGTCAAAAATGGTGGGGGCTGGCGTTATCGATGCTGCTTGTTTGCGGAGTAGCGCTTGCCGGGTGCGGTGGCGGTGGATCGGCTACAAAAGTCAAGATTGGCGAAGTGACACGTTCGATCTTCTATGCGCCGCAGTATGTCGCGTTGGAGAAAGGATTTTTCAAGGAAGAGGGGCTTGATGTGGAGCTGCAGACGACCCCGGGCGGTGACAAAACTATGACGGCATTGCTGTCAGGAGCTATCGATGTGGCGCTAGTCGGCTCCGAAACCTCGATTTACGTCTATCAGCAGGGCTCTGAGGATCCTGTCATTAACTTCGGTCAGCTGACACAGACGGATGGCACATTCCTGATGGCCCGGGACGGATCAGGCGCGTTTGATTGGAACAACGTGAAGGGTAAGGTATTCCTGGGCCAGCGCAAGGGCGGAATGCCGCAGATGGCAGGCGAGTTCACACTGAACAAAAAAGGGATTGACCCGCACGGTGATCTCGAGCTGATTCAGAACATTGATTTTGCCAATATCGCATCAGCCTATGCTTCCGGTACGGGTGAGTTTGTGCAGCTCTTTGAGCCGCAAGCCTCCATCTTCGAAAAAGAAGGCCGGGGTAAGGTGGTAGCTTCCTTCGGCGTGGAAAGCGGACATCTGCCTTATACGGTGTTCATGACCAAGCAGAGTTATATCGACAAACATGACGCAACGGTTCAGAAGTTTACCAATGCCCTCTACAAGGCACAGCAATGGGTGGATGCCAACACTCCTGAGGATATTGCTGATGCCATCATGCCTTATTTCAAGGATAGCGACCGGGATATCGTCGTTTCTTCTGTTAAACGGTACAAAGAGCAGGGGAGCTACGCAACCGATCCGATCGTGGATGATGCAGAATGGAACAATCTGCTGGACGTGATGGATCAAGCCGGCGAACTGAAAGAGCGGGTAGCTCCTGAGAAGATCGTTAACAACACGTTTGCCGAGAAAGCGAAGTTAGCGAAATAATGACGTACTCCTGATCCATAGAACGAAAGGAGAGAGCACCATGGTACCGGTAGTTGAATTGAATGATATCGCTCACGTATATGTCACCGATCGGGAAGCCTCTCTGGCTGTGGAAGGAATTCACTTGAAGGTGGAGCCCGGCGAATTTGTCAGCCTGGTTGGACCTAGCGGTTGTGGCAAGACGACCATATTGTCTGTCATTGCCGGCCTGCTGCAGCCGTCCAAAGGAGCCGCTTACGTGAATGGCGATCCGATATACGGGCCGTCACCGGAGGTGGGATACATGCTGCAGCAGGACTATTTATTTCCGTGGCGGACCATTATGGATAACGCCTTGATTGGTTTGGAATTGACGGAACGATTGAATCCGGAGAGCCGCAGCGCCGTGCAGAATCTGCTCAGGGAAATGGGGCTTGGCGACAGCGGCAATCTGTATCCGTCACAACTGTCAGGCGGGATGAGACAGCGGGTCGCACTCGTTAGGACCTTGGCAACGGATCCCGGTCTGCTTCTGCTCGATGAGCCATTCTCCGCATTGGATTATCAGACGAAGCTGCAGCTCGAGGATTTGATTGTGGAGACTTTGAAAGAGCGGGGAAAGACCGCCATTCTGGTGACCCATGACCTGTCGGAGGCCATTGCGATGAGCGATCGGGTCATTCTCTTAAACCGCAATCCCGGGCGGATTCACCGGTTATTTGATATTCCGGAGAACATCCGACGGGCGCAGCCTTTTTTTTGCCCGCAAGGAGCCGGGCTTTAATGAATTGTTTCATGAGATTTGGGGCGAAATGCAAACCATCGGGAAGGAGTGAAGCCTATGACAACAAGGCATGAGCCTTCTGCTTCTTCTTCGAAGGGCTGGCTCCAGGATATCTATGTTAAGCACACAAAGAAGAAGAAAAGCATCCGGAATCGGGTACTGGCGGTCCAGCTTAGCTTGCTGCTGCTGTTTTTTATCTGGTGGGAAGCGGCTGGAAGATGGAAGTGGATTGACGTGCTTTTATTCAGCTACCCGTCCAAAATCTTCTCTAATATATGGGGCAACATGGTTAGCGGCGAGTTGTGGGGGCATCTGGGGATCACGGTTGGAGAGACGGTTGTCGGGTTCCTGCTGGGCACGCTTGTCGGCACGCTGCTGGCTGTCTTGATCTGGTGGTCACCGTTTCTTAATAAGGTTCTGGACCCTTACATGGTTGTGTTCAACAGCATGCCGAAAGTGGCGCTGGGTCCTATCTTTATTGTCATGTTCGGCGCCGGCTTTACCGCTATCGTGATCACTACATTATCCATTACGGTCATTGTGACCACCCTTGTGGTATACAACAGCTTTAATGAGGTGGATTCCAATCTGATCAAGGTTGTCCGTACTTTCGGCGGCACCAAGCGTCAGGTCTTTCAGCGTGTCATTCTGCCGGCATCCTATCCGGCCATTGTGTCTACACTGAAGGTCAATGTGGGCATGGCATGGGTCGGTGTCATAGTCGGTGAATTCCTGGTTGCGAAATCGGGTCTTGGTTATCTGATCATGTACGGCTTTCAGGTATTCAACTTTACGCTCGTCCTATCAAGCCTTCTCATTATCGCTGTCGTGGCCACGGCCATGTATCAAATCGTTGTATATATAGAAAGAAAATTGTTAACTCATCGTTAAAGCGCCTTGTCTTGGGCAGGTTCCCTGTATGGTTGTCTATGGCATGAAAATAGGCTAGGATGAAGTAAAACCATCACAATCGCCTGGAGGCTCTTCATCACATGGGATTTCGTGTCATCAAAACGGCCGCGGCAAGCCTGCTTGCCATTTTAATTACAGATGCCTTAAATATACCGGGGGCTACGTCCGCCGGTCTTCTTGCTATACTCGGCGTGGACGTCACGCGCAAACGGAGTGTGCGCTCCATATCATCCAGGTTCTTTGCTTCGCTGCTGGGACTGCTGCTGGCGTGCATTCTTTTTTATTTTCTCGGCTTTCATTACTGGGTTCTGGCACTCTACATACTTCTCGCATTCCCTGCGATTTCAAAAGCGAATTTCAAGGAAGGAATCGTTACCAGCTCCGTCGTGGTGTTTCGAGTGTTTCAGGGCGAAGAGATTGGCTTCGACATTCTCCTTACTCAGGTTGAGTTACTAATTATCGGCCTTGGGTCAGCGATGCTGGTGAACTTGGTGTACATGCCAAACAGTGAGGGAGCGATGATGGAGATCCGCCGCAGGGTGGACGGGCTCTTCTCTGTCATTTTCAATCATTTCTCGCTCACGCTGAGAGACCCTGAACATATATGGGACGGTAAAGAACTGATTGAGGCCAATCGGCAGATCGAGCGGGGAATAGAAGAAGCGAAGCGGGCATCGGAGAATCAGATGATTCATCCGGACGGCTCTTGGAACATATATTTCTATATGCGGAAGGAACAGATGGAGAACATCCAGAGCATGATGCATCAGATATCGCAGGTGTACGAGCGTCTTCCTCACGGGGTGCTGACCGCTGAAATTTTCGATCAATTAAGCAAGGATGTTGTTGCTGAAGGATATACGGGCAAGTCCGAAGGTCTGCTGATTGAGCTGGAAGACCGGTTCAAGGAAATGGATCTCCCGACCACCCGCGAGGAATTCGAGGTCAGATCCGCGATTCTGCAGCTCTGCCATGAGCTGGAATACTATTTGAATATATCGAAGAAGTATAAGGCACCCACGGCAAAAAAACCGCAGAAGCGTGCGGATTCGGCCCCGTAGCTCAGGGTTTTTCAAAAAAAAAATCTGATATTTTTAGCATCATATGAATTTATTTGGACCACTTCATTCAACATTCGCCCATCTCGTGCATACACATGTATGGAATGATTGTATGGAGGAGGTTCGAAGATGTCATTGAGTCATAAACACCAATGTAGAGAAATCATCACGAAGGCGATCTGCGGCAAGGGTCGTAAGTTCTCTACCGTAACACATACCGTGACTCCGCCTAATAATCCGACCAGTATTTTGGGGGCCTGGATTATAAACCATCAATACGAGGCGGTTGCCGCCGGAGACGGAATTGAAGTTATTGGTACTTACGATGTTAACATCTGGTATTCCTATGACAAAAATTCGCAGACCGACGTGGCGAAAGAAACGGTGTCGTATGTAGAACGCGTGCCTCTTTCCTATCTGGATCCGAAGCATCGCGCAGCAACGGTGGAGGTGTCGGCAGAAGCGACACAGGAGCCGAGCTGCGTCGAAGCCAGCGTATCCTCGAATGGCACGAGTGTCATCCTGCGGGTAGAGAGAGAGTATGCGGTGGAACTGGTGGCCGAAACCAAGGTCGTTGTAAAAGTATGCACCAACCACCATGGTGACTACGAAGACAAAGAGTTCGACTACGCCCTGGGAGACGATGTCGATGATTACGAAGACCTTGATTACGAAGGTCTGGAGGATGAACTGTAAGTTACCCCTCCTGTAGGAATGATTATAATCTTAGCATATGCAGTGAGGGCAGCTTTGCGGAGGGCGGATGCCCTCTTTTTTATTTTTTTCGCGAGGGGGGCTAGGGGATGACTAAATCCATGGTAAAACCAACTGCTGCAAAAGGTTATGTTCCAATCAATGGGGCTAATGCAATCCTGGCACAGGCACGTATGATCAGGTCCGGCATTCCTTGCCAGTTGGGCATGGCTTCCGGGGAGGAGCACCGCTACACAGCCAAATACTCGGTTCATGTTCGGAAGCTGGCTGCAGCCTCGATCCGCCACCATCAGCTGGGAGGCAGCGAGGTGTTGTATGAGCCTGATCCCGAGAATGGGAGATACGAAGACGGTCTGCACCGGAGACTGGAGAAAGCGGCACTGCGTTCGCTGTATACGCTGGGTGTGGATGAAGGAGAGGTCATCATTACGGCCCGGCCCGGGCGGAGATACGTGGTTGAGAGTGTTCGAATGAAGGGGGGACGGAATCAAGCGGTTATGAGTGCCAAGGGCGGCCCGACGGAAGGGGGCAATACGCTTAACGAGACCGGAGACGCTCCAATCACTCCATCGCTGCTGATCGGAATGGATCCGGAGTTTGTGCTGATGCAGGACAACGGGCAAATCGTGTTTGCTTCCGAGTTCATGGCACGTGGCGGGGAAGTCGGCAGTGATGCCGTGCGTTTTTCGGGGGGAGGTCATTTACCCCATTGCCGAATTAAGGCCGTCACCCAAAGCAGACCCTAAGGAATTGCTTCACGAAATGCAAAAAGCGCTGCGCACTGCCCAAACGATGATTCTGGATCGTTCGCTGACATGGAGAGCAGGTGCTCTGCCTTGCGGGGACTTCCCGCTTGGTGGGCATATTCATTTCAGCGGTGTTCCGCTGTCATTGTCACTGCTTCAGACGCTGGATAATTATCTGGCACTGCCGCTGGCGCTGCTGGAAGATCCCAAAGGGCGCCATCGCAGACCCCGATACGGTTTCCTGGGAGATTTCCGGAGGCAGCCGTATGGCGGTTTTGAGTACCGAACGCTTCCCAGCTTTCTCGTCTCCCCCCTCGTGGCGAAGGTATCGCTGTATCTCGCCTATCTGATCGCCCGATACAGCGACCGGCTGCTCGCAAGGCCCCTGAATACCGAACGATACCACCGGGCCTATTACGACGGGGATAAGACCGTGCTCAAAGAGTGTATAGCGGGGTGGCACCGGGATCTGTCCGCACTGCCGGAGTATAAGGACTATGCCCGTGAAATTGAGCTTGCTCTTGTGCATATCGAGGCGGGGCGAACCTGGGATGAGAGCAGGGATATCAGACCGCTGTGGAATATTCCCGTTAAGCCTTGATGCCTTGAGGTCAATTTCTGTTATAATAGAGGCCAAGCTAGAAAAGGCATGGAGGTACGTCATGGCTAAATATACGCCGATGATTGAACAATATTTAAATGTAAAGGAACAAGCGAAGGATGCGTTTCTTTTTTTCCGCTTAGGCGATTTTTATGAAATGTTTTTTGATGATGCGATCCTCGCGTCGAAGGAACTGGAGATTACACTAACCGGCCGCGAAGGCGGTGGCACCGAGAAAATACCGATGTGCGGAGTGCCGTATCATTCAGCCGAAGGGTATATCCAGCGGTTGATTGAAAAAGGGTACAAAGTCGCCATCTGTGAGCAGATGGAGGATGCCTCCGTCACCAAAGGCATGGTGCGCCGGGAAATCGTCCGGGTCGTAACGCCGGGAACGATCATGGACGGCAAGGTTGTTCACGACAAATCGAACAACTATATGGTGTGTGTCACAGAAGCGGGCGGATTGATGTCTTTATCCGCATGCGACTTGTCGACCGGCGAGCTCTATGTGACCTCGGTTCCATGGTCGGAGGAGTGGCTCCGGGACGAGATTGGCCTCTATGAGCCTTCCGAGATTATCGGTGACGCAGCGCTGCTTGAGATCATCTCTTCACAGTCGCTTCCCGGCAGCCGGAATATCGTATATACGGCGTGGGATCGAAGAGAGGATGCGTTGGTTCGAACCCAATTCGGGGAGCCCGCCTGGGCTCGTCTGGAAGAGGAACGCAGAGCCTGCGTATCTCTGCTGATCTCGTATTTAAGCGAGACGCAGAAGCGGTCACTAGGGCAGCTGACGCAGATTGCTTCCTATGAACCGGGACAGTACATGGTCCTGGATCCATTCACAAGACGCAATCTGGAGCTGGTCGAGACGGTGCGTGAGCGTTCGAAGAAGGGTTCGCTCCTGTGGCTTCTGGACCGAACGGAGACCTCGATGGGGGCAAGGCTCCTGCGGCGGAGAATCGATAAACCGCTGTTGTCCCGAAGCCGGATCGAAGAGCGGCTGGAGGCTGTGGAACATCTCTATAACCAGTACATACTGCGAGAAGATTTGCGGATGGCGCTTAAAGAGATTTACGATCTGGAACGGCTGGTAGGCCGGATTGCGTTTGGCAGTGCGAATGGTCGGGATTTGAATGCGCTCAAGCTGTCGCTGAGACAAATTCCTTCCCTGAAAGAGCTGTGTGCTCAATCTCCTTCCGAAACCCTCCGGCGTGTAGCCGCGGATACGGATATTTGCGACGATCTGTGCGAGCTGATCGAGGACGCCATTGTGGATGAGCCGCCGGTGTCCGTACGTGATGGAGGGATTATCAAGCCGGGATATCACGAGCGCCTGGACGAATTCCGTGAGGCAAGCACCAGCGGCAAACGCTGGATCGCAGAGCTGGAAGCCAAGGAACGCGCGGCTACAGGAATCAAATCCCTGAAGATCGGCTACAACAAGGTGTTTGGCTACTTCATCGAGGTAACCAAGTCCAATCTGTCTTCCCTGCCGGAAGGCCGGTATGAGCGGAAGCAGACGCTCGCCAATGCGGAACGATATGTTACACCGGAGCTGAAGGAGAAGGAAGGTTTGATCCTGGAGGCCCAGGAGAAGATGGTGGACCTTGAATATGCCCTCTTTACCGAGCTTAGGGACAAGCTGAATACACAAGTGAGCCGATTGCAGAAGCTTGCCGAGCGAATCGCGGAAATCGACGTTTACCAATCGCTGGCTGCGGTCAGTGCAGAGTACCGGTTCGTGAAGCCTGAGCTGAGCGACGGGTATGATTACATCGTTGAAGGCGGACGCCATCCTGTTGTTGAATCGGTCATGAAGGATTCTGCATTTATTGCGAATGGCACGGATTTGCGTAAGGACGGCTCCTCTATCCTGCTTATTACCGGTCCGAATATGGCTGGAAAAAGCACATATATGCGCCAGGTTGCCTTATTGTCAATCCTGGCCCAGCTCGGCTGCTTTGTTCCGGCAGAGCGCGCGGTTATCCCGCTGGTAGACCGGATCTTTACCCGCATCGGAGCAGCGGACGACTTAATTGGAGGCCAGAGCACCTTTATGGTCGAAATGGCAGATATTCAGGTCATGACGGAAAAAGCAACGCCTCGCAGTCTGATTATCATTGATGAACTGGGACGCGGAACGTCAACAAGCGAAGGCATGGCCATTGCACAAGCCGTCATTGAATATGTGCATGATCATATCGGATGCAAGGCGCTTGTATCCACGCATTTCCATGAGCTGGCTCATCTTCAGGAAAGTCTTGGCGGCCTTAAGAACTATTCCATGGCCGTTCAGGAGAGCGGAGATAAGGTCCATTTTCTCCGCAAGCTGATCCCGGGGGCAGCAGACAGCAGCTATGGTATTTATTGCGCCAGATTGGCAGGTCTGCCCGGCAGCATCATTGACCGTGCTTATGGCCTGCTGCAGGGCTTGGAGCAGGCTTCGCTGGCTGCTGTGGCTTCGGAGCATGGGGCGGCATTGCAGCGGGAAGAGACCGCTTCAGCCTCTTTGGCTGCCGAGGGTACCGATGGAGCAGTAATGGCAAGGGAGCAGCGTGAAGATGCGTTCCCGTATACCCCCCGCGACTTGAGCCATGGAGAACGGAAGGGGGGCGTGGTACAGCTCTCTATTTTTGGAGAAGACGAAGTGCCTGATCCGAGAACGGCGAAGGTTGGCAAGGATGGACATGCCATGGCGCCGGAAGCTGTACAAACTCCTGCGATCAGAGGTATTATCGATGCGGTGAAGGGTGCCGACGTGATGAATATGACACCTCTTCAGGCCATGCAGTTCTTGAATAATCTGAAGATCCAGGCGAAGGATATATAATTTTTGCATGGGATTGAAGTGAAACGGAGGTAGGAACAATGGGGATTATTCGTATTTTGGACGAGCACATCGCAAACCAGATTGCTGCCGGCGAGGTGGTGGAGCGGCCTGCCTCCGTTGTGAAGGAGCTTGTGGAGAATGCCATCGATGCCGGGAGCACCAAGATCGACGTTACGGTCGAAGAAGGCGGACTCGACAGCATTCGTGTCACGGATAACGGGGCAGGCATTGACCCGGAAGATTGCGAGACGGCTTTTTACCGCCATGCGACAAGCAAAATTACGGAAGGCCGGGATCTGTTTCAGATCACGAGCCTTGGATTCCGAGGCGAAGCCTTGCCGTCCATTGCCGCGGTATCCAAGGTACGGCTGGTGACGTCCAATGTTCAGGACGGCCGCGGCCGGAAGATCGAAATCGAAGGCGGGCATCTTCGTGTGAACGAAGAGACTGCTGCACCCAGGGGAACGGATTTCCTGGTGAAAGAATTGTTTTTTAACACGCCGGCAAGGCTGAAATATATGAAAACGATCCAGACGGAGCTTGGGCATATTTCCGATTACATGTATCGGTTGGCTCTTTCGCGGCCGGATATTGCTTTTACGCTTCGGCATAATGGAAACTCTCTGCTTCAAACGCTGGGTAATGGTGATGCTTTGCAAGTGATTGCGGCTATCTATGGCACCCAATCCGCTAAAGCCATGCTCGCGTTTGAAGCGGAGAATATGGATTACACACTCAGCGGATACATCAGCCGTCCGGATTACACCCGGGCGAACCGGAACGGCATGTCGCTGATCATCAATGGAAGATATGTCCGCAACTATGGCCTGATGCAGGCCATCTTAAGAGGGTATCACACGCTGCTGCCGATTAACCGGTTTCCGCTCGTTGTCATTCAGCTGACCATGCATCCCTCATTGATTGATGTGAACGTGCATCCATCCAAGCTGGAAGTGCGGTTCAGCAAAGAACAGGAGCTGTTTGCATTTGTGGAGGAGGAGATCCGCAAGGTGCTGCAGCAGGAAATACTCATTCCCCGCCCTGCCAAACAAGCTATTGGCAAAAGCGAGCATGCCTTCATTCAGGAGCAGCTGCATTTTCCCAATGCGCAGGGTCGGGATGCGTCGGTAAGAAGCAGGGAAGACGGAGAGGCCCCGGCGGCACGAAGCGGTGATCAATCCGATCAAGGTATGACGTCCTTCCCGCCACATGGATCAGCGTGGCCCGAGAAGCGGGATCATTTACAGCCCGAATCCGGTATCAAGCGCTCTTACGGGGATGGGTCAGGCGGAACGCCAGCAACGGCTTCCATGCGGGAAACGGCTGCAGCCTCTTCCTATCGCAGCGAGTACCGTTATGAGAACAAGGGGAATGCCCATATTCCGTCTGTAACCAAGGAATGGCTTCAGGCTGCATCAGGGCCTGCCCCGGAAATCCCGCCATTTCCAGAACTTACATTGATCGGTCAGCACCACGGAACTTATCTGATTGCTCAGAATGATTCCGGGCTATATTTGATTGATCAGCATGCCGCCCATGAGCGGATTAACTACGAGTACTATTACGAGCAGTTCGGTAAGCCGGCTGACGCCTCACAGGAGCTGCTGCTGCCGATTACACTTGAATTCACACCATCGGAATCGGAGAAGGTGAAGCAGCGGCTGCACTGGTTTGAGAAGGTCGGCGTATATATGGAGTTTTTCGGCGGCCAAACCTTTCTGGTGCGTTCCCACCCGTTCTGGTTCCCCAAGGGTGACGAGAAAGCCATCATTGAAGAGATGGCTGAGTGGGTGCTGAGCGAACGAAATATTGATGTTGCGAAGCTGAGAGAGACCTCATCGATCATGTGCTCCTGCAAGGCCTCTATCAAAGCCAATCAGAAGCTGACCGAGCAGGAGGCCATGACATTGATTCAGCGTCTGGGCGACTGTCGCCAGCCATACACCTGTCCGCATGGACGACCGATCGTGGTTTCATTCTCAGCTTATGATTTGGAGAAAATGTTTAAACGCGTCATGTAACAGCAAGGAGGACTTTCATGATCATTACAACTGGAGAAGCGGAAGCGCCGGACATTGTTAAACGTGCGATAAGCTTATCCCAGGAGACCGGGTGCCGATATGTTCAGCGCGGCGGTCATTCATTACGAAAATTAGCCCGCAGATTCGGAGACGACGACATTCTGGTCGTATTGAACGGACATGTGCGTCTCAGCGGACCGGGCGGCTCTGTCATGGAATTTCATCCGAGCATGGGATTTGTCAGATTGAAACGCGTGCTGCACGGCAATCCGGATCCTATGCTGGATGCTGCCGGTATGGCCGAAGGAGACTCTGTTCTCGATTGTACGGCAGGGCTCGGCGCTGACTCCTTGGTGTTCTCGGGCAAAGGCGGGGAGAACAGCCGGGTCACCGCATTGGAGAGCTCGCTGCCCTTGTATGCGCTGCTCAAAGAGGGCCTTCGGACCTATGAAAGTCATCTGGAGGCCAGTGATCAGGCCATGAGGAGAATCGAGGTACGGCACAGCCATCACTTAGACTACTTGAAATTCGCTGCCGGATCGGAGCGTGGATATTGTCTATTTCGATCCGATGTTCCGCGAGCCGATCACAGATTCGGCATCCATCAATCCGCTTAGGCATTATGCGAATGGGGAACCGCTGGATGAGGAAAGTGTGAGAGAAGCGGTCAGGGTTGCACGAAAGACCGTTGTTCTGAAGGAAGCACGGTACAGCGGAGAGTTTGAGAGGCTGGGCTTTTCTTTGCCTGAGCGGGGAAAATCGAAAATAACGTACGGAGTGATTTCCATTGACAGATGAATCAAAACCGAAACTGCTCGTTCTTATCGGACCGACAGCTGTAGGCAAAACCAAAATGAGCATTGAACTTGCCAAGGAATTTGGATGTGAGATTATATCCGGCGATTCGATGCAGGTATATCGGGGCATGGATATCGGCACTGCCAAAATCTCTGCGGATGAGATGGAAGGCATTCCCCATCATCTCATTGACATCCACGAGCCGGATCATCCCTATTCAGTGGCTGAATTTCAGGAGCAGAGCCGAAGATTGATAACCGAGATTGCTGGCCGGGACAAGCTTCCGTTCCTCGTTGGTGGAACAGGGCTTTATGTGGAATCGGTATGCTATGGCTATCAGTTCAGCGAGACCGGGGCGGACGAGGCTTTTCGGGATGAGCAGTTCCGTTATGCAAACGAAAATGGTGCGGAAGCCCTTCACCGGAAACTTGCCGATGTAGACCCTGAAACAGCCGATCGGCTTCACCCTAATGACCTACGTCGGGTCGTTCGTGCACTGGAGGTATTCCACATGACAGGTATCCCGCTTTCAGCCCAGCTGGCCCCTCAAACCAAGCAGTCTCCCTATGACTTATGCTTGGTCGGTTTGACAATGGACAGGCAAATGCTATATAACCGTATTGAAGAGCGAATTGATCTTATGCTGAATCAGGGACTTGTTGATGAGGTGGCGGCGCTCATGGACAAAGGGTATGCTCCAGGGCTTGTATCCATGCAAGGGCTTGGTTACAAGGAGATTGTATCGCATCTTAACGGGGAGTTTAGCTACGAGGAAGCGGTGGTTCTGCTCAAGCGTGATACACGCCGGTTCGCTAAGCGGCAGCTGTCATGGTTTCGTCATATGAAAGACATCGAGTGGGTAGACGTCACCGACTCGGGAAATTTTTCTGCAAACTATCAAAAAATCCGTGCTATAATAGCAGGAAAGTTTCACTGAAATCTTGAATATATTTCAAAACAATCTAATTGAACCATTGGGGGTACGGCTAATGAACAAGTCCATTAACATCCAAGACACGTTCTTGAACCAACTGCGTAAAGAGAACATTCCGGCCACGGTATACCTGACAAACGGCTTTCAGATCCGTGGAACGATCAAAGCTTTTGACAATTTTACCATCGTGATTGACAGCGACGGCCGTCAGCAAATGGTGTACAAGCATGCCATCTCCACGTTCATGCCGCAGCGCAATGTGTCCCTGATGCAGGATAACAACAACGATCAATAGATTTTAGATTGATTCATAGAGAGCATAATCATACCATCCTGATTATTTTGAAACTTTTTTGTTTATAATTCGTTTAGTTATAAGGAGTGCAGAGAGCAACCTGAGAAGGTTGTTCTTTTCTTTCCGAGACTTGACGAGAGTCAGAGGCTTGATCCCGCAAGGGAGTAAGGAGGGGGACAAATGGCTGGAAAAGATAATCAGATGTCAAGGTTGAACAAAAACAAAGACAACTCGAAGACATCCAAAACCACCAAACCTAAATCGAAGAAGAAAAAAGGCAAAGGCAAACGAATTGCATGGGCGTTGTTTTTTACAGCCGTCATTGCGATCTTCTGCGCGCTTGCAGGTTACTTGTTCATCCTGATCAGCGGCGAGAAGCTGCTGGAGCAGAACCAGGATAAACTGACCGCTTACGGTACCTCCAAAGTGTATGACCGTAACGGCACCCTGATGGGTGAACTATCTATCCAGAAGAGTGACCCGGTCGAGTACAAAGATATTCCTGATTTATTAGTACAGGCATTCATTGCAACAGAAGATAAACGATTTATGGAGCATAACGGCGTGGATATGTGGTCGATCGGCCGTGCTGCGGTCAAGGATATCATGGCTCGATCCATGGTAGAGGGCGGAAGTACGATCACACAGCAGCTTGCAAAAAATATCTTCCTGACACGCGATAAAACATTTTTCCGCAAAGCGACGGAAATGTCGATCGCGCTCGCGCTTGAGCGTCAGCACAGCAAGGAAGAGATCATTGAGATGTATTTGAACCGAATTAACTTCGGTGGACCTTATTACGGCATTAAAGCGGCTTCCGAGCGGTATTTTGGGGAATCCGACTTGAACAATCTGGAATTGTGGGAAATGGCAACACTGGCGGCAATGCCGAAGGGGCCCTCCCGTTACAATCCGCTGAAGAACCCCGAGCTCTCCAAAGAGCGTCGTGCTGTGGTGCTGACTCTGATGGAGCAGCAAGGGTACATTACGGCCGGTGAGGCTGAGGAAGCGAAAAAGGTGGATTATGATTATACACCGCCTGAAAGACAGCAGAAGTATACGGCGTTTATTGATTACGTCATGGAAGAGGCCGAAGAGAAGTGGGGCCTTACCGAGGATGATGTCAACATCGGAGGTTACCAGATTTATACCACCATGGATATCAATGCTCAGCAGGCTGTGGAGGAGGAGTTCAGCAACCCGGCTAACTTCGAAGAAAGCCCGGATGATGTACCTGTTGAAGGCTCTATGGTTATTATTAACCAAGAGACCGGCGGTATCGTTGCCATGGCCGGTGGGCGTGAGTATACGAGAGGCGGGTTCAGCCGGGCAACCGACAGCCGTCGCCAACCGGGCTCCGCGTTGAAGCCAATTGTGTCGTACGCACCTGCGCTGGAATCCGGGAATTTCACGAAAGATTCCAGGCTGAGCAATAAAAAGCAGTGCTTCGGCGGCAATTACTGTCCGAATAACCTGCATGGTTACTCGGAGACAATCAGTATGCCTGAAGCGATTCAGCGCTCCGAGAATATTCCGGCCGTCTGGCTGTTGAATCAGATTGGAGTTAAGACCGGTTTTGATTTTGCGCAGAGTTTGGGCATCAAAATGTCCGAGGGTGACGCGAATCTGTCCCTTGCACTGGGCGGAATGGATACCGGTACAAATACTTTTGAAATGGCACAAGCGTTCAGTGCCTTCGCAAATGGCGGTGAGTTTAAAGAGGCCTTTGCGATCAAACAGATTAAAGATAACAAAGGTAAGGTTGTGCATGAGAACAAAGGAAGCAAAGGGAAGCGTGTAATGGAAGCTTCTACAGCTTCGCAAATGACAGACATGATGCGTCGCGTCGTTGATGAAGGAACGGGCAAGAACGCCCGAATCAGTCGCCCGGTAGCCGGTAAGACCGGAACCACGCAAAGTGGATACAAGGGTGTTAGCTCGAACCGTGATGTTTGGTTTGTCGGATACACACCGGAGTTAACCGCTGCTGTGTGGATGGGATACGATACGCCTGATCGACAGCATTTGCTGAAACGAAGCAGCTCGATCTCGGCTTCATTATGGGGCAAAGTGATGGAGAAGGCGGTTCAGGGTTATGAAGCGAAGAACTTCCCGAGCACCGAACCGCCACCGCCTCCAGTAGAAGAAACGACATTAACCGCCGTCAGCGGACTGACCGGTTCGTATAATGGCGAGACTCAGACCGTATCCCTGAGCTGGAATGCGGTTCAAGGCAGCAATATTCAGTATCACTTGTATCGTAAGGAAACATCCGAGGCGGAATACACCCGTATTCTCGATTCCTTGGGCGGAACCTCCATTGAAGATGTGAGCGCCATGGAAGGATTGACCTACGATTACTACGTGACTGCTTTTGATACTTCGACTGGCAAGGAGTCGGAACCTTCGAACGTTCTGCAGGTCGTCGCTGTTTCGGAGGAGCTGCCGCCTGAGGAAGTGGAACCACCTCCGGTAGATACCGAAGAACCGCCTCCGGTTGAGGATGGTGACAATGGAGCAGGGAACGAAGTGCCTCCGGGTAACGAAAACGGTAATGGCACTGGTCCTGGAGATACAGGCAATGGAAATGGCACTGGTGAAGGACCTGGCAGCGGAAACGGCAATGGAACGAATCCACCTCCTGACAATGGGACCGGAACGGGTCAAGACGGCCAGAACCCAGGCAATGGTTCTGATGGTTCAGGGGATGGCTCCAACAATGGAGGCAGCGGCACAGGGGGAAACAACTCGGATACGGGCAATGTTTCTACGGTACCGGGGACCATTGTTGATCCATCGGATCCTGCGAATACACAGGATGCACCGCAAGAAAGCCCATAACCAAACAGGAAAGCCTCCGCTTGAATTGCGGGGGCTTCTTTGTTTTGAGTGTGAAACCCAAATGTGGTAAGCTGGGAATACGATATGGGGAGGAAAAGTTCCATGAAACGTAAATTCGGAGATCGGGCGAATTGGCGCCGTATCACCCGCCGACACTTCACTTCCCGGTATGTGGAATGTGAGCAATTTACAGGGTATCTCACGCTATATACCATATACGGCCTGAAAGAACCGTTGTGGAAGACGTATGGCCGTCATACCTACCGAATCGCGGACAAAGGTTATTCTTGGCTGCAGTATTATCCGAAGGACAGCCATTTCATCGTTACCGCCATGTTTGATGACAAGCGAAAGATCGTGCAATGGTACATTGATATTTGCAAGAAGCAAGGAGTAACCGATCAGGGTGTCCCTTGGTTTGACGATCTGTATCTGGACGTTGTGGTCGTCAAGAACGGTGAAGTGTTTTTGCTGGATGAAGATGAGCTTGAGGATGCCCTGCGCCGGAATGATATTACCCGGGATGATTACAGGCTTGCCAAGGTGACTGCAAGGAACCTTCTTCGGGCCATCGACGCACATGAATTTCCTTACTTTATGATGTCTCTGAAGCATCGTGACCAGTTATTTCATAACGGAGAATTTAGGAGGAAGAAATAATGCGTCAGGAAATACATAAGAATTTGCCGAGAGCGGGCACGAAGAAGAGAGCATGGTTTAGAAGAGGGATGTATGCCCTGCTCTCTCTCGTTGTTCTTGGGGTATTGTGGTCGGGTTATGCGTATTGGAAAATTGAAAGCGCAGAGAGCAGCCCGGCAGAGAAAGCGGACGTCGGCATCATTCTGGGTGCATCCATGTGGGGCGATCAGCCAAGCCCGGGACTGCGGGAACGGCTGGAGCAAGCATTGGTTGAATACAACGCAGGACGATTTGATACTTTTATCGTGTCAGGCGGTCTCGACAAGCCAGGGTATACGTATACCGAAGCCGAAGGGATGAGAAACTTCCTGGTGGAGGCCGGCGTACCTGAAGAGCGCATCTACTTAGAAAACGAAGCCACGAGCACCTATGAGAATTTGCTCTACAGTCAAGATATCATGGAGAACAACGGGTGGAAGACGGCCATAATAATTACGCATGATTATCATGGCACGAGGTCGATGGAGGTAGCAACCACTCTTGGTTATGATCATCCTTCTATGTCGCTGACGGAATCTACCGTTCTCCCCATGGTCAAACACAAGTCGAGAGAAGTGCTTGCTTACACGAAATGGACGGCTGATCGGCTGCTGATCGCAGTTGGTGTCCTATGAGGACGAAACTTCTAATAAGCAGGCTGTAAATAGAATACATTGGAATAGATAGTCAGCCCTTTGGATAAAGAGGTGAGGAGCAATGAACGGGCGTGTAACGGCCGCTAACGGCCGATCTGAAGGACGGCCATCCAGGCAGATTAATGTCGTGCTCCGCAGCGCGGAACCTCCGCTTGTCAGCAGCGTGGTTCCGGAACGCGAACCGGCCCCTTCGCCAAACCCTGTTTCCCAGCACAGTCTATTCCAGGAAATACAGAAAGAGCTGGATCAGCTAGTAGGTCTGGATCAAATCAAAGACCTGGTGTTCGAAATTTACGCTTTGCTTCAAGTGTCTCAGATGCGTTCAGAAGCAGGCTTATTAAGTGGCGGTCATGTATACCATATGATTTTTAAAGGAAATCCCGGTACCGGCAAAACGACTGTCGCGCGCATCGTTGCGAAGCTGTTCCAGAAGATGGGCGTGCTGAGCAAAGGACATCTGGTTGAAGTAGAAAGAGCGGATCTTGTCGGCGAATATATCGGCCATACTGCTCAAAAGACCAGAGAACTGGTCAAGAAAGCACTGGGAGGAATCCTGTTTATTGACGAGGCATACAGCTTGGCACGAGGCGGCGAGAAGGATTTTGGCAAGGAAGCGATCGATACCCTTGTCAAGTCAATGGAGGATCACAAGAATCAATTTATTCTGATATTGGCAGGATACAGTGATGAGATCGATTTTTTTATGGATACGAATCCTGGACTGCATTCCCGGTTTCCGATACAGATGGACTTTCCGGATTACAACATGGATCAGTTGATTCAGATTTCAGAGCTGATGGCAAAGGAGCGGGATTATATTTTGATGCCGCAGTCGCTCAGCAAGCTGAAGGATCATCTGCAATCTGAGAAGGATCATGGACTCCATGCCTTCAGTAATGCCCGTTATGTGAGGAATGTGATCGAGAAATCCATTCGCAATCAATCGGTTCGGCTGCTGAACCAATATGTGACCGGGAATCCCGGCAAGCTGGAGCTTATGACACTAAGGCCGGAGGACTTTAAGTTAAACGGAAAATTACAATGATTTTAAACCTGTCTTCGAACATAATGAAGGGGTAACACCGCTTCCTGATCATCATCATGTTTATTGCAGGCAGCCGTGGTTAGTTAACATAAGAGACGTAATCGTTAGAAGGAGTTGGATATATGACTAATACAACGCATGATACCCGGACAGAGATCGAAGATAGGGCTATACTGGTCAGCTTGGTGACGGATAAGGTTAAACGTTCGGGAATCAATCCCGAATATTCTTTGCAGGAGCTGGTTCAGCTCGCTGAAACGGCTGGAGTTGAGGTGCTGGATGTGATCACCCAGAATCGCGAAGTCCCGGACTCCAAATGGTTTATCGGTAAGGGAAAAGTTGAAGAACTTCGCATGGCGATTGATGGATTGGGCGCAACCACCGCGATATTCGATCAAGAGTTATCCGGTGCGCAAGTACGGAATTTGGAAGAATCCCTCGATGTGAAGATTATCGATCGGACTCAATTGATTCTGGATATTTTCGCCCAGCGCGCCAAGACGCGTGAGGGGATTGTTCAGGTGGAGCTGGCTCAGCTTACGTATCTGCTCCCGCGGTTGTCGGGACATGGCAAGAATCTGTCAAGGCTCGGAGCGGGGATCGGGACACGCGGACCGGGCGAGAGCAAACTCGAAACGGACCGCAGGCATATTCGCGACAGAATCAGCGACCTGAAGCGGCAGCTGGATGAGATGACAAGGCACCGGAGTCTGCACCGGGAGCGCCGCAAGAAGAGTGGCGCCGTACAGGTAGCCTTGGTCGGCTATACGAATGCCGGCAAATCGACACTGCTGAATCGTTTAACGGCCGCAGACGTGTATATCGAAGATCAGCTGTTTGCTACGCTGGATCCGACCTCGCGTGCACTCGAACTGCCAAGCGGCAAAGAAGTGGTCCTTACGGATACCGTAGGATTCATTCAGAATCTTCCACATGATCTCGTTGCGGCATTCCGTGCGACGCTGGAAGAAGCCAATGAAGCGGATCTGATCCTTCATGTTGTGGATTCCTCCTCACCCATGCGAGATGAGCAGATGGCTGTGGTTCATTCTATTCTGCAGGACCTGGGAGCAGCGGATAAACCGCAGATCGTTCTTTTTAACAAGAAGGATGCGTGTGAGCCGGAGCAGTTGGAGATGCTGCCGACCGGGGAGGGGCAATTAAAGATCAGTGCTTATAATGATCAGGACCTGGACACGGTCCGTGAAGCGATCCAGAACCAGCTGTCGGGTGGGAATGTGACGTTTCGTATTCCCGCTGACCGGGGCGATCTGAACTCGGCTGTATACCGTATCGGCGACGTGCTGGAGCAGTCTCTTGATGAGAATGATATCCTCTACGAGGTTCGAATTAATAAAGCTGATTACGAGAAGATGGGTTATGTGCTTCATGATTACGTTCAGCAGCAGTAATGGAGATACAACAGCGTGAATTAAAGATGAAGTGTTAAGATGTGAGACATCATGTGTAATAGAGGAGAGAGCGGTTTGTCATGGCAAGATTTTCGCAGGATATACTTGGATTAAGCAATGAGATGGAAGCAAAAATAGGACAGCGCTTGCGCGAGATTGACGCGATCGTGGACTTCAATCAGTGGAAGGTGATCGATGCCTTCCAGAAGCATCACGTAAGTGATTTTCACTTCGCGGCTTCCACCGGCTATGCATACAATGATCGCGGGCGGGAAGTGCTGGATGAAGTATATGCAGACGTATTCGGGGCCGAATCGGCCCTGGTGCGTCCTCATTTTGCTTCCGGGACGCATACGATTTCGACGGCGCTGTTTGGCGTTTTAAGACCAGGAGATGAGCTGCTGTACATTTCCGGACGTCCGTATGACACTCTTCATAAAGTCATCGGCGAGCCTGGAGACGGCACGGGTTCCCTTCGGGATTTTGGCATCGGTTATCATGAGATTGCGCTAACAGAACAAGGTGAGATTGATTGGAATCAGGTGGAGATGATGATCACGCCAACAACGAAAGTCATCGGTATCCAGCGTTCCCGCGGATATGATTGGCGCTCTTCCTTTACGGTCTCTCAGATCGGTGAAATGGTTGCCCGTATCCGTTCCATTCGCGAGGATTTGATTATTTTCGTAGATAACTGCTATGGCGAGTTTACGGAGCAATTGGAGCCTACCGAAGTTGGTGTTGACCTGATGGCAGGTTCTCTCATCAAAAACCCGGGCGGCGGCATTGCCGAAACCGGTGGTTACATCTGTGGCAAGGAAGCCTATGTGGATATGGCAGCCTATCGGCTTACCGCTCCGGGAATCGGGCGTGAGGTGGGAGCTATGCTAGGCACGACGAGGGGGATTTACCAGGGGTTATTCCTCGCGCCTTCTACGGTGGGACAAGCGGTCAAGGGCAGTGTATATGCTGCTGCGATGTTTGAGGCCGTAGGATTTACAACCAAGCCGGGCTGGCAGGACGAACGGACGGATTTGATCCAGGCCGTTTCTTTTACCGGACCGGATCACTTGATCGCTTTTGTTCAAGGGATTCAGCGGGCAGCGGCAGTAGACAGTCATGTGGTGCCTGAGCCTTGGGATATGCCTGGATATGAGCACCCGGTAATCATGGCTGCAGGCACGTTCATTCAGGGAGGAAGCCTTGAATTATCGGCAGATGCTCCCATCCGATCTCCATACATTGGTTATATGCAAGGGGGTCTGACGTACTCTCATGTTAAATATGGGGTACTTATGGCCCTTCAAAGTATGAAAGATCGTAAACTATTGTGAGTTATCCTTACATGCGGTTGACGTAGCTGATCAGGAAATGTACAATAGGATCAGAATAGACCACTTGGAAGGTTGATGAGATATGGGTGATGAGATTCGGAGGAATATGGCGTTATTTCCGATAGGCATCGTTATGAAGCTTACGGATCTGTCTGCCAGACAGATACGCTATTATGAGCAGCATAATTTAATTGTCCCTGCCCGCACATCGGGCAACCAACGCCTGTTTTCCTTCAATGATGTGGAGCGACTGCTAGAGATTAAGGCTTTGATTGAGAAAGGTGTTAACATCGCTGGCATTAAGCAAGTTATGAACCCTGTCACAAAAGAGTCTGAAGAGGCTACCGTCATTACTCCTGATACGGAGAACAGACGCCGTGAGATGTCAGAGTCGCAGCTGCGTCGTTTGCTGAAGCAGGAATTGATTACCGCTAAAAGACCGGGTCAGGTTTCATTGATTCAAGGGGAATTATCCCGGTTTTTTAATAAATAAGGATTGCCATGCTGTAATTCTTCATTCACATTACTAGTTTTTATTTAAAAAGGAGAGGATAAAGTGAGTTATACCAGAGAGGACATTCTACGCATTGCACAAGAAGAAAATGTTCGATTTATCCGCTTGCAATTTACAGATTTGCTTGGAACGATCAAAAACGTTGAAATTCCTGTAAGCCAGCTGCCAAAAGCACTTGATAATAAAATGATGTTTGATGGTTCTTCCATCGAAGGTTATGTACGTATTGAAGAATCCGATATGTATCTGTATCCGGACCTCGATACTTTTATGATTTTCCCATGGGTATCCGAGGATCGTGTTGCGCGTTTGATCTGCGATATCTATATGCCTGACGGCACTCCATTTGCCGGAGATCCGCGCGGTATTCTGAAGAGAGCTTTGGAAGAAGCCGAAGAGATGGGTTTCACTTCCATGAATGTAGGTCCAGAACCGGAATTCTTCCTGTTCAAGACTGATGAAAAAGGCAACCCAACCATGGAGCTCAATGACCAAGGCGGATACTTTGACCTGGCACCAACGGACCTTGGCGAGAATTGCCGCCGCGATATCGTGTTGACTCTGGAAGAGATGGGTTTTGAGATCGAAGCATCTCACCATGAGGTGGCTCCTGGCCAACACGAAATTGACTTTAAATATGCGAGTGCTATCAAAGCAGCCGATCAGATCCAAACCTTCAAATTGGTAGTTAAGACGATTGCTCGTCAGCATGGTCTGATTGCTACCTTTATGCCGAAACCACTCTTTGGCGTGAACGGCTCTGGTATGCACTGCAACCAATCGCTCTTCAAAGGCAACGAGAACGCGTTTGTTGATGAGAGTGATGAGCTTGGCTTGAGCGTAACCGCTCGTAACTACATGGCGGGTATTCTTAAGCATGCACGCGCATTTGCTGCGATTACGAACCCTACGGTTAACTCGTACAAGCGTCTCGTGCCTGGTTACGAAGCACCCTGCTACGTAGCGTGGTCTGCAAGCAACCGCAGCCCGATGATCCGCATTCCTGCATCCCGTGGCCTCAGCACACGTATCGAAGTGCGTAACCCGGATCCAGCAGCTAACCCATACCTCGCTCTTGCTGTAATGCTAAAAGCAGGTTTGGATGGCGTTAAACGCGAATTGTCCCTCCCGGCTCCAATTGACCGTAACATCTATGTGATGACGGAAGAAGAGCGCATCGAGGAAGGTATCCCAAGCTTGCCGGCAAACCTGAAGGAAGCGCTCAACGAATTGATTCGCAGCGAAGTTATTTCCGACGCACTCGGCGATCATGCGCTGGCGCATTTCTATGAGCTGAAGGAAATCGAATGGGACATGTATAGAACACAAGTTCACCAATGGGAACGCGATCAGTACATTACGATGTATTAATAGAGGAATCCCCGCTGCTATATGGCAGTGGGGATTTTTTTGTTTAAGTCGGTGTAGGTGTGGCAGCGCCGACTTGTCATTCCAACTACGCTTGATTACAATAACATTACCCGAAATCAAAGGAATAACCGTAGAGGAGATTATAAATGGCCGTACTTAGGGACCTCCATGAAGAGGGAACTCGGGTTGAATTCCGTTTTATATCACGAATACCTGGTGAGAATGAAGGATGCCAGATCCATTTCAAGTTTTTTAAAGCGGATCATTTAATTTATGATTTGAATTTTGGTTGGACCAACCTGACGATTCGAAATTATATTAGAGTTACGACAGAATTTCCTCTTGATAGGCTTAATTCATTTAGTCTTAATGGTTTATTTATGTCTTTTGAAAAACATTTATATCAATTGGATTGGAAAGAAACAGATACGGCAGGAAGTTATCAATTGGGTTTTTACGGATCTGAGCAGGATTTTAATCTTACTGCTGATATAGAATCCGTAAGAAGATTTGGTTCTGAATTTAAATTGGATTGGGACCAGGCTCCTTTAACGACTGAGTAACATAATCTTTAGAAACCAGATAACATTAACCGGGAATGAAGGGGATCTACTCCATGTGGGGGAAGATGCCTTTTTTATTTATCAAAATTAGGGAACTTTTACTCGCTTCAATGACTCTAATTAGATGAGGTGAATCGGTTGGAGCTTGAATACGTAACACAAATGTCGAAGATGGATACACAAACCTTGAATGAAATGATGAACCAGTATGGAAATGATATATGGAATTACGCCTATTTTTTGACCAAGCAACATGCTCTTGCTGATGACATTGCCCAAGAGGTTTTTATTAAGGCCTATTATGGAATACATACGTTTCGTGGGCAGTCGGCGTTAAAGACATGGCTGCTTACGATTACAAGACATACGGCGTTCCGGCATAAACAGGCTTTTTTCTTGCGGAAAGTGACCTTGCAGGACAAGCCGCGTCTGGATGCGCAGAGCCGGTCAGCTGAAGCGGAATATATGGAAAGTCAGTATACGGATGAGATATGGAGGATGATTATGAGTCTGCCAAGAAAGTTCAGGGAGGTGCTGGTTCTAGATCTTTACTACGAAATGCCGATCACTCAGATAGCGGAGCTTCTAAACGTAGCCACTGGTACGGTTAAATCCAGGCTGTATCGGGCGAGAAAAAAAGTGCAGAACATGTTAAAGGAGAATTCTGGTTATGAATGAGGAAAAGCCTGATTGGTACGAGCGAGCGCAACAAGGTCCTTTTCAAAATGAACCATTTACCGCCGAGATGAAAAATAAGGTACAGGTGTCATTGACCCAAGGTAGCCATAGATCAAAGCGTCGTCCATATTTACGTGTTGGTATGACTGGCGTGCTATTGTTTGTCATTCTACTGCTATTGATTCAGTTTCCTTGGGGGGAACGTACGGTACAACAGCATACGGCAGGGGGGGGACCATCCCCATCTGTGACGGAGACGATTCGCGCAGAAGGTACAACGGATGAAGGAACGTTACAGGTAGTTGCCGTCGATAAGGAAGAGATAACGGAATTAGGAGCTCCCAGCTGTTTCGGACTCGAAACGGATCTGTCGTTTAAAGGGGATTACAAAGTGAAGTACACGGCAGAGGGGACTTCGGAGGATGTGGTTGTCCTTGAGGATCTCACCTTCATACAACCAACTTCCGCTTCTCTTCAGATGATTCGATTGCCTTTTCAGGAAGCGGATGTGTTCATACTCGCCCCGCAATATAAGGACTGTCACGGAATACAAATCTATGCATTTGCGGTGGAGCATGGGAGTGGTAAGGCGGTGCAGCTGCAATTTGAGGAGGAGTTTTCTAGAGCCAGCACGTCCTATTACAGACCGGGCACTACACCTACGGTGAAAGATAATAAGCTTGTTCTGAAGTCCACGGAGGGTCCAGGCGGGGAAGGCTCGCCTGAATATAATATGGCTGAGAGAATGTATCAATTAGATCTTAGGCAAAATGCCATGGTGATGGTCTTGCGCAAGGACCGGAAATCTTAAGGATTAAATAACGTAGCACAAGAGGTTACCATCCAACTAAGGAAGGTAACCTCTTGTTCATTGATATATGAAGTTAGTGTACATCCCTAAAGAGACCGATGACTTTACCGAGAATGGTTACATGATTCAGGCGCAGGGGCTCGTAAGTAGGATTCTCCGGCTGCAAGCGAACGTGGTCCTTCTCTTTGTAGAAGGTCTTTACGGTTGCTTCGTCTTCCTCTGTCATCGCTACTACAATGTCCCCATTGTCTGCAGTTTGCTGCTGGCGAACAATGACATAGTCACCGCTATGTATGCCAGCTTCAATCATGCTGTCACCAACAACAGATAACATGAATACCTTATCGTCGCCTACATAATGCTGAGGGAGAGGGAAGTAATCCTCGATGTTCTCCATGGCGGTAATAGGTACGCCTGCAGTGACTTTACCGACAACAGGCACTCTGGCAATGGTGTGGGTAAACAGATTAGCGCTATCGGATTCTTCTTGGCCAAGCAGTTCGATCGCTCTTGGCTTCGTAGGGTCACGGCGGATCAGGCCTTTCTTCTCCAATCGGTCTAGATGCCCATGGACCGTTGAACTGGAAGCTAGTCCTACAGCCTCGCCGATTTCCCGGACAGAAGGCGGGTAACCCTTGCTACGAACTTCGTTGCGGATAAACTCTAAGATCGCCAGCTGGCGGCTGGATATTTTCGACATGCCGTATCAACCCCATTTAGTAACGTTTGGGAAAATTATAACATAGAACTTCCGTTCGTACAAACATAAGTTCTAAAAAAGATAGAACAAATGTTCTTTTAGGTATTGTATCAAACAAATGTTCGTGTTATTATGAATTCATAAGAGAACACTTGTTTGGGAGATGATGATTCCATGTTGAAATACAGTACATACCGTAGTATTTATGAGAACGTTCCTGTGCGAACGGAGAAGTCTTCGGTGACTTGGGTCTATCAATTAAAAACCAGAATGACTTCCATCCCCTTAATTAAACTTCTATTCATTCTGCTGATTGTTGCATCCTTTTGGACGGGGGCCTATTCCGTTTTTGCCGGGGGAATGGAGAAGCCGACAGGTGAGAAGTTGGTCATTGTTCAATCCGGCGATAGTTTATGGCGTATCGCTTCCCTTCATAAACCAGCTGATATGGATACGCGCGTATATATTGATAGTATTAGAAGAACGAACGGTTTGAAAGGTCCTGACATACAGGCAGGAGAGGTGTTATCATTACCGGTGTGGTAATGTAATGAGAAATCCATTCTAACGCATATTGTGTATTTCTAATTACTAATACTCTATTGTTAATGATGGGGAGAACCCATTCATACTGATCATACATTCATATTTATTCTTAATGAGAGTTTGCAAGGGTGCGGTTTCCTTGACAAGCTCTTTTTCACATGTTTAAGTTATAAATGATATTGGAATTGGAGGAGAAGGCATGGATATTGATACTTTGGTGGAACGCATTAATGTATTAGCAAGAAAACAGAAGAGTGAAGGGTTGACCGAAGAAGAGCAGAAGGAACGGGCTGAGCTTCGGGAAATATACCTTAACAATATTCGTAGTAACTTTAGACAACAGCTTGAATCGATTGAATGGGTAGATGAAAATGAAGAAAAAGGCGGCCCGCGATTAAAGCAGTAGTCTATGAAAACTGTCTCATGATCTGATCAGAGGATTAATGGGCAGATAGAAGGATAGAATTATAACATTTGGGATGCCGGTTCATTTGTAGAGAATTGAACACGGTTTCCCAAATTTATATGGTTTAAATCATATTGAAATTGAGTCCAGGGGGAACCATATGTCACGATCATGGGAAAGAAAAGTCAACAAGAATATGTCACAACTCAACAAGCAGCGTAAGAAGCAAGGGCTGTCCTCGTACCAAGGTTCCACCATCTCCGATAAGAGTGATGTGTTTAAAGGACGTAAATACGTTCTGCCGTTAGTGCTCGTTGCGCTTGCCGGGCTGTACGCCCTTCTGGGCACTGCAACGTCTGGGGCAACAGGAGGAAGCAATGATGTGTTGAACTGGGTGGGTGTCAGTTTGTATATTCTATTGGCGCTTATGATTTTCTTGCGTAAGCCTTATTTGAAGATAGAGCGTGCCTCTGTATCCACGATGAAATTCAACCGGGAACGCCGTTTGGCTGTATCTGACATCGAGAAAATCAAAATTGCTTCGGGTTCCGTGGTTATCCAGGGCAAAGGGAAAGCGGGCAATTGGGTGTTCTCACGCATGATGAATCTTTATGATACCAAAGCGATGGGCGAGAGGCTGGAGGAGTTTGCCAAAACTCATCAAATTCCAGTGGAGCATGACTAATCGACAGAGCAGATAACAGTCAATATGGGGAGTGGGAGAGAAATGCCGATAGCTGCAGTGTTATTTGATTTGGATGATACGTTATTGTGGGACGAACGAAGTGTGGAAGAGGCTTTCGAAGTGACAAGCCAAGCGGGGGCAGCGGAAACCGGCGTCAATGCAGCTGAACTGCTGTCTGCGGTCAGGGAGGAAGCAAGAGCGTTATATGAATCGTATGATACGTTTGCTTTTACTAAAATGATCGGAATTAATCCGTTTGAAGGCTTGTGGGCGAATTTTACGGCTGGAGCACAGCCGGAATTCAGGAAACTTCAGGAACTTGCACCCGTTTACCGCAAAGAGTCGTGGCGCCGGGGACTTATTCGCGTGGGTGTGGATAATGAGTCGTTGGCTGAGAAGCTGGCTGAACGATTTGCTTCAGAACGTCGAACAAGACCCTATGTATATGAAGAGACCTTTGAAATTCTGAAGGAATTGCAGGGCAACGTGAAATTACTGCTTCTTACGAACGGAAGTCCTGATCTGCAACAGGAGAAGCTGGATGGCGTCCCGGAGCTGGTCCCATATTTCGATCATATTATCATTTCCGGCGATTTCGGCAAGGGTAAGCCAGATGTCTCCATATTCAAGCATGCACTTGATCTGTTAGGTGTGGAGGCCGATCAAGCTGTTATGGTCGGGGATAAACTGACAACGGATATTAAGGGCGGCAATGCGGCTGGGCTCCACACCGTATGGATCAATCGGGTCGATCGTCCCCATGATCCGGGTATACAGCCGAAGTTTGAAATCAAGCATTTATCCGAACTGCACGGCATTTTGAGGAATTTGTAAATTACAAGTATATTAATATCCATCGATACGTTATCGTACATAGAAACAGTCCTGAAGCAGATTATGCGATCCGGGGCTGTTTTTTGTTGGTCCTGTCGCCTGAGGTTTGTTGTGATTACCGCCTGTGATAAACGTCACACAATTGTAAGCTGTATGAGATAGAAAAAAAAGGTTAATACGATATAATGGATAGTAAGCTTACGCAGATTGGCATTGACCATTACGTGGATGAACCATACATAGCATTATATCGTAAAGAGGTGTTAGGCATGACAACGAAAAAGGTGGCTTTGTTTGCAGCGATGGTACTTATGGCTGTTGCGCTTGCTGCATGCAGTGACAGCCAAGCGGAATACAGCGATGATGTGATGGCAGAGCCTATCATTGTAGAACTGACGTTGACGCCGGAGAGCATTCAGGCTGGTGAGAAGGTATTAATTCAAGCAAAGGTGACACAAGCAGGCAATCCGGTGGAAGATGCGAATGATGTGGAATTTGAAGTAACACTCGAAGGTGGAGGCGTACAGGCGAAGGTGCCGGTTAAGCACGATCAGGATGGGGTATATCAAATGGAAAAAACCTTCCCCGATGTCGGAACGTATCGTATCGTTTCGCACGTCACTGCAAGAGGACAGCACTCGATGCCGTTGAAGGAACTCACGGTAACGGAGTAATGGAGTAATGCAACACAATAAAATAAGGCAGCGCAGGATCCGTGAATCGGATGGTTGCGCTGCCTTATTTTATTTTCCTATTCAATCAACCATTGCAGTTTTATTGGAACTGGGGATCCGCTACCGGTGTAGCTACCCATCCGTTCTCTTCAATGAAGAGACGAACTGCGATGATCTGTTTGTTCTCCATCAATGTGAAGAAGTGAGGCGTGTTTTCCGGAACGGAAATGACATCGCCGGGCTCAAGCTCAACATTAAAGTATCCTACATCGTCAGAACCTTTAATAATGAAGATCCCTTTACCGCCGACAATCGCACGGATTTCGTCTTCCGAGTGCGTGTGAACCTCTTCGAATTTCTTCAGCAGGTCCTCTATATTGGGCGTTGACTCGGAAAGTGTGATGACATCCCAAATTTTGTAGCCGCGTCTTGCAGCCAGGTCGCGAATCTCTACATCAAAGATGTCCAAAATGCGCTTCTTATCGTCATCACTAAGCTTGAAATTTTCTTGAAGCGCTGCCGGGAGTTTTTCCATATTCCAGTGCTCGTAAACAACCTCTTGGTTATTCAGGAATTCCCGAACATTTTCTTCCCCGGTAATACGTTCGTTCGTATTGCGAATTACAATCTCTGCCATAGCTCTAACCCTCTTTCTCCCGTTGGATTAATATGTATTATAGCCCCCCTCACCGCGTTTGTCATCTGCAAATGTTGATTTGCCCGAGCAACAACGCATATTTCAGCTTTTCTATTGAAAAATATTCTGATACACTAAGATTTAACGTTTTCCGGGGAGGTTTATGAGTTGAACAAGCCTAGCTTACAAGAAGTACTTAAGGAACGAATATTAATTCTTGATGGTGCCATGGGCACCATGATACAGCAAGAGGACCTCTCGGCAGAAGATTTTGGCGGCCCGGAGCTGGACGGTTGTAATGAAATGCTGGTCATTCATCGGCCGGATGTCATTCAGAAAATACATGAACAATACCTTGAAGCAGGTGCAGACCTGATTGAAACGAATACATTTGGCTCAACTTCCGTTGTGCTTGCTGAATATGATGTTCCGGAGCTTGCCAGGGAACTCAACCTGAAAGCAGCCCATTTGGCGCGTGCTGCGGTTGAAAAATATTCTACCCCGGACAGTCCTCGCTATGTGGTGGGGGCAATGGGGCCGACAACCAAGACGCTCTCCGTCACCGGCGGTGTGACTTTTGCCGAGTTGATTGAGAGTTACGAGGAGCAGGCCGAGGCTTTGATTGAAGGCGGGGTTGATGCGCTGCTGCTCGAAACTTCACAGGATACGTTGAACGTTAAAGCGGGGAGCATTGGCATTCGCCAGGCGTTTGAGAAGACGGGTGTTACCCTTCCTATTATGATTTCCGGTACCATCGAACCGATGGGAACCACGCTTGCCGGTCAGAATATTGAAGCATTCTACATTTCATTGGAACATTTAAATCCGGTATCCATCGGGCTTAACTGCGCTACAGGCCCGGAATTCATGCGCGACCATATCCGGTCTTTGTCTGAAATGTCAAGAAGTGCGATCAGTTGTTATCCTAACGCTGGTCTGCCTGACGAGAACGGTCAGTATCATGAATCCCCTGAGTCGTTGGCCCAGAAGATGGGTGCTTTTGCAGAAAAGGGATGGCTCAATATTGCCGGCGGTTGCTGCGGGACAACTCCTGATCATATTCGTGCGCTAAAGAATACGATGGACACCTTCCTGCCACGTCCGCTGGATGGTACGCATTTACCGGCATTGTCCGGCATCGAGCCTGTCTATATTGAGCAGGAAAACCGCCCATATATGGTGGGTGAACGTACGAATGTACTGGGTTCGCGCAAGTTTAAGCGTCTAATTGTTGAAGGCAAATACGAAGAGGCATCCGAGATTGCCCGTGCACAAGTGAAGAACGGTGCTCATATTATTGACGTTTGTGTGCAGGACCCTGATCGTGAAGAAAGTGAAGACATGGTCAAATTCCTGGAGCTCGTGGTGAAAAAGGTTAAGGTACCACTGATGGTGGATACAACCGATCCGGCTGTCATTGACTTAGCCCTCCAATACTCGCAAGGCAAAGCGATAATTAACTCCATTAACCTTGAAGATGGCGAGGAGAAATTTGAGCAAGTGATTCCCTTGGTACACAAATACGGTGCTGCGGTCGTAGTGGGCACCATTGATGAGAGCGGCCAGGCGATCCATCGTGACGACAAGCTGAAGGTAGCTCAGCGCTCTTATGATCTGCTCGTGAACAAGTATGGCGTTTCACCGGAAGATATTATTTTTGACACACTGGTATTCCCTGTAGGTACTGGAGACGAGCAGTACATCGGATCCGCCAAGGAAACCATTGAAGGCATTCGTATTATAAAAGAAGCGATGCCGAAAGTGCATACGATTCTTGGAATCAGCAACGTTTCCTTCGGATTGCCGGAAGCAGGACGCGAAGTGCTGAATTCCGTGTATCTGTACGAATGCACCAAGGCGGGCCTGGATTATGCGATTGTGAACACAGAGAAGCTGGAACGGTATGCCTCCATTCCGGAAGAGGAGCGCCGGTTGGCGGAGGATCTGATCTACCGCACCAATGATGAGACATTGGCAGCCTTTGTGGCGGCATTCCGCAACAAGAAGGTCGAGAAGAAGGTTCAAGTCTCGAATTTGACACTTGAGGAACGCCTTGCCTCCTATGTAGTGGAAGGGTCTAAGGAAGGACTTATTCCGGACTTGGATGAAGCATTAACCAAATACGGAGCCCTTGAGATTATTAACGGCCCATTGATGAATGGAATGAGCGAGGTTGGCCGCTTGTTCAACAACAATGAGTTAATCGTGGCAGAAGTGCTCCAGAGCGCAGAAGTAATGAAAGCCTCCGTGGCGTATTTGGAATCTTTTATGGAGAAAAACGAGTCATCGGTTAAAGGTAAAATCATGCTCGCCACCGTCAAGGGAGATGTGCATGATATCGGCAAAAACCTGGTGGAGATCATTCTGTCCAACAATGGTTATCGAATCATTAATTTGGGTATAAAAGTACCACCGGAGCAAATTATCGAGGCCTACCGGCGTGAACAGCCTGATGCAATCGGTTTGTCCGGTTTGCTGGTCAAATCAGCCCAGCAGATGGTATCAACGGCCCAGGATTTGAAGAATGCCGGGATCAGCGTTCCGATTATGGTAGGCGGAGCTGCCCTGACACGAAAATTCACCAAAACGCGCATTCGTCCGGAGTACGATGGGATGGTGCTCTATGCCAAGGATGCGATGGATGGTCTTGCTTTGGCAAACCAGCTTAGCGATCCGGTGCAGCGGACAAGAATGGTTGAAGATATCAAGGCAGAGCAAGAAGCGGAAGCTGCGGCTCCTCAAGTGGTGAAAGTGATGCCTAAGCTGTCAGAGGGCTTGCGATCCAAAATATCGACAGATGTCCCGGTGTATATACCGCCGGATATGGAGCGGCATGTGCTCCGGAATTATCCGATTTCGCATATCCTGCCTTATATCAACATGCAGATGCTGTTAGGACATCATCTGGGACTTAAAGGATCCGTGGAACAGCTGTTAAAAGCAAATGATCCGAAGGCAGTATCCCTTAAGGAAACCGTTGACGGTATCCTGGAGGAGGCCGTTCAATCGGGCATCATTCAGGCGCATGCCATGTACCGTTTCTTCCCGGCGCAGTCGAGAGGCAACGATATCATCATATATGATCCGAATGACACAACCAAAGAACTGCATACGTTTACGTTTCCGAGACAGCAGGTTGAGCCATACCTATGTCTGGCGGATTTCTTGAAATCCGTAGATAGCGGCGTGATGGATTACGTCGGATTTCTCGTTGTTACAGCAGGACACGGCGTAGGAAAACTGTCCGGGGAATGGAAGGACAAGGGAGATTATCTCCGCTCCCATGCGCTTCAATCCGTTGCCCTGGAAACGGCAGAAGGACTGGCGGAGCGGATTCATCACATGATGCGGGATACTTGGGGATATCCGGATCCGGCAGACATGACCATGAAGCAGCGCTTGGGTGCCAGGTATCAAGGCATTCGCGTCTCCTTTGGTTATCCGGCTTGCCCGGACCTGGAAGATCAGGAGCCGTTGTTTAAGCTGCTGCAGCCAGAGGATATCGGCGTTCAACTCACCGAAGGATTCATGATGGAGCCTGAGGCGTCGGTATCGGCGATGGTGTTCAGCCATCCTGAGGCACATTATTTTAACGTGGATAAAGCTTAACCTGTTGAATACCGGCATAGCCGGGTTGAAATCCTCCGAATGTTTCGGGGGATTTCTCCGGTTTACAACCGAAAGGGGAGAAGAGGGATGGAACTCTATTTTTTAGGAACGAACGCGGGGGTTCCGACGCTACAGCGTAACGTGACCTCGATTGCACTGCGTTTGCTGGAGGAGCGCAGAAGTCTGTGGCTTTTTGATTGTGGAGAAGGCACACAGCATCAAATATTGAAATCCCCGCTCAAGCTGTCCAAGCTTGAGAAGGTATTCATTACCCATATGCATGGTGATCACATCTTCGGCCTGCCGGGACTGCTTTCGAGCCGCGGTGCCCAAGGCGTGACTTTACCGCTTGCGATTTACGGTCCCCCGGGGATTAAATCGTTCATTGAGACCACATTAAACATCAGCCAATCCCGTGTTCCTTACACGATGGAGATCATGGAGCATACGGGCGGTGTGTTGTTTGAGGACGATAGCTTCCGGGTGGAAGCGGCAAAGCTGGATCATCGAGCGGAGAGCTACGGTTACCGCATAGAGGAGAAAGACCTTCCCGGCAGTCTGGATCTGAAGCGGCTGGAGGCTTACGGGCTCAAGCCGGGACCGTTATACGGGAAGCTGAAAAGAGGAGAGAGCGTGGATCTCGGCGGCGGCAGGTGGATACATGCTTCGGACGTGCTTCTAACTCCGAAAAAGGGCAGAGTGGTTACGATTCTCGGGGATACGCGCCCATGCCCGGGGGTGGAGAGCCTGTCGAAGGGAGCCGATCTTCTCGTTCATGAAGCTACCTTTATGGATGACTTGACGGAGCTCGCTCACGAATATTATCACAGTACAGCTAAGCAGGCAGCAGAGGCAGCAGAACGAGCCGGAGTAAAGACGCTGTTCCTGACCCACTTTAGTTCCCGCTATAAAGATATCGAGCATCTGCAGCCACTGCTTAAGGAAGCGCAGCAGATTTTTGAGAATACACGGCTGGCTGAAGATTTCGGATTGTACCCCATCCAGAGAAGATCGTAAAAATGGAGCAGCTGCCCGGCTTACAGGGAAATGTGAAGTGAATTATTTTCCGGGAAAGCGCAGGAAATGACAAACCGATATATATTCGCTGATGGTTGGACAGCCTTCGATTTCTTTCGACTCGGCAGCACCAGGATGAGGCGCCCGGCATGAACCTTGCAACCGGATGTGGGCTTCTTTACAATAATACTACTGGGGTATTTATGTTTGATACATATTCATGATGATGGATGCCGATAACGGATTGGCGAGAATACACTTTTACTTCAGCCGATGAATCATTTAGGGTATGAAGGAAAGAAATAAAGAAGGTGCTATAACATGGTGGAAAAATCCAAAGGATTGCTGATAGACCTCGATGGAACACTGTATCACGGCCGCAACCGAATTGAGGGAGCGGATCTTCTCATTGAGCGATTGAAGGAGCTGCAGATTCCGTACCTGTACGTAACCAACAACTCCTCGAGAACACCGGAGCAGGTGGCAGCGCATTTGATGGAAATGGGGATACCTGCTTCGCCAAACGAAGTGTGCACCTCTTCCCTTGCAGCGGCCCGATATATTGCCGAGGAATCGCCGGGAGCCAGAGTTGCGATGCTCGGGGAAGAGGGACTGAGGGAAGCGCTGTTGTCTGCAGGCCTCACGATCGTGGAGGACTCCCCTGAATATGTCATTCAAGGAATTGACCGTGCGTTTCATTACGATAAACTGACCCGTGCTGTCCGCTGGATTCAGGAGGGGGCGGTGTCTGTATTGACCAATCCCGATCTGCTTCTCCCGTCGGATACCGGCTTAATGCCTGGTGCAGGTTCGCTTGGGGCCGCCATTGAAGCTGCTTCCGGAGTTAAGCCGACCGTGATTGGCAAGCCTTCCTCGATTCTGATGAAGTTTGCCTCGGACCGTCTTGGACTGGCACCGGAAGAAACTTATGTGATCGGGGATAATATCCGTACGGATATCGCAGCGGGTGCACATGCCGGATGCAAGACGGTGCTCGTTATGACGGGTATAACGACAGATCTCAACATGGAGGCACATATCGAGGCAACGGGTGTTACGCCAGACTATATATGCCGCGATTTGAGTGAAGTGGTCAAACTGCTGTGTTCGTAAAAAGCGAAGCGTACATAAACTTTTGTGATCGACGAAGGGAAGATGAATCATGCCGGAACTGCCGGAAATGGAGAACTACCGAAGACTGTTATCTCAGAGCATTGTCAATGTACCCATCACAAATGTTGTCGTGAACCGTGAGAAATCACTAAACGTGCCTGTTGATGAGTTTACTTCCGTATTAAAAGGAAGCAAGGTCATTTTTGTGGAACGGAGAGGGAAGCACCTCGTATTTCATCTCCACAACGGAGGCCGGCTGCTGCTTCACTTGATGCTGGGAGGCATTCTGTATTTAGGGCGTATCGATGAAGAGCGTCCTCCCCGTTCTACTCAAGTCGAGATCACGTTTGGTGATCAGGTGTTGTATTTTATCGGTCTGCGCCTGGGTTATTTGCATTTTCTTACGGCAAAAGAAGCCGATGATGCGCTAAAAGAGCTTGGACCTGAGCTGCTGGACCGACGCATGACCAAAGCGCGCTTTGTCCAATTGATCGGAAAGCGGCGTGGCGCATTAAAAACTACGCTGGTCAATCAACAGGTTGTCGCTGGAATCGGTAACTGTTACGCAGATGAGATCGCATTTGATGCCAGAATTCATCCATTGACCAAAATCCAGGATTTGTCGGAGCAGTCTTTGGAGCAGCTGTATGACAGCACCGTTAAGGTAATGAATGAAGCGACTGATGGCGGAGGTTACATGGAGATGCCGTTTCAGGAAGGGGACCAGCTGACAGGAGCCTATAACGATGAATGCAAGGTGTATGATCGCGAAGGAGAGCCTTGCGTTCGCTGCGGTACCGCTATTGCGAAGGCGGAGCATACCTCGCGCAAAGTTTTCTTTTGTCCCCATTGCCAGCATGAAGCCTAAGATCAGGATCGGAAGCCACGTCAGCACCCGGGGCGGATTTCTTGCAGCAGCCCAGCATGCAGCCGGGATCGGTTCACTGGCCTATCAATATTTCCCGAAAAATCCGCGCAGTCTCCATTTGAAGACGCCGGACATTCGGAATGCTGCCGCATGCGCCAGGTTCTGCCAGGAGCAAGGGATTGTTTCGATTGCGCACACGCCTTATCCGACGAATATGGCGGTAGGGTTGACCCGCGGCGAAGAATTCTACGGGTTGACCGTGGAATCACTCAAGAATGACCTTATAATTGCAGAGGCTTGCGGCTCGCTTGGCATCGTTGTTCATTTTGGGCATCACAAGAGTCAGGATGTGCTGGAAGGCTATCAGAATATTATTCGTTGTTTGAACGATGTGTTATCATCTTGGAAGGGCAAGGCCAAGCTGCTGATCGAGAATCAGGCGGGCGACCATGGATCGATGGGCATGACCCTTGAGGAGAGTGTAAAGGTTAGACAGCTGGCTGATTATCCGGAAAAAATAGGTTTTTGTCTCGATACCTGCCACTTGTTTGCGGCAGGAGGATGGGATATATCCAACACAGGCGAGCTCCTTGCCAGAGGCAAGTCGCTTGGTTACTGGGATTCCCTGGTAGCAGTCCACTTAAACGACTCGAAATATGGAGCCGGTTCGAGAAAAGATCGTCATGCACGTGTCGGGCAAGGTATGATAGGTACAGAAGCGCTGAAGCATTTGGCTCTGGCACAGGAGCTCACGGGCAAGGCATTTGTCCTGGAAAGTGAAAAAGGGGCTGACGGCACACATCGGGAAGACATCGCCAAGATGCTGTCCTGGTCCTGATTAAGGGAGAGAGTAGTATGATTCATCTGTATTTAGACGACTGGCGTCCTAATCCGAAAGGATTTGCGCTGGCTCGAAACGGGGAAGAATGTCTGTTGATGCTCCGCGAATGCGAAGTGGATGTGCTGTCACTTGATTTTGAGTTGGGGCATGATCAAATGAACGGCGGCGATGTAGTTGCTGCTATGATTGCCGAGAAGCTGCAGGCCAAGGAAATATATCTTCACACCTCAAGTCCATCAGGCAGAAGAAAAATGTATGAACTGCTCTATGCACATATGCCCGAGGGCGTGCAGGTTCATAATGGACCGATGCCGGAATCCGTAATGCGGGAAGTCGCGCAGGGTACAAGATGATCGAGGTTACACAGCGGGAACTGGTGGAGAGGCTCGAATGGCAAGAGCGTATGGCGAAACGGGATATGGAAGCTGATCCTGTCATCGTATTTTTGCATACGCCATTATGCGGTACATGTACCGCTGCGCGTAAAATGATCGAAATTGTGGAGCATGTGGTTCCGGATATGAAGCTCCTTGAAGCAGACGTGAATTTTCTTCCGGGCATTGTGGAACGGTATCAAATTCGCAGTGTTCCTGCTCTCTTGGCTGTCCAATCAAGTGCTGGCGCCGTACCGGCTGTGCTGTACCGGATGGGCTCCGTGCAGGATATTGCAAGTTTTGTCAGGAGTGTGAAGCCATGATCTCGTTGCAGCATATATCGCTTGTCCGAGGGGACCGTCATATTCTGGATAATGTCAGCATGGAGATGAGACCGGGAGAAAACTGGGTTATTTTGGGCCGGAATGGTTCAGGCAAGACCACGCTGCTGGAAATGATGATGGGGTATATGTTCCCTTCCAGTGGACGAGTTGAAGTTCTCGGCCATGTATATGGACAATGTGACGTTCGAGATGTCCGCAAATCCATAGGCTATATTAGTCAATCGCTGCTGGAAAAGCTTTCTCTGAGCGACCCGGTGTGGGAAGTAGTCGCCACAGGCGCTTATGCCTTTTTGCGGTTCTATCAGGACATTCCGGAGGAAGCACGGAGTAGAGCCTACACTCTGCTGAATGAGATGAATGTTGGTCATTTGGCAGAGCAGCCTCTCGGAACCTTATCCCAGGGCGAACGAAAAAAAGTAAATGCTGGCGCGTTCCCTTATGGCTGATCCGAGGATTCTGATTATGGATGAACCGTGTGCCGGCCTTGATTTGTACGAAAGGGAGAAGATGCTGCTGGAGATTGATTCTCTGAAGCAGCGTAAGATAGCGGTTGTGTACGTTACGCATCATATCGAGGAGATTGTCCCTTTGTTTACTCATGTGGCGCTTATCAAGGACGGACGCTTAACGGCCTCGGGTAGGAAAGAAGAAGTATTAAAACCTGAACTTATCAAACAAACTTATGATATTGACGCTCAGCTGGAATGGAATGGCGGACGTCCCTGGATCAAAGTTATTTCTGGAGGTTAATCCGTTTGGATGAATTAAATGTTATGCAGGGTCTTGAAGAAGAGGATCGGAAAAGTCAGGATTTGCACTGTAAATGGGTGTGCACAGCAAATCATGGATTTGCACCCTATGCCCAGGAAGAGCTGCGCCGGATGTTTGGCAGCCTGAAGAGCACGATGTTGATACCGGGTGAGGTGTTTGTAACAACACTCGGCAGGTCGGAAGAGGAGGCCAAGGGACTGATAATGTCCAAGCCCCCTATTTTTCTACGGCATCTGTTTCCCGTACATCTGGAAATAACGGCGGAAACCGTTGATGAAGCTTTACATGCGGTCGAAGCGTATATACTGAAGCGGGAAGAGATCAGCGGCAGCCGAGTATCCATCCAGATCCGAAAGACGGAGAACAGCTTGTGGACGGAAAACCCGGCAGCGCTCCGGGATGAACTTCAGCATCGTTTGACTCCGCTCCAACTCGAATACACGGTGCAGGCGCCGGAGTGGATCATATCATTGTTCGCAGCGGACGGCTTATGGTATGTAGGCGTGTCGCGGCCAGAGGAGAACCTGTCGGATTGGAACGGAGGCGCAGTCCGTTTTCAACGTGAAGAGGGTCAAATCTCAAGGGCGAAGTTCAAGCTGCTTGAGGCTGAGAAGCAGTTCGGAATCCCATTTGATTCGTTCCGCAAGGCCCTTGATATCGGTGCTGCGCCTGGAGGATGGACTTCCTTTTTGCTGGAGCGCGGCCTGCAGGTTACAGCGGTGGATCCCGCCAAAATGCATCCATCGCTTCACGGACACAAGAACCTGAGGGTCATCCACAAGAACGCGGCCGATGTGTCGTTTAAGGAGCATGAATTCGATCTGCTGGTCTGCGATATGAGCTGGAGTCCGAAACAAACGGCGAAGATGGTGACAGGGCTCCTGTACAGTCTTCAGGCGGGCGGCACGGCAGTCATTACAGTTAAGCTGTTGACCAAGAAACCGATGGCGCTTGTGAAAGAGATCATGGCGGTTTTTGAAGAGGCGAGAATGCAGGTTCAGGGAGCGAAGCAGCTGTTTCATAATCGGGACGAGATTACGCTATATATGATTAAGTATTAAAAAAGTCTTTACAGTTGAATGAATAATGTTTTATAATGATTCCAAAATTAACCAACAACAACTACAGGGAAAGCATCCCGCTATTCATCACGATTTAGTGATGTGGCGGAGTGCTTTCCCTTTTTGTTGTGCTTATAAGACAGGGGAGAGGGCGTAATCATGAAACAGCAGCCTTGCAGATTGCTGCATGGGGAAGTGCTAGGCGAACGTTATGTTATAGATCGTATTATCGGCGAAGGCGGTATGAGCTGCGTATATCTGACGGAGGATTTGAAGCTGCCCGGCAAGAAATGGGCGGTGAAGGAGAGTATGTCTGAGCCCGGTATGCAGCGCGCTGTTCAGGATGAGGCGCAGCTGCTGATTAAACTCAGTCATCCGCGCTTGCCGCGAATCGTTGATTTTTTCCATGTTCAGGATACCGGCTACACCTATTTGGTGATGGATTACATTCAGGGCATGACATTGGAGAAGTACTTTCGGGGATACCGCGGAAACGTGAATCCGGAATTTATCATGGAACTGACAGAGCAATTGCTGGACGTGCTGGAGTATCTCCATGGTCATGAGCCTCAGGTCATATTCCGGGACTTAAAGCCATCGAACATCATGCTGACCGATCAGCTGGAGGTTCGACTCATCGATTTTGGCATCGCGAGAAGTTACAAGCAGGAGAGCGGCGAGGATACGGTCAAGCTTGGAACGGTCGGATTTGCAGCACCGGAGCAGTATGGGGGAAGGCAAAGCGATGCGCGATCGGATCTGTATGGGTTAGGCGCGCTGCTGCTATATCTCTCAACCAGTGGCAAGTTCAGTGAATGGATCACAGGCGTGGAGCGTCATATTCGTGGTGACTTGCCAAGAGAACTGGTGCCTGTTATCCGTAAACTGCTGCAATATGCACCCGAGCATCGATATCAATCCACGATGGAAGTGCGTTCTGCACTCAGCAGGCAGCAGTCGATTCCCGTGAATAGTTCGGGGGTTCAGTCCGGTACGGTTGCCGGGACGCTGGTGGCTGCTGTGCTAGGTGCATCGTCAGGTGTAGGAACTACACATAGCTGTATTGCGTTTGGACATTTCCTGGCTTCGCGATATGGAAAAGTGGCGATTGTGGAAATGAGCGCGAAATCCACCGCATTCAGCCGGATTCAGGAAATCGCGGAAGGCGGAAAGCTTGGGTCCATTCGAAAGTTTGAAATCAATGGAATTCACTTTTGGCGCCAAACGGCCAGAACGGAGGTCATCTCGCTGCTGGGTGGCAGTTATGATGCGGTTGTCCTCGATTTGGGGTCCTATCGTGACAGCGAACGGTTGGAGGAATTCCTTCGGGCCGATCTGCCGATCGTGATCGGTTCAGGAGCGGAGTGGCGGCAGCATGATGTGGTGACGCTAGCCCGGATGCTGTCCAGACATCCTCAGCCTGGACGGATTTATGCACTGCCGCTCGCGGGGGAAGAAACGATTCAGGAGATGAGGAAAGCGCTTGGAACGAGCAAAGTTCATGCATTGCCTCTGCAATCGGATCCATTTGAGATACCGAATAGCAGCCAACAGACATTTGCCCAAGTATTTCAGGACTATCTGCCTTCGACAGAACGGAAGCGAAGATTCAGGTTTCGAAAGAATTAACCGCATTTGATATGAAGGAGATGAAGCAATGCCGATTATCAGGCGGCGGAGCCGCAAGCTGATATTTGCCGGACTTGCCGGCGCAGCCGTGACAGGTGCCCTGTGTGCCGGCACCATGATTTACTATCTGCACGGCTATAAGGAACAGCAGGGCGAAGAGCGAATGAAATACGAGCTGCGGATCACGGAGCTGGAAGAGACGCAGCTTCAGCAGTTGAACTCGATGCAGGTTGCATGGGTTCCAGTAAGAGATATTCCTCCTGGACATTTCATTGAGGCAAAGGATATTAAGGAAGTTCGGCTGCCGTATGAAGGGGCTTCTAACAATCTTCTTTCGGTCAAGGAGGAGATCGCCGGGAAGGGGGTAAAGATCGAACTGCTGCAAGGAACACCTATCACGCGCACGATGCTGTTTGAAGAGGAGCCTACTCCGTCAGATCTGCGTCATCGGGAGATGAAATCCGTATATTTGCCAAGTGATTTGAGACAGGGGGACGTTGTGGATGTCCGGGTTCAATTCCCGACAGGACAGGATTACATTATTTTGTCCAAGAAGAAGATTGACAGGTTTCAAAATCCGGCATTCTGGACGACGTTAAGTGAACAGGAGATTCTTCTGCTCTCCAGTGCTTTGGTTGACGCTTACCTTCATGGTGCAACACTGTATGCACTTACTTATGTTGAACCGGAGCTGCAGGATAAGGCGATTCCCAACTATCCGCCGAATGAGGAAGTATCCAGCCTGATTGCAAGCAATCCGAACATAGTGAAGATAGCGGAAAAGCATCTGGAGATTTCGCTTCGGAGCACGTTGGAAGAGGATTTAAGCAAACTTAATTCGAATCAGCAGGTTCAGGCTTCTGATGTGCACTATAGTTCCACGTTTGGAGGCAGTGCCAGAAGTCCGGACTCTTGGAGCCCGGCATCCACTAACAGCACCCCAGCGACACCTCCTGCTAATAGCAGTTCGGCTGATAACCAATCTGACGAACAGGGGGATACCCCGCTACGCGGTGAGATGGATCTTGAAGCTGAGCAGATTCTGGGAACACAGGGAACAGCGGATCCAAAGCCCTCAACAGAAGTGGGAACACCTGATGCGGATTTGATATTCTCAAGTCCCTGAGCGGGAACATATTGATCTTGAATAACAGATAGGCGAATGAAGGAGTGTTAGCAATTGAAGACTTGGATATTTACGGGCATCTGTGATAAGAGCGACTTGCTTTTGTATATGTGCAAAATATTAGCGTTCGGAGATAACAGGGTGTTGCTAGTGGATGGTGCGCTTGATGCGAAGTACAAACATTGCATAGGCGTGATGCATCCTAAACTGCCGATCATTGAGTTTGCCGGGTTTGATGTGGCAACCGGATTTCAGAATTACTCTTCACTGAGGAAATATTTGGAAGGAGGAGATGAGAAGACGTATGACTACGTCATTATGGATGTAGAGAAATCGCAATTTTTGGATAAGAATCAATGGGATGAAGCCGATGCCTATGTTTGGGTCAGCGGATTCGAGGTAACAGGACTGAGAAAGAGCTCAGCTTTGCTGGATGAGCTAAGAGCTGCAAGAATAGATGATCCATTACCACCGTTCCATCGGGTATACGTTCAGGTGATCGAAGATTTTACAGATGAAGCTTACATCGAAGGTTATCTGGAAGAAAGTCGGATCGAGTGGCTGGGTTCACCCGTGAAAATGCCGTGGGACGAACTGTTTTTCGCCCTGAAAATTAAGAATGAGCATGCGGGTAGACTGGGCATTAAGCCATTGTCCAGGCAGTATAAGCGATCCCTTACTGAACTTATCCGCAGATTGTCGGAGATGGAACAGCGGCATATCCGCCGGGCGTTAAGGCAAGCAGGAAGGAGGCATGCATGAGTCTGATTGCTGTGTGGAGTCCGTTGAGGGGCGGCAGTGGCAGTACCATGCTGGCCACAAGCCTGCCCATCGTGCTGGCGTTCGAGTATCAGGTCAAAGTGCTGCTGGCACATGGCGGATACCATGGAGAACGAGTGGAACAAGCATTTACACATCGAAAGGAAACGCTGGATTATATTACGGCTTTCCAGGACAGCGGCATGGATGCCTTGGAAAGGCTTGATGCAAGTGGGAGATTGAGTCCAGAGAATGTACGCAATTATACCCTGCCGCTTTTGTCAGACCGACTGGATCTGCTGTGTGGGCCGCGGCATATGCCTGAGCATGAATTCGAATCGGCCAAGCATGCGGAGGATGGGAATCAGGCCACCCTAATGAACAGAGTCATGGAATCCTCCAAGCGAAGTTATGATGTCACGATAGCCGATGCAGGGAATGGAGCACCTGGGGCCTCAGACCGAGCAATATTACTAGGTGCTGACCTGATCGTAGTGGCTTTGAACCAAAATTTGCATGCGCTTGAGCGAGAACTTGTACAGGAACGATTGCCCTCTGAGCTTACGGACAAGCACCGGCTGTATGTAATCGGCAAATATGATCGGGAGAGCAATTGCACTCTGCAAAATATCAAGCGTCGCTTTGGCATTAAAAACGTGGTGCTCGGTGTTCCGTATTGTTCCGGCATGACGGATGCATGGAATATGCGTTCGATTTTGCCCTATATGCAGCGCAGCCGGGGAGGTGCTGACCTTAGACGGATGAATCCTCTTTATAACGCCGTGCATCATGTAGCCGACGCTGCTGCCGAGCAGTTGGGTCTGCCTGCCGGTGCTTCGAAAGCGGGGGGCTTGCATGCTTTCGGGTAGCTCTTTGAATATGGTTTGGATCGTAATCTTGATTTTGTTTGCGCTGTTGTTTGTATACCTTCGCTATTTGGACACAAAGAAAACAGCCGCTGACATGACAAGGGGAACGGACCCGTATTCACTCGGGTCCATGACAGAGTTTGTTAAGGATACCCTGCATCAACTGACGCATAGTCAACTGTCCGATTTAGGACTCTATGAAGAAGAGTATCGAAGAAGATTGAACAAGAGAAGTGAATTGAGACGCGCTCTCAAAGGCTGCGTATCAGGTGATGTACTGGACAAGGTTTATGTAAAGGATTTCTTAAAACAGCTGCTTGTCAGCCATTTGGGTTTGAATGAGTCCAATATTAATGCTGCAATTCCGTTCGAGAATCAGCTGGACCTGACAGCCCAGGATCAATTCGAAATCGTCTTATACCTATATAAACAGAGACATGGTGAGGATGCCTTGTCTGTGCTGGTCGAGACATATGATCTTGCCAGACCGCGGGTGATCCCCGGTTATGGAGAAGGCGGCGTATATGCGGTTACGGCGGATGACATGGCTTATATTTATGAGTCCGAGCAGCGCCCGCTCTTGTTTCAGGAGAAGCTGGATATCGTGGTTCAACGCATTTATCAGCAGTACAAAGGCTTTTCTGTTGTGGATGAAATCAGAGATCAGTGTATTGACGGGGTTAGCGGTGGAGTTAGCGGGATAACTGTCGACCGTGACAGCGGACAGGAGATCTTTCGTTCTCACGATGATTTTTTGGGAATTGGGGCACAGCACGCCGGATTACCTTCAACGGGCTGTGAAAGTGTGTGGATTTTTTACCGGGGGATATCGATGCATCTGGCCTTCCTTTCGTTTGGGTCGATGCTGGAACTGAAGAGGGTATGTCAGAACATATACAAATACAATCATCCCGGACAGCTTTCCGAAGCCAGCGGTTACAAGGTAAATGAGATGAAGGATGGTTCACGGGTCGTCGTGGTTAGACCTCCGTTTGCAGAATCCTGGGCATTTTTTGTTCGCAAATTCGATCTGCCTAAGGTTTCGCTTGATCAGTTGATTACGGGCAGCGGTGCGGAACTGCCGATTGGATTGTTGAAATATTTGATGAGGGGCAGTCGGATTACGGCTATCACCGGTGCACAAGGGTCGGGAAAAACAACGCTGCTTATGGCGATGGTGGGCCACATATATGCGTCCTATACGCTTCGGGTTCAGGAAATGGCCTTTGAGCTGCATTTGAGGAAGATCTACAGCCGAAGGAACATCCTCAGCTTCAGGGAAACGGAACACATAAGCGGGCAGGCAGGCCTGGATCTTCAGAAGAAAACGGACGGTACGGTCAATATTCTTGGCGAGGTAGCTAGTGACGAGGTAGCTTCATGGATGATTCAGATGTCCCAAGTGGCCAGTTTGTTCACGGTATTTACCCATCATGCCAAGACATTCAAGGATCTGGTTCAATCGCTGCGCAATTCCCTGCTCAAGAGTGGAGTATTCAGACAGGAGCACATTGCCGAGCAGCAGGTAATCAGTGTAATCAACTTTGATGTTCATCTTAGAAGAGATGCGAATGGCAACCGTTACATAGAGCGCATTACAGAATGTATCCCGATAGAGAAGGGGACATTCCCAGACATCAATATAAACTCGGATAGTGGCAGCTTGAAGAAACGTTTGGAGGAATATTTCAAGCTGAGTGCAGAGCATATACGGAGATTGAATGAAGAAGGTCATTTCATATCCCGCAATGTGATTGAGTACCGGGATGGAGTTTATATAGCTGCTGCCAAGCTATCCGAGCGCAGTATCCTCGAAATGACGGAGCAGATGCAGCCGGAAGATGCGGAAGAATTCAAAGCATTTCTGACTGCAGGTTGGGGGGGAGAAGGTGACCTCTAAAGATGTGCTGATCCTGGTTTTCATTATATCTCTGCTGCTATTTGCGATCACCATGGGTATCGTGTTATGGCTATCCAGAAGACGAGTTTTTCATAGAGGAAGCGTCGGAAGGGCAGAGATGGGAGAAAACAAGCCACTGCGTGAGATGTACCGACAGTGGTTTCAATTGGCCTATATGTACGGGGTGAAAATCCCCTTGGTCCGATCTTATCTCAAACGGATCAGGCAGAGAATCGCGATCATTCATCCTTACGATGAAATCGCGCTTCGGTTTGAGACGATGAAACTTGCTTTCGCTATAACAGGCACCCTCACGCTAACAGCGTTACTGCTTATATGGAGCCAACCGGACTTCGGATTTATGGTCATTGTCATTCTTGCGGCTGCGGTTATTAACAATATGCTTGTTGAGATGTTCATCAATCGCCTGGAGCGAAGAGTGCTCGTTCAATCGGTTGAATTATTCTCTCTAGTCCGTCATCACTATCAGCAGCATGGCATGGTGGAGGAAGCGCTGTACGAGGGTGCTGAAACCTCCGGACACGAAATATCAATTCATGCACATCGAATTTACAATGCCTTGGTATCCAATGATCCCGACGAAGAGTTGGAACGTTATTATGAGGTGGCACCTAATCGTTATCTTAAGGCTTTTGCGGGCATTTCCCACCTTGTTATGGAGTTTGGCGATCACGCCAGAAAGCAAGGCTCCATCTACCTGCATGGATTAAGCGGATTGACAAAGGAAATCCAATTGGAAATATTGAGAAGAGACAAGCTCGATTATTTGATGAAGGGCTTGAATGTTATCGCATTGGCACCTGTTTTCTTTACGAAACCGATCGAACGCTGGGCAAGAAGCAGTTTTCCTTCAATGGATGAGTTTTATATGAGCAAGCTTGGTTTTATTACCAAGATTTCGATTTATGTCATTATTCTAATCTCGTACGTCCTGCTGCAGAAGCTTCAGCAGAATCGAGAAACGGATTACCGTGCAGGGGTAGAGAAAAAAGTCACTTGGGAAGAGAGACTGTATCGTATTTCTTTCGTTCGTAGGCTTGTGGATATGATGGCACCGAGCCCTGGTACGTTGAACTATGACAGACAACTCCGACTATTAAAGGAAAGCAATGCAAGAATCAAATTCGAATGGTTATATGTCAGAAGGTTAACGTTCTTTTTCTTGGCTTTTTTCCTTTCGTTATCTGTGGCAATGGGTCTGCATGTCCAGGCTAAACATCAATTGTTGTATGTTCCCGCAGCGTTGAACAATTCACTGTTCGGTCAGATGAGTGAGATCGAACGACGGCAGGCAGAAGAGACTGTGGAACAGGATCGGCTGTTGATGGAGCAATTGCAAATGTCTCCGAATGTCACCCACGATCAGGTTAAGCACATGGTAAGCAAAACGGATCAGATGGGACTGACTATGGAGCAGCTTGATATCATAACTGATCGAATCATGATAAAGCTGCAGCGATATGATGGCGAATATCTAAAATGGTGGGAGCTGCTGTTGTCCTTTTTGACAGGGATGGCAGCATACGGAGCTCCTCTATGGCTGCTGTATTTTCACCGGAAAGTGCGCAATATGGAAATGCGGCATGAAGTATATCAGTTCCAGACGGTCATATCTATATTGCGGGGGATGGAACGAATCTCGGTTGAGGGCATATTGGAATGGCTTAATCGATTCGCCGTCATATTTAAGATCCCGATCCAAAAAAGCCTGCTGCATTATGAGCATGGAGCCCAATTGGCTTTGCTGGAGCTGAAGGAAGATGTTTGGTTCCCTGACTTTCAACGATTGGTAGACAAATTGCTGCTTGCGGTAGATAAAGTACCGATCAAGGACGTATTCGATGATCTGGATGGCGAGATGATCTTCAGCTTCGAGCAGCGCAAACAGGAATATGAGGCGATGATTGATACGAAGGCGGCATGGGCGCGATTGATCGGTTTTACCCCTATGTATGCTCTGATCTTTATGTATCTGGTCATTCCCTTAATTGGTATGAGTTTTTCCCAGATGGAAACGTATTATGAGCAAATCCAGCGTTTGTAGATGCTGCCGCGAGTGTAGTGTAGTGTCGTCATGATTCGTAGACTCAAATAATAAATGAGAAAAAGAGGGAGATTTCAATGAATAATGCATCATCAGCTCTGAAGGTGGCCGCGGGAATATTTTTGACAATTGCTCTGATCACCATTGTTGTTATTTTGTTTATTTCGGCACAGGAAGCTACCAAAACCGCACAGAACAATTTCTCGGATATTCAAACAGAGCTGTCCCAGGCAGCTTTCACCGTTTATGACGGTACAACGATCAGCGGATCTCAGGTTACGAATGCACTTCGCAAGTACAAGGATAAGGATCAGTTCGGGGTTTTCATAGCAACCGGAAAAAACAAAGCAGGGCAATGGTACGGAAATGTTCTGGAGACGGACGGATCTATCCTGAATCCGGATTCGAGGCAAGGGAATATCAATCTCGTAATGGATGAGAAGAGTACGGAGTATGTCAACCCAAGCGGAAAATTCAGGGCGACCATTGTTAAGGATAATTCCAATGTGATCAGGGGAATCAAGTTTGATCAATAGTTATTTTTGGAAGGTGACGCGTCGTGCGTGAACAAACGATAAATATGCTTGAATTGGCAGCTGGGGTGGCATTGTTTATAGGTGCCTGTATGTATGCCGTTAATATGCAGACCTTCCTCGACCAAGGCATAAGCGCCGCGGGCAGGATGACGCAGGAGCAGCATGCCGGAGTGACAACAGTGGAGATGATGAACGAGGATAGAAATCTGACCTATAAGGGAAGCGAAGTATTGTTTACTCTTCGTGAGGTTCAGACGAATGTTTACGATATGTCCGTGGACGGAATACGATTCAGCTCAGGCAGTAATCCAGAAGAGCTGGATCTGTCGATTATCGATATGAGCGCTCGTTATGGCGTGCAGTATCTTCGCGGAACCAATGGAGAAGTGGATAGCATCCAGTTTGTTAAAGTGAGGTAGCAACAATGTCAAACTCGGTTTCGAAATGGTTTGCGGCTTTTCTGGCACTTCTTCTGCTCTATTTAGTTCCCGCGGGCGAGATGGCCAGAAGGCAGGATGACCTGTCACGGCTCGTTGTCTATCAATCCGTTACCAAGTTCGTAGACAGCGTTCGTACGAAGGGATATATTACCCCTATCATGTACAATGATTTCCTGCAAGAGCTGGCAGCCACCGGGAACATGTACAGCGTGGAGATGGAGCATCATCATAAGAAATACCATCCCGAATATGGCGATCCTTCAGATCCGGACACATTCCTGAACCGCTACTCCGTTGTATACGATGCCTATTATCAGGACGATGTAATGCGATATCTGTTTCCGGATTCGCATGTTGCCAAGGAAGATGACAGCCGTAGATACCGCCTAACGGCCGGCGATCACTTCCAGGTAAGCGTTCGGAGCTTGAATCGTACACCCGGATTGTTGATATTCGATGCATTGACAGGATCAAATTCAGGCGGGAAGGCAGCTATCGCTTTTCCTTACGGAGGTTTGGTTCTTAATGAAGATTACGAGTGACTTGTTCTGCTATAACCGGTTT